>CALDMH010000188.1 GCA_937915565.1 uncultured Clostridia bacterium | reverse complement strand
TGGCTTGACGAAAACAAATGCTCCGTTTACGATTTCTATCAGTATTTCAGAAACGTCGAGGACTGCAAGGTTGCGGAATGTATGCGCCTTCTCACGTTTATGGATATGGACGAAATTGCCGAACTCACCAAATATAACGACGAAAGAATGAACGCCGCGAAAGAAAGGCTTGCCTTTGAAGTTACCAAACTCGTTCACGGCGAAGAAAAAGCCGAACAGGCAAGAAAACAGGCCAAAGCGGCTTTCGGCGGAAATGCGGAAGATATGCCCTCTTATAACGCCGCCGGCGTCGATAACGTACTCGATATTATGGTAGGCGCGGGAGTTGCAAAATCCAAGGGCGAAGCAAGAAGGCTTATCGAGGGCGGCGGCGTTGCCGTCGACGACGTAAAACTCACCGTGAACGATTTAACCCTTTCCCCCGAAGTTAAGGCAAAAGGCAGTTTCGTTCTCCACAAAGGTAAAAAAGTTCACATTAACGTAATTCTTTAATATTAAGGAATATTATGAATTCCGTTTTATGAATTTCGTTCGCCATCACCGATTTTATATTCAGTCGATAAGATTTATATAATTAGTCGTTAAAAATCGAGCCGCGCCTGCGTGAAAACGCAGGCGCGGCTCTTTGTTTTTCCGCTTAAAAAAGCGAATGAAAATACAAATAAAATTTTTTTGAAAAAACGGGGCATAAACGCTTGACTACGTTTTTTAGCTTACCGAAAATTCGTTTTACCTTATTTTTCCGCTCATTTTCGCTTTTTGAGTTTTTCACACAAACAAACGTTTCTGTGGATAAATGTGGATAACTTTTGGCAAAAACCCCTAGTTATCCACATTATAGAAAAAGTTATCAACACAAACGGCGATTTTCGCACATCGAAAGTCGGAATTTGTCTATGTGAAAATTTGTATTAAATTTCGCATTTTCAACGAGAAAATTTTAACGATAATAAAAGCGTAAACCGCGCGGGCGTAAAGCAAAAATCACTTCCCGATTCTCGGCTTTCCGAGGAAGAATACGGCAACCGTTCCTCTGCCGGAGTGGCAGCCAATCGTCGCACCTATATCGTAAATTTTGCACTTGCCTTTAAGCTTCGGAAACGCTTTTTCAACCTCCGAAAGGGTATATTCGGCGTCCTCGATACAATCGGAATTGCAGAGATAGCAAGGTCCGTCGTAATTTTCGCCGTTGTCGGCGTCGGCAAGCATAACGCTTATAAGTTCCGCAACAGCGCGTTTTTTCCCCATAAGTTTCTTTCTTATAACGAGTTTTCCTTCGGGACTGACGTGAAGCAACGGGCAAATTTTCAAAAGCGCGCCGATGAACCCGGCAGTTTGGGAAACGCGCCCGCCGCGAACGTAAGCGGAAAGGTCCATCGAATAAAACAAATGATGAATGCGAAGCTTCGTCTTTTCGATATATTCGGCAAGTTCCTCCGCGCTATGCCCCTCGTCGCGATAATCCGCGGCAAGGTCTACGAGCATACCGTAGCCCGACGAAGCGCAAAGAGAATCTATTACGAACACCTTCCTCTCCGGGTATTTCTCTTCGAGGTCTTTTTTCGCTATAAGGCAGGATTCGTAAGAACCGGAAATTCCCGAGGAAAGCGTGACGTGAACTATATCCAGTCCCTTTTCGAGGAACGGCGCGAAAGCCTGTTCGTATTCCCCCGCCGTAACCTGACTCGTTTTTGCCATAACGCCGCGAGCCATCTCGTCGTAAAGGTCTTTGTAAGAAATGCTTTTCCCGAAATCGTCGTTATAATCGGTATCTCCCAACCTGAAATGAAAAGGTAAAACGTAGACGTTTCTCTCCGCCAAATGCTGTTCTTTAAGGTCTACGGTCGAGCCGCAGGCGAGAACGTATTTTTCCATAATAATCTCCTTTTT
>CALDMH010000187.1 GCA_937915565.1 uncultured Clostridia bacterium | reverse complement strand
GGGGCTCACCCGCGAGGATTTCTATATTAAAATCAAAGCGGATAAGGATGCCGGCACGCTTACCATAACCGATAACGGTATCGGTATGACGGAAAAAGAGCTCGAAGAAAACCTCGGGACGATAGCGAAGAGCGGTTCTTTCGATTTCAAGGCAGCAAATGCGGATGCAAAGGAAAAAGAGGACGTAAACGTCATCGGTCAGTTCGGCGTGGGATTTTATTCCGCGTTTATGGTTGCCGATAAGGTGGAGGTGTTCTCCAAGGCGTTCGGCTCGGAGCAGGCTTACGTCTGGACGAGTTGCGGCACGGAGGGCTACGAAGTTACGCCTTGCGAAAAAGCGGAAAGAGGCACGGAAATAGTCCTTCATATGAAAAAGGATACCGACGACGAGAAATACAGCAAATATCTTGAAGAATACGAGATAAGAAGCCTCGTCAAAAAGTATTCCGATTATATTCGTTACCCCATCAAAATGGACGTAACGAAATATAAGGAACTCACCGAAGAGGAGAGAAAGGACGGCAAATCGCCCGAGGCCTACACCGAAACGGAAACTCTTAACTCTATGGTTCCGCTTTGGAAAAAGAACAAAAACGAATTGACCAAAGAGGATTACGACGCGTTTTATAAGGACAACTTCTACGATTACGAAGCGCCTTTGAAATACGTTCACGTTAACGTCGAGGGCGCGGTGAGTTACAAAGCTCTTCTTTATATCCCGTCGAGAGTACCTTACGATTATTACAGCAAAAACTACGAAAAAGGTTTGAAACTTTATACGGACGGCGTGCTTATAACCGACAAATGCGCCGACCTTCTTCCCGATTATTTCAGCTTCGTGAAAGGTTTGGTGGACAGCGAGCTTCAACTCAATATCTCGCGTGAAACCATTCAGCATAACCGTCAGCTTCAACTCATCGAATCCAATATCGAAAAGAAGATTAAAAACGAGCTTCTCGATATGCAGAAGAACGATAGGGAAACTTACGATAAATTCTTCAAGAACTTCGGTTTGCAGCTTAAATACGGACTTTACAGCGGCTGGGGAATGAATAAAGAAGTTTTGCAGGACCTCATAATGTTCAAATCCGTAAAACTCGGGAAGTACGTTACGCTTAAAGAATACGTCGATTCGTTCGGCGCAGAGCAGAAGTATATTTACTACGGTTCGGCTAAAACCGAGGACGCCGTTAAGGCTCTTCCGCAAAGCGAAAAACTTCTCGACGAGGGTTACGATATATTGTGCTTCACCGACGACGTGGACGAGTTCGCCGTTAAGATGCTCGGCAAATACGAGGATAAAGAGTTTAAAAATATTCTCGACGAAAGCGTGGGCGTAAGTGAGGCGGACGATAAGAAGAACGAAGAAGATAAGGAGCTTCTCGACGCATTGAAAAACGCGCTCGGCGACAAAGTTGCAAAAGTTAAGGTTTCGTCCGTTTTGAAAACTCACCCCGTATGTCTTTCGTCCGAGGGCGAGGTTTCCATCGAGATGGAAAAGGTTCTTTCGCAAATGCCCAACGCCGAAGAGGGAATGGTTAAGGCAAACAAGATTCTCGAAATCAACGCCGACCACCCGATTTATGCAAAACTTAAAGCGGCATATGAGGCCGATAAGGATTCCGTAGCGGATTACGCCGACGTGCTTTATCAGTCCGCAAGGCTCGTCGCGGGGCTTCCCGTTGAGGACGCTTCCGCGCTTACCGACAAACTTTTCGCTTTGCTCGCAAAGTAAAACGTGCCGATTTGCCGATTGAAACAGATTTATTTTGCGGCCGCCGTTTGCGAAAAAATTTCGCAAACGGCGGCCGCAATGCTCTTTGCCGAAAATTATATTGACAATTTCCAATATTTTTATATAATATATATAAATTAAACGGGTGTTTAATAAACGAGGTGATTTTGTTGAAAACGCCCGATAATCGACTTATAGCCACACGTTTTCGTTTTTATGCCGACTTTTAAACGGCGAAAAACGGGACGTAAATTCCGTTATTTTGTACGAGGCGGCGAAAAGTAGGGAGTGTTCTCCCGAAACGGAAAAAGTGTAAAAAACGACGAAAAGGGAAAAATACAAAAGAAAATGAAAAGCAAAACGAGAAAAAACAAAGCGGCGAGAACGAAGATATACGTTTCGCGATTCGCAATAATCCTGCTTAGTATAATCTTGCAGGCCGTGGGAATGTGGGCGGTGCTGTTTTTGCTCGGGCAAACTACGCCCATCGTTTATTCCGTTGCGGTTTCCGTTTTATCGGGGATTATAACGGTCGCGATTATCAATAAGGACCAGTCGGCTTGTTATAAATTGCCTTGGGTGATTCTCATATTGCTTTTCCCTTACGGCGGAATAATGATGTATCTGACGTTCGGTAACGTGAAAATGAGTAAGCGGCAAATGAAGAAATACTGCGCGATTTACACCGAGCATCACGACGAATATTACCGTCAGGACGAGGTTTTAAACAGGCTTTCCGAAGAGGGCGGAAAGGGCAAAGCGATAGTGGGATACCTGCGTTACGCAACCGCCTTTCCCGTGTTCGATAATTCCACCGCCGAATACGTTAAGTGCGGCTATAAGTTCTTTAACTCGCTGAAAGAAGAAATTCAAAAAGCCGAAAAGTACGTTTTTTTGGAGTATTTCATCATCGACGAAGGCGTCGTTTGGGGCGAGATTGAGGAGCTGCTTCTCAAAAAGCAAAGCGAAGGCGTTAAGGTCTATATAATGTACGACGACGTGGGCAGTATGCCGAAGGTGTCACCCGATTTTTATAAGGAACTTTGCAAAAAGGGTTTCGACGCAAGGAAATTCCACAAGTTTATCCCCGTGGTTTCGGTGAGCCACAACAATCGCGACCACAGGAAAATAGCCGTAATCGACGGAAAAGTCGGGTTTATGGGCGGCGCGAATATTGCCGACGAGTACGCGAATATCACGAGGCCGTACGGCAGATGGCTCGATTGCTCGGTGAAAATAAAGGGGCAAGCCGTCGATAGCCTTGTTCGCCTGTTTATTCAGCTTTTCAATATGTGCGGCGGCAAAACTCTTGCCGAGGAGGACTTTATCTGTCCGAAGCACGCAATGTACGACGACGGCTATATTTTCCCGTTCGGCGATTCGCCCGCACCCATAACCGAGGAACATATCGGCGAAAACGTTTATCTCGATATGATTAACCGTTCCGATAAATATCTTTATATCGCCACGCCTTATCTTATCGTGGACACGAATATCACCACGGCGATAAAAAATGCGGCTCGGCGCGGGGTTGACGTGAGAATTTTCATTCCGCAAATTCCCGATAAGAAAATGATTTATATGATGACGCGCAGTTCGTGCATATCGCTTATGTCGGCGGGCGTCAAGGTTTACGCGTATCGCAACGGATTTCTTCATTCCAAATGTTTCTTGTCGGACGACGATTCGGCGGTTATCGGAACGATAAATCTCGATTTCCGTTCGCTCGTTCACCATTTCGAGTGCGGTGCGTTTTTTTATAAAAATAGCCTGTTAAACGACATATACGCAGACTTTTCATATTTAATCGATCGCGAATGCGACCTGCTTTCGCCCGAAGATATAAAGCTTAAACCGTACGAAAAAGTGGTGAAATCCATTTTGGCGTTTCTTGCTCCGTTGATGTAAGTCGGCGTGTTCTTCAAAGCGTTGCGGACTTTCGAGCCGCGCCGAAAAGTTTTAAAAAGTTTTAACGGAAAATTTTAACGAGAAACTCTAACGAGGAACGTTAAGAGGCCAAGCGGAAGCCAGGCGGAAACCAAGCGAAATAAAAAAACGAAAAAAAAGGAAGCGATAAGAGGTGTCGAGAGGCGTTAAGAAACGGTTATTTCGGCTATAAAAAATTCGCATAAAAAACGAAACTCGCCGCTTGTGCGCGCCCGATTTTCGCCCGCTTTGAAAAGGACGAAAATCGGGCGCGTTTTACGTTTTCGCATATATTTTCCAAAATGTCAAAAATAGTATTTTTTGGGCTTTACGGAGGCAAAAAAATCATAAATTAACGTTCGGTTTGAATAAAACATATTATATATAATGTTGCAAAAACGGAGGAGAAAAAGGGGCGGTAAAATCAACCGAAAGTAAAATTGTCGAAGGGGGTAAAAAGTCGGTGCGAAGCGGAGCAAAAAACACATAAAATAATTTGTTAAAACAGTTGACAAATGCGTTCAAATGGTTTAAGATTATAGCAAAAGGGTTTACTGGCGTTTTTTTTAAAGGTAAATCATTCGGGAGGTGCCGGACGAAAATGGTATTGAATGAATAGTTTATTTTGGTAAGTAAAATTTGCAAATCAAACAAAAATATTAAAGGAGAATTAAAAATGAAAAAGTTTGCAAAATGGCTTGTAATGGTTTTCGTTGTCAGCTGTCTTTGCGGTCTTATTTTAACTATGACCGGCTGTGGCGACAAAGAACCCACCATCAAGTCTATCAAAGTAGATAACGGCAAGCTTGTCGCAATCTACGATGACGATACGACGAAAGACCTCGGCGTACTCTCTAATATAGTATCTGCCAAAGAGGAAAACGGAAATCTCGTTATCACTTTGGTTGACGGAAAGGAAATCACCGTCAGCACTTCTGGTATTGCAGGAAAATACGTGGTAGGCGTTTCTACGGCTAACGGAAAAATCGTTATTACTTATAACGACAACACCACCGGCACCATAGACCTTCCCACCACTGCTACTTGTGAGCATAAAGAAGCTGAATATGAAGTTCTTAAAGAGCACAAAATCGAGAAAGACGAAGAAGGTAACTTCAATTGTGTTGAACCCGGTTTCGTTATTATGATGTGCCCCGATTGCGGCGAAGTTAAGTACATAAAGACGACCGAGCACAGAATCGAAAAGAAAGTTGTTGCCCCCACCTGTACGGAAAAGGGTTACACCATCGAAAAATGCTTGTACTGCGACTACGGCGCAGGCGATAGCGAAAAGACCGACTTCACTGATACTATTCCTCACAACTATGGCGAACCCGTTAAAGTTAAGGATGAAGGTTGTGAAAAACCGTTCCAAACTCTTAAAATCTGTAAAGATTGCGGACACGCAGAGCCCGAAGTTCAGCCCGCTCCCGGTCACGAAATCGTTATCGATGAAGAAACGCTTCAAGTTCCGAGCAACACTGCTACCGGTTCTGTTGTCGGTAACTGCGAGAACTGCGATTACACGATTACGTTTACTCTTCCTGTTCTTTCCGATGAAGATTATACTTCTACTCCTGTCGGAAAGAAAGATAGATGCGACGAGCTCGGCAAAGTTAAATACAGTATCGGCCTTACTGCCGGCGACCTTAAAAAGGTTACTATCCCTTATGAGTTTGAAGTTAACGGCGTAGCTGGTAAGCACAAATTCTGCGAAAACGATTTCTTAAAAGACGATACGATTAAACTTACTCAGGAAGAGTTTGACGCCAAGAAAGCAGAAGGAAAGATTAAGATGCTTAACGGCGCTGAACTTACCTGTAAGGAAGACGTTAAGGCTCAGGCAATCGTTACCTGCGAAACGTGCGGTATGGAAGCGATTACCGTTTACGTTACGAAGGACCACGAAGAAGATACTTCTATTGAGCGCGTTATCACTAAACCTGCTACGTGCACTTCCAAAGGTTCTTACACTTACACCTGCAAGGGTTGCGGTAAAGACGACCTTGTTGGAGAGCTTGCAGAAACGGCTCACACTTACACGGATATAGTTAAGAAAATTCCTGCCGGCGACGGTAAGTACACTTACACTGTTGAATGTGGTAAATGTGGTCATATTGAAACTATTCTTGACGTGGTTGATGAGATTCAGGCTGACTGCCAGCACGACGGCAAGTTGATTTACAAACTTGACGGCGTAGAGAAGGAATTCACGCTCCAGGAGAAGACCGGACATATCATTGCGGTTATCGACGGCGTGAACAAAGTTGCTCTTCCCACTGATAGACTTCTTTATAGCGAGTTCAAAGGTTATATTAAGACGATTCTTAACGATGAAAAGCCTGAAAATGCAAACTGCAAGAACGCTATTCAATGTTTGTATGAATGTAAAGTTTGCCACGACGATAGAAACACCGTATGGCTTCTTGGCGACCACGTAATCCCGAAGGATGAAAACGGCGAGCCTATTCTTGAACATCACGAACCCGCTTGTGAAGTAGAAGGTTACGATTCTTACATTTGTAAGGAATGTGGAGAACTTCAAAAAATAAATATAGTTTCTGCTCTTCAACACGAATATGAATATGTATTCGACGGAGATAAGACTCTTACCGGAACTTGCAAGCACAATCCTAAACACACCAGGACTGTTATTTGTGACGACGTTAAAATCAAAGAGGTAAAAGCTACTTGTAAAGAAAAAGGCAGCAAGACGTATGAATGCTATAAAGATGGCGAACTTATAGATACGGTATATGAAGAAATTCCTGTGTCTAACGTTCACAGCCATAAAGTTAACGGTGAGGACGTTCCTGTTGTCGGACCTTTGAAGATAACTCCTGCCGATTATGCAAAAGACGGCGGCTGGCTTAAAATTCTCAACGGCGATGAAAAGCACCTTTGCGATGGAACGCCTGACGTTCAGGCAATGTATGATTGCTCCGTATGCGGAGTAAGCTACACCGTAGTTGTTTACGCAGACCACGAACGTACAGCTGATGATAGCAAGCCCGCAACCTGCACGGAAGACGGACATGACAAATATAAGTGTTCGAGATGCGGTAAAGAGTTTGACGAAGTCGTACCTGCTAAGGGACACAAATATAGTGTTACTCTTAAATATGAAGAAGGTAAAGTTGTAGCATACAAGACTTGCACGGTATGCTCTAATCCCGATAAGGATGTTACCGACATTGTGTTGACTGACGACTTGCTTGTTACTGCTGAATGTGTTGCTGCAACCTGCAAAGACGCCGGCTTGAAGGTTTACAAGGTAACTTACGAAAATGAGGAATACACTATCAAAGTAACCGTTCCCAAGACGACTGACCACCAGACGGAAGACAGCAAGGAAATTACTTGGGAAGTTGAAGACAAGGAAAACGATTGCATATGGATTTACACCGGTAAGTTGTGCTCGTCTTGTGGCGAAATCATAGTTACTAATCGTACTTCCAAACCTATTCCGGAAGAACCCACCACTAACGTTTAAGTTAGTAAATATCCTTTGTAGGAGAGCCCTCCTCTCCTACGGGGATATACCGATGTTGATTTACTCTTTGTGAACCCTAAGTTTTGCGCAAATCGATATGCCACCTTTAAGTATCGATTAAGAAGAAACGCGAAACAAATTGCAAAGTAAAAAAAACGAAGCAATATAGCCGCGACGAAGAATTTCGCCGCGGCTCTTTTTATTGCGGAGTGTCTTTACGAAACGAAACAAGTTTTGCGCTAAATAATATATATAAATTAGATTTTTTTATAGACAAGTTGACTTTTTGAATATATTGTGATAATATAATAATGTATAAAAATAATTATTCTCTAAAAGGAGAAGAATAATGAAAACAGGTCTTAGCAAAATATTCTTTTTAATAACGATTATTTCAATCGTTGTTTTGTGTGCGGTTGCCTGCGGAATTCCGAAGAAAAATCCTAATAAAAATTCGGAAAGCACAAGACAATCCCAGTCTGTTCGCGAATCTCAAAGCGTTTCCGAAAGAGAATCGAAAAGCGATTCCACCAAAGAATCTCAAAGTGAATCGATTGAAAGAGAACCGACTTGCGAGGAATTAGGTAAACATACATACCTCGGAAGAACGGAAGACGAAAACGGAATTTTCTATATTACTCCCGAAGAGATAACCGAAAACAACGTTCTTCTTCTTAACGGCGGCAAACTCACCTGCGACCTCAACAAATACGTTGAAGCGGTTATGAATTGCGAGCGTTGTAGTGCGGAGTATATGACGGTAAGAGTTGCTATGCACCATACGGTTGACGATAATTCTAAAACCGAAATCATTGAGCCGACCTGCACCGAAGACGGTTCGTTTAAATACACCTGTGCTGTTTGCGGCGCAACGGAACTCGACGGCGTCAGCGAAAAACTCGGTCACACGTTCGACCGTGAACCTACCTTGTCCGAGCCTGATTCCAACGGAAACAGAATTTACACCGCTAAATGTAAATGCGGCGAGGTTTACACGGAAAACGAAATCAAAAACGTTACGATAAATCACGCAACTTGCGAAGTTCCCGAAGAATACGTGTTCACCCTTAAAGACGGAACTCAAAAGAGAATCACCAAGGGCGAAAAGCTCGACGGGCACGTTATCGCTTACGACGAAGACGGTAATCCGATTGCCGTAAACCATAGAACGATTGATTCTTCTGATAATGAAGCCATTCTTGCGGCCGCTCTCGACCTCGAAGAATACGAGCAGTATATAACGATGATTCTTAACGGCGGTAAGTTGGAGGACGCAACCTGCAAAAACGCCATTTATTGCTTATTTACCTGCCAAACCTGCGGTTTAGACAATATTTCCGTATATATTAAAGGCGGGCACGTTCCCGAAAAAAAAGCGGACGGAGCTCCGGATATAACGGTTAAAGAGCCGACCTGTCTTGAAGGCGGACATACTTCTTACACCTGCGGTTTGTGCGGAACGTACTGCGAGTACGATTACACCGAAGCTTTGGGGCACGACTATAAGTACACCGTTGTCAAAGAAGGCGACAAGGTTGTAAAAGTTGAAGGCGTTTGCAAAAATAATTGCGGCATAAGCGACGACCGCGACTGTGTGAGCGCAACCGTTAATAAAGAAAACGAACAACTTCCCACTTGCACGACGCCCGGATATAAAATTTGGAACTGCGTGTTTGTCGGCGGCTTGGAAATGAGCGTTGAAGAGGAAGTTCCGACGGTGAAAACCAACCACGTTTTGTACATCAACGGCGAAAAGGTTATCGTTACGTCGCCTTTCAAAATTACGGAAGACAACAAAAGCCAGTTTACAATTTTGAACGGTGAAGACCCTTCCCGCGAAGATAAGGACGTTTACGCTACGTTTACCTGCGCGGAATGTGGCGTTCACCCGACGGTTTGCGTAACGGCTGATGCTTCTTTAAGTGAGTATGCAGGTGCGAAATCTACGGGAACGGACGCTATAATCGTCGAATACGTTGTCACCGATTATTTGTGCGAGGATAAACGCGACGAACAATAAAAGCGTGGCAAACGGAAAAAGTTTGGCAATATGGCATTGCAAATTTTAAAATAGCATTGTGATTTTTAAAATGGGCATTGCGAATTTTTAAAAAGTAATTTTAATCACCGATGGGGTGTCGAAATAGTTGTGGCCGGATTTTGTGCGGCTGCCTATGCCAGCCGAGAATAAAACAAACCTTGCCAAAACGCCGCAATTTCTGCGCTTTTTGTCAAATTCTCGCTTGAAGTACGTCTAGTACGTCTGCGCTCGCCTTCACCAAAAATCGTCAAAAATATCGGCGTTTTGGTT
>CALDMH010000186.1 GCA_937915565.1 uncultured Clostridia bacterium | reverse complement strand
CGACGATTCCGTCAACGGACATTTATGCGTTTTCGCCGCGGAAGAGGCAAGAAAAAGCGGCAGGACGATAAAAATAAACAAGTAAATCATAAAGGATAAAGGAGAAAATTTATGATGAAAAAAGCAATGAAACTGATTTTAACTGCCATATTTGCAATGACGCTTTGTTTGTCTTTGTTTATGGCGGTGAACACGCAAACGGCAAAAGCCGACGGCGAAACCTACACTCTTGCGTTTGAAACGGGTACTCCGTCCGCTGATTGTGCTGCTTGGACTGCGGGTTGGTGGAGCGGAACAGGCGGAAATAAAGGGCAGACCGCAGACGGAACTTGTTCAACCGTTATTTTTGCGGAAGCAAACACGGTATACTATTTAAACACGGGAAATTTTAGTTCGAAAAGCGGTAAAACTTACAAACTTACGATTGAGGCAAAATCAAGCAAAGACGAATGGTATCATTTATATCAATTAAGCGATGAGAACGTAATAATCAAAACTGACAATCACGCCGGAACGGATTGGATTAAAGTTGAAACGGTCTTTACGGCAATCAAAGACGATACAATCATTTTTATTCACGAGTCGACGGGTGCAACCGTTCAATTCAGGAATATGATTATTACCGAGGTTGAAACCAAAACGCTAACGGCCGGCGCGGCAATCGGCACGCTTCCCGAAGTGCCTGCAAAAGAGGGTTATAGAGGCTATTGGACGCTCGACGGCAAAGAAATCACCGCCGAAACCTTATACAATTACGGCGCGGATAAGATAGCGAAACCTGCATATAAAGAGAATACGTTCAAACTTACTTTTGAACAAGATTTTGTCGATTTAAGCAAATCGCTTCAAGGTTGGTGGAGCGAAAGCGGTGCAAATAACGGTCATACAGCCGATGAAAACGGTTCTGAAATTGCATTTAAGGACGCGGGAAAGGCGGTTTATAATAATTTTTGCGAAACCGTTGTAGGAAACACTTATAGATTAAGCGTTTCTTACAAAAAGGTAAGCGGCGACGCGAAATTTCATATCTCTCACACGAGAGGAAATCCCGGCGACGGTTGGAATTTATTAAAAGATTGGATTGCCGCAACCGACGATTGGCAGACTTATAGCGCGACGTTTACGGCTGACGGAACTCACGAAGTGATAGTTTTCCAAGAACCCAAAGAAGCGAACGACTCGGTAATATTGTTCAAGGATATGTTCTTGACGAAAATCGTTTCGACAACGGAAAATCTGAAAAAAGGCGATTTAATCGGCGAACTTCCCGCAGTTCCGCAAAAGACGGGTTACACGGGATATTGGACAATCGACGATAAAAAAATAACTGCCGAAACCGTTTATAATTACGAAGAAAGCAAACCGGCGAAGCTTGTTTACGAGGCTAACGAATATACGCTTACGCTTGGTGAAACCGAAATTAAAGTTACTTACGGAGTGGCGATAGGCACGCTTCCCGCCGTTCCCGAAAGAAAGGGGTATGCCGGTTATTGGACTGTAAACGACGTGGTTATCACGGCTGAAACCGTTTACTACGAAACCGAAGACGTTACCGCCGCTATAAAATATGAAGCGAACAAGTACAAACTTACTCTCGGCGAAAACGAAAAAGAGGTTACCTACGGCGAAGAAATAGGCGCGCTTCCCGCAATCGGAACCGAAGCGCGCAAAGGCTATGAATACGCTTGGTTTATCGGCGAAACGAGATTGAATGAAGAAACCGTTTGGGAATACGCCGAAAACAAAACCGCAACGGCGGCGGAGACGCTTATTCAGTATAAAATCGAATTCAAGATTGGAGATACGCTCGTAAAAACGGTATATTATACGGTCGAAACCGAAGAGGTAGAAGAACCCGCTATTATCCCGAGGGAGGGTTATACCGCAAAATGGGAAGATTACACGCTTGACGGCGGCGATAAGGTCGTAAACGCGGTTTATACCAAAATCGAAACGCCCGACAGCAGTTCTTCTTCGGGTAGCGAAACGTCCGACGGCAGCTCTTCTTCCGGCGGAGAGACGTCCGACGGTGGGAGTGGCAATTCTTGCGCTGGCGGAATCAACGGCTTGCCGATATTCGGAATAATTCTTATGGCGGCGGTAGTTGTAGCTATTATAAGAAGAAAAAAGAACGCTTAATTTCAAATCGTTAAAAGAATCGGGTTGCGGGGGTAGTTTTATCTTCGCAACCGGTTTTAACTATAAGGAAAAATATGGACAAAAAGATAAGTAAAGGATTCGTTACTATACCGACAGATGAAAGCTATGCCGAAGAAACCAAAAAATTTATAGAACTCTGGGGTGCGGACGCGGTGAGAGATTGCGACGGCGTTTCTTTGCCTGTGGACGTGAAGCAATTCGGTACGGACGTTTATAAAGCGTATTTTATCGTGCGCGAAGACCACGAATATGCTGGAACACACCCGCAATTTTGGCAGAACGTCGCGCTTACGACCAAACGCAGGACGGCTTTTTCCGAAGAAATTTCGTTTGAGCTTTTAGAGGGACTTTTTAAAGAAAGTCTTGCGGTAAACGAAGAAAGTAAAAGTTATTGGCAGGTTTTTGACCGCACGACCGGCGGACTTCATTCCGAATGGGAATACGCGGGTGGCAGAGTGAAAATTTTCAACTGTAAGAGATTTCACGAGTACACGGTGAATTTTTTCGCAAAAAATATTTGGGACCCCGTGCAGATTTACAATTATCACGTGAATAACTGGACTTGTGAAAAGGACGTCGATTTAGACCCCGTTTATCCCGAAGCACTTGCGCATATGCTCGAAAGAATGGAAGGGTGGTTGAAAAACAATCCCGACGTTACGGTTGTAAGATTTACTACTTTTTTCTATAATTTCCTTATCTTGAACGAAAGCGGACTTAAACAAAAAGCGTGGGATTGGCACAACTATGCTATGACCGCTTCGCCTGCGATGTTCGACCTTTTCAAAAACGATACCGGTAAAGAAATGACGCTCGAAGATATTGTTGCCGGCGGAACGTATTCCGATAGGTTTGTCATTCCGTCCGAAACAATGCGCTTATATATCGATTTCGTTCAGAAAAAGTGTGCGACTTGGGCGAAAATGTTTGTCGATTTATGCCATAAATACGGCAAAAAGGCGATGATGTTCGACGGCGACCACAGAATAGGCACCGAGCCTTATTCGCCGTATTTTGCGGATATTGGTCTTGATGCGGTCGTAGGTGCGCCGTCGAGTTCGGTTTACATTCAACAAATTGCCAATATGAAAGGTGTAAAATATACCGAAGGAAGGTTGAATCCGTATTTTTTCCCTAACGAATGTCCGGGCGACGAAAAGGGAACGGAAATTCTCACTTATTTCTGGGACGGAATGAGGCGCGGGCTTTTGAGAAAACCTATCGACCGAATAGGCTTCGGCGGATACCTTAAACAAATCGAAAATTACGATAAATTCGTTAATAAAGTTACGAACGTTTGCAACGAATTCAGAGAGATAAAATCGCACGTTGATAAAAACGGTTGTATGACGAAAGCAAGGGTTGCTATATTGACTTATTACGGCAAAATGGACAGTTGGATGCTCAACGGTATTTTTGTGGACGATACGCGCCAGGGCGGATACTATTATAATTCGATTATTTTTGCTTTGTCCGTTCTCCCTGTGGACGTCGATTTTATTTCCTTCGACGAGCTGCCCGAGATTGATTTAACCGTTTACGACGCCGTTATTTCTATGGGTGTTACGGGGAGTTCGTTCCACGGCGATAAATGCTGGGGAGGATTTGCGGTTGTTGAGAAAATCAGAGAATACGTTTATAACGGCGGCGGATATTTAGGCGTAGGCGAGCCGAGCGGTTATTACAAAAACGGCAGATATTTTCAACTTTCCGACGTGCTTGGCT
>CALDMH010000185.1 GCA_937915565.1 uncultured Clostridia bacterium | reverse complement strand
CAAATTCTCGCTTGAAGTACGTCGAGTACGTCTGCGCTCGCCTTCACCAAAAATCATCAAAAATATCGGCGTTTTGGTTGCTTGCAAGTCCGACGGCGGGTTTTTAGGCTAAGACAAGGCACGCGAACGGGTTAATACTTGACGTATAAGCCGTGAGCGTAACGAAGTATTAGTCAAAAACACGCCGTCAGACCACGGTTCGTTTTATTCTCGGCTGGCATTAACGTTAAATCGTTTTTGCCCACAACTTACGAATGGATAAAAGATTTATCGCCCGAAGAAAAGGCAAGGTTTTATTTTGAAAAGCGAAACAGGAACGTCATAGGGCTTAATCCGCGGGACTTTAAATACGTCGATTATAAAGACCCGTACTCGCTTGATTTTTTCGCTAAATGCCCCGTTTGCGGCAAAATTTGCGCCGTAGACCAATTCGGCAACGGAAAATGCAACAACTGCTCGTGGGGGCTTTACAGGGACGATGAGAAAATTCCGGATAAAGCTCAATATCCGAATCTCATTTCCCTCAACAAAGCAAGACGGCTTTACAGAGAGGGTAAACCCTTAAAGCCCGATTTCGACGATTTTATTGAGGGGCTTGAATCGTATAGCGAAATGACTTTTTACTACAAAGGAATCGAAGCGGCGGTATATATCGCCGAGGACGATTGCATACGTCTGGAATACGGCGGGCAAACCGACGACTTTTCAAACGCGGAAGAATTTCACGATAACGCGCGTGTGGACGGAAAACTTTTGAAGGAAATTTGGAGCAAGGTTGAAAAAGCCGATTATATGCAAGGCTAAAAAGAATATGGTTTACGTTCGTTATAATAAAAACGCTTGCGACGCAAGCGTTTTTTATCCTCCGTTTATATGAACCGCTACGGAAACGCTATACGTTCGCCTCGTTTTCCTAATTTTATCGCCGTTAAAATGCAAATCCTTAAAGTGATTCGATTCTCACTCGGCCAATTCAAACAAACGGGCAAACCGCGGAAAAGTGGGCTGAAAATCGAAAAACTTATCGAGTAATTTTGAGAAAACCCCTATAAGCGTTCCGTTAAAAATCGCCATAACGAGCGTTCCCCAACCGATTCCCCTCACTTCGTTGAAAAACGCGAACGTCATAATAACGCTTGCCGTCAGGCACGATAAATCCACAATCGTTTTCAAAACGGAAATTTTTATTTTGTATCTATACGAAACGGCTTTCACGAAAAAGTCGTACACCTGCGGATAAAGATAGGTTTTGAAAAACAACGCAACTGCAAACGACGTTAAAATTACGCCCGAAACGAACAAAATTGCTCTTACCCATAAGTTCATACTCATAGGCGGAGTTATCGACGGATTGAAAAACGGTATTTTACGCCATAAATCGAGAACCGCTCCGTAAATAAGGCAAGTCACGAACGAAAACAAATAAACGAACTTAAATTTTCTCAATATCAGGCAAAGAACTATGAATAAGCCTGCCTGTATCACGTATTCCGCCTGACCAAACGTTAAAAAGCCCGTTTTTAAGCTTAACAAATATGCCGGCGCGACTATCATCGAAATCCCGAAATCCGCGGCGGATAATATCGCAACCGCAAGCGATAACAAAGTTATAGCCACAACGTACGCCGCTTCGCTTGAAATCTTCAATTTTTTCATTTTCGTCCTGCCTTCGTTTGGAATTTTCAAATTTACCCCATAAAAAACGCCATACACCCGTAATTGAGCGTATGGCGAAAAATGAGCTTATTTCTCCGAAAAATCCACACCGATTTTATATATCGATTTTGTAATTTTATTGTAATACAAAAAACACGATTTGTCAAGACAAAAAAAACGGTTTGTAAGAAAAAACTTACAAACCGTTTCGTTTGGAGGCGCCACCCGGATTTGAACCGGGGCATAAAGGTTTTGCAGACCTTTGCC
>CALDMH010000184.1 GCA_937915565.1 uncultured Clostridia bacterium | reverse complement strand
GCCGCGCTCATAGAGCTTTCCGTGTGGAATCCTTCAAGGCCTTTGGCCGATTTGTTTTGCGGAACGGGAACGATTCCCGTGGAGGCGGCTTTAATTGCGGCCAACGTTCCGAGCGGAATGAACAGGGATTTCGATTTTCTTCATTGGAAAAACGTCGACAGAGCGATTTTCGATAAGATAAAAGAGAAAGCCGCAGGGGAAATCGACCTTGGAAAGGAAGTTCGCATAAGCGGATTCGATATTGACGAAAAGCAACTGAAACTTGCAAGAAAACACGCGGAAATTGCCGGCGTTAAGGATAAAATTCATTTTCAAAGAGCAGATATGCGCGATTTTTCGTCGCGTTTTTCCCACGGGGTTATAATTTCAAATCCCCCTTACGGCGAAAGGCTTTCCGAGAGAAGGGAGATAGAGAAGCTTTATAAGGATTTCGGAAAGGTGGTTAAAAGCCTTGACGAATGGTGTTGCTACACCCTCACTTCCGTGGACGATTTCGAGCGGTTGTTCGGGAGAAAAGCCGATAAAAAGCGCAAAATTTACAACGGGAAACTCGAATGTAATTATTACGCGATGCTGGCCGCTCCGCCGAAAAATCGAAACGAACGATAAACGAACGGGAATAATATTCGCGCGAGAGCGCGAGAAAATAAAACAAAACGAAAAAAGGAGAAACTATGTTAAAAGGAATTTCAAAAATCGTAAGCCCCGAACTTGTCAAGGTTCTTTGCGAAATGGGGCACGGCGACGAAATCGTTATCGCGGACGGGAATTTCCCGAGCGAGAATTTCGGGCAGAGAGTTATCCGCGCGGACGGAATAAGCGGTACGGCGATGCTGGACGCCTGCCTTCAACTCATTCCGCTCGACACTTATTCCGACCCGAACTTTATCCTGATGCAGCTTATGGATTGCGATAAAGGCAAAATAAACCCGGTTATCTGGGAGGAATATAAGGCCGTTGCCGAAAAACACGACGCGAACGTGCGCGTGGGCAACATCGACCGTTTCGAGTTTTATAAGCGCGCGCAAAAGGCTTACGCCGTGATTGCGACGGGCGAAGCGGCGGTTTACGCCAACGTAATCCTTAAAAAAGGAGTTATTTAATCTTTAAAAACCGAGCCGCGCCTGCGTGAAAACGCAGGCGCGGCTCTTTATTTTTTCCGCAAGGCGTTATTAACCTTTCGATGGGCTGTAAGGCCTACGCCGAGCTGCCGGTCTACGTCGGCTTATGCCGACCAAAAATAAACGGCCGATAAATAACCGTAAACGACAGTTAAACGGTTGTTAAATGAGATAAATATCCGAAAAAAGTAAAATTAACGCAAAAAAACGCTTGCTATTTTTTTCGGTATATGATAAAATATCAAAGACTTCGGGCGGTCCGCTGGCTTAAACGGCTATGAACGTCGCGTAATAATGGAGGTAAAAGTCATGACGATTATTGAACAAATCGAGAAAGAGAACCTTAAAGACGAAGTTCCCGCATTCGCCGTTGGCGACACTGTCAGAGTTTCCGTTAAGGTTATCGAAGGCGCAAAGGAGAGAATCCAGAATTACGAAGGTATCGTTATCGCCAAAAAGAACGGCGGAATCAGAGAAACCTTCACCGTCAGAAGAATTTCTTACGGTATCGGCGTTGAAAGAACGTTCCCCGTTCATTCTCCCAAAATTGCCGGAATCACGGTTGTTAAGAGAGGTAAGGTAAGAAGAGCGAAACTTTATTATCTTCGTAATCTCACCGGTAAGGCTGCGAAAGTTGAAGAAATCCTTTAATTTCCGATTGCAAAGCGTAACGGCTTATCGCGAAAGCGCATAACAACCAAAACGCTTAAATCATCATCACGAAAAGAAAGTTCGGTTTTCCGAGCTTTTTTTTTGCGCTTTTTTCGTCGTTCCGTCGAATTTTTTTGCGTTTTTCTTTGTGTTTCTTTGGCGTTGTTTCCGTTTTTTGCGCCCTTCGCGGGCGATTGAAAAAAACAATCGCCCGCGGAGGGCGTTTATAAAAGAGAAACGAAGCGTTTGTAAAAGATGGAAAAGTCGCGTATTAAGGGGGATTTCGGTACGCATAAAAGGGGAAATTCGGCGAAAAAACGCTTTTCATTATATATATATTATGAAAAGTGAAAGAAAATCCGAAAAAACGATTTACAAACCCCGAAATAAGTTGTATAGTAATTGTGTGTTTGGCGCGGAGTGCCGAAAACGGGGACGGTTTTAAAGGAAACGCTTATTATAAGGAAAAGCTTATGAAAACTAACAAATCATTATTTTATATCACGCTTATCGCGCTCGCGCTTTTCTACGCTCTTACCTGCGGTTTTGCCGCCACGAGCGTAAAAGCTCCGCAAACGGCTTTTTCAACGGTTAAGGTGGAACTTACCGACGGGGGTAAAATTTCTCCGTCGAAATCGAGCAACGTTACGCTCGACGTGGAGAAGGGAACGAAAAAGGTTTACGCTTACGTCGGCGAAATTCGTTCTTCAAAAACCGACGCCGACGGAAATTCTTACGTCAATATAATTTTCGATTTTAAAATGCGCTCGGGCGACGACACTCATTTTTCCGAACGCGTAGGCGACGACGAAAACGGCAGGATTTACGTCAATCACGGCAGCGGCGGATATAAATGGACGCTTATTTACGACGGGGAAAAAGCAAGCAGTTACGATAGAGTTAAAATAAG
The DNA here is from genome assembly GCA_937915565.1 of uncultured Clostridia bacterium. Taxonomy (GTDB): domain Bacteria; phylum Bacillota; class Clostridia; order Christensenellales; family Borkfalkiaceae; genus UBA10281. The sequence continues at coordinate 19,125 of CALDMH010000184.1, read as the reverse complement.
CACGGTTGACGAAATGGATATTTACGAGGTCGCGTTCGTCGATAAGGACGGAAACGTTCTTCGCGCCGAATATAAATACGGCTCGGATATAGGCTCGGAAACCGGGCACGCGAATATTTGCGACGAAAGCTCGTCGTTCACGGCGTCGAAGTCGAAAGCGAACAATTTTACGGATAAGGAGCTTGAAGAAATTGCCGCGGTTAAAACGGTGATGCGAAATCAGGGGCGTTCGTTCGGGCAAGGAATTTTAAACGCCGAACTCAACGCTTTGTCGGTTGCGGTTTTCGGGCTTAACACCTTCGGTTTGCGTTTCCCGTCGCTTCTTGCGGGCTTTGCCGCGCTTATAGCGGTTTATTTGATTGTTGATTTGCTTTTCGGAAACGCTCGGCTTTCGGTTTTCGCTTTACTCGTATGTTTAACTTGCGGAAGCATTTTCGCGGCGTCGCTCACGGCTTGTAATTCGATTTCGGCCTGCTTTGCCGTTTACGCGTTTTATTTCGCTATGAAATTTTTCGTCGAGGACTATTACGTCGAGGACAGAGAGAGCGCGATAATCCATATCGGGCTTTCGGGATTGTTCTTCGGCTTATCCGTTGCGGCGAACGCTTCGTTGCTCGTTTTGATTTCAGGGCTCGGGGCGATAGTCGGCTATGCGGCGGTAAGGGGTGCAAAAAGATATAAAGAGGACGAAAAAGCGGCTAAGGGACTTGAAAAGGAGGACGTTTACGTTGCTTACCGCGGAAAGAAAATCTTTTATTTCGTTTCCGTCGCTTGCTCGTTCGTCGTTCTTCCGATAATAATATTGCTTGTGTCTTACGCGTTCGTAGGCTCTGCGCTTGCCAAAGCCTATCGAGGCGGATTTATCGGCGGGGCGTTTGCGTTTATAGGCTCGTCGTTCGGATTTGGCGAGAGCGTGATTCCCGTAAAATTGCTTGCGGGTTTCGGCAGCGAAAACCTCGGCGGAGGATACTTCGCGTTTGCGAATTATTTTACTTCGGCTTTGTGTTTGGTTTCGCTCGCGTTCATAATAATCGCGCTCGTTTTAAATAAAAAAGAAAAAATCGGAAACGCGCTCGGCCGTTCCGCAAACAAAACGAAGCTCATTTTAACGGCTTTCGTTTCGGCTTTCGTCGCGCTTACGTTCGGCAAGGGCGATTTTGCAACCGATTTCGCTTTATGTTCGGCGTTTTATTCGCTCGTGGCCGCGCTCGCGCTTCATCTTGCCGTGAGAATTTTCGGCGAAAAAATCAAAACCGTGGCGACGGTTCTCGTGTGCGTGTGCCTTGCGGCTTTTGCGATGAATTACGTCGGTTACGCCGGGATTGCCGTTTCGGAAACGGCGAAGAATGTTCTTTACGGTTGGCAAATTTAAACGAAAGGAAGAAAAAGGGGATTATGTTAGCGAAAACTCGTGGTTACGTTTTAACGGGGCTTGACGGAAGAGAAGTCGACGTCGAAGTCGATACGAATTTAGGGCTTCCGGGGTTTGAAATAGTAGGCCTGCCCGACGCCGCGGTTAAAGAATCGAAGGAAAGAGTTCGTTCCGCAATTAAAAACAGCGGAAGAAAGTTCCCCATTCATAAAATAACGGTAAATTTAGCTCCTGCCGAGCTTAAAAAGGAGGGCGCGGGGCTCGACCTTCCCATAGCCGTGGGAATAATCGCCGCCAACGCGGGGCTTGCCGCAACGAAACTCGACGCGGCAATGATAGGCGAGTTGTCGCTCGACGGAAAAATAAGAGGAGTGAACGGCATTTTGCCGATACTTATCTCCGCGCGCGAAAAAGGCGTTAAGGAGATGATAATTCCCGAAGAAAACGCCGAAGAGGGGAGTTTTATAGACGGAATAACCGTTCTTGCCGCTTCCGATTTGAAGTCGGTCTGCGATTATCTCGAAGGGAAAGCCGAACTTAAAACGGTTGAGAGAAAGGAATACAATCGCGTTTATAAAACCGCGGAATACGACTGCGATTTGAAATACGTTAAAGGTCAGTTCGTCGCAAGGCGGGCTCTGGAAGTTGCCGTAAGCGGCAATCACAATATAATTTTAGAAGGTCCGCCGGGAGCGGGCAAAACTATGCTCGCCAAGTGCATACCGTCCATAATGCCCGATATGAGCTTCCGCGAAGCTCTGGAAACCACGAAAATTCACAGCGTGGCGGGAAAGATGAAAGGCACGGAAGGCATCGTTTACAGGCGGCCGTTTATGAGTCCGCATCACACCGCTTCGAGTATTTCGATAATCGGCGGCGGGCAGTCGGCAAAACCGGGGATTGTAAGCCTCGCGCACAACGGAGTGCTTTTTCTCGACGAAATGCCCGAATATCCCCGTTCGGTTCTGGAAAGTTTGAGGCAACCTCTCGAAGATAGAGTTATAACCGTCACTAGGGTGAAAGCAAATCTCGAATACCCCGCGAGTTTTATGCTGGTGGGCAGTATGAATCCGTGTCCCTGCGGCTATTACGGCTCGAAGGACAGGGAATGTACCTGTTCGCCCACGCAAATCAAAAAATACAGGGAAAAAATTTCCGGTCCGCTTCTTGACAGAATGGATATTCGGATAAACGTCGATAACGTTAAATACGACGAACTCACCGACAAAACCGAGGCCGAAAGTTCGGCGGAAGTCAGGAAAAGGGTGAACAGAACGAGAGCCTTGCAGGCGGAGCGTTTTAAGGACGACGGAATATCTTCAAACGCCGAAATGAGCGAAAAACATCTTAAAAAATACTGCGTTTTATCGCGAGAGTGCGAAGAGATATTAAAATATGCGTTCGAGTCGCTTAAACTTTCCGCAAGGGCGAGAAGCAGAATAATCAAAGTGGCGCGCACGATAGCCGATATGGAACTTTCGGAAAACATCGAGCCGAAGCATTTGCTCGAAGCGATAAGTTACAGAGGTGACGGATTATGACGAAGCTTACGGCAATCGAAAGAGCGATAGTTTTTCTCGATTCTACGGAAGGCCTCGAATATAAATACAAAAAGGCGTTAATCGACGGGTTTAAGGGAGATATTCTCGAAAATCCATCGGGAGTTTGCGAGTTTTTCGCAAACCGCGGCGAGCCGTCAACGGGAAAATCGCTTGCCGAAATGCTGAAAGATAAGGATTACGTCGAAAAGCGCATAGCTTCGGCAATATCCGGCGCGGACGAGGTTATCACGATAAAATCGGAGGGCGAAAAGAGGGATTATTATCCCGACGCTTTGAGAGAAACGCCCGTTCCGCCGCTCGCGCTTTACCTCAAAGGCAATGCGGAATTGCTGAAAGCCGAGCATAAAATTTCGCTCGTCGGTTCGAGAAAGACTTTGCCGCAATATCTTTCCGCAACGGAAAAGCTCGCAAAAGAGCTTGCCGAAAACGGAGCGACCGTCGTGACGGGCATTGCGGACGGAGCGGACAGCGCGGCGATAAAGGGCGCGCTCCCGTCGGGAAGGTTAATATCCGTTCAGGCGAGCGGAGTTTATCCGATTTCGCCGCCGAGCAAACAAAATTTAGCGGACGAAATAGCCCGAAACGGATTGCTTATGAGCGAAAATCCGAGCGGTTATTCGCCGAGGGCGTTTTCTTATCCCGTCAGGAACAGAATAATCGCGGCATTATCCGAGGTTACGTTTATCGCAAGCGGCAACAAAAACAGCGGAGCGAGATACACCGCGGACTACGCAAACGATTACGGCAGGGAAATAGCTTGTTTTCCTTACGGACTCGGAGTCGCTTCCGGCGAGCTTTGCAAAAGCCTCGTTAAAAACGGCGCGGCTATGATTGAGAATGCGGAAGAGGCGGCTTTTCTTATGAGAATGTCTTTCGGCAAAAAAACCGAAATTCAGTTGAACGACGTTGAAAAGTCGGTCTATAAGTCGATTAAATCGGGTATAAACTCAACGGACGCTCTCATCGAAAAGCTCGGTTTGAAGATTTACGACTTGCTTGCCGTCACCGTCTCTCTCGAAATGAAAGGGCTTTTAACCAAGTGTTCGGACGGCAAATACGAGATTACTTAAACGGCAAATACGGAATTACTTAAAAGAAAAACACGGAATTATTTAAAATAAAACGAAAACGTTAATAACGCTAAAAGCGGAGGAAAATATGCAGCTTATTATTGTCGAATCGCCTTCAAAGGCAAAAACCATCGAAAAATACCTCGGCGGAAAGTATAAAGTGGACGCGAGCGGCGGACACGTCAGGGACCTTCCCGAGAAAAGGCTCGGCGTCAACATAGCGAAAAATTACGAGCCGAATTACGTCATCACGGCGGATAAAAAGCCCGTAATTAAAAGGCTTAAAGAAAAGGTTGAAAAAGCCGATAAAGTTTACCTCGCAACCGACCCGGACAGAGAGGGAGAAGCAATCAGCTGGCATCTTCAAGAGGTTCTCGGCTTAAAGGATAAGGCGCAGAGAATCGAATTTAACGAGATAAGCGAAAAAGCCGTTAAAGAGGCGTTGAAAAATCCGAGGGGAATCAACTATAACCTCGTCGATTCGCAGCAGGCAAGAAGAGTTCTCGACAGGCTCGTCGGTTATAAACTCAGCCCGCTTCTTTGCAAGAGAATTCAAAACGGACTTTCGGCAGGGCGCGTACAATCGGTTGCGCTTCGCATAATCGTAGATAAGGAAAGAGAAATCAAGGCTTTCGTTCCCACCGAATACTGGAACGTCACGGCGACGTTGTCGGACGGGCAGCATAAGCCTTTTGCGGCGTATCTTGCGGAGAAAAACGGCAAAAAATTCAAGCCGTCAAACGGCGCGGAGGCCGAGGAAGTGGAAAACGCGATAAAGGCTGCGGGCAACGCTTTCACGGTTAAACAAATCAAAAAGACGGATACGAAGAGCCACGCTCTTCCGCCGTTTACGACCTCCACGATGCAGCAGGACGCTTCGGCAAAACTCAATATGTCGTCGCCGATGTGTATGCAGGTTGCCCAGCATCTTTACGAAGGTATCGAAACCCCCGAAGGGCATCTCGCGCTCGTAACTTATATAAGAACGGATTCGGTGAGAATTTCCGCCGAATCGCAAATCAAAGCGAGAGAATATATCAAAGAAAAATACGGCGACGAGTACGTTCCCGAAAAGCCGAATTTCTATAAATCGAAGAAAAACGCGCAGGACGCGCACGAGGCGATTCGCCCCATAGACTTGTCGCTTACGCCCGAAAAGGTGAAGCCCCTTCTCGACAGAAACCACTATAATCTTTATAAACTTATTTACGAGAGATTCGTGGCTTCGCAAATGAGCGAGGCAAAATATAATTACGTCACGATTGATTCCGCCTGCGGAGATTACACGTTCAGGACGAACGGCAGGACGGTCGTTTTCAAAGGCTACACCGCCGTTTACGACGATTATAAGGCCAACGCCGAAAGCGAAGAAGGCGAAATCGTCAAGGTTATCCCGCCCGTGAAGGAAGGCGACGGACTTACCCTCGACAAGATTGAAAAAGAGCAAAAATTCACGAAGCCGCCGGTGAGATTTACCGACGCAAGCCTCGTAAGAATAATGGAAGAAAAAGGCATCGGCAGACCTTCCACTTACGCAACCATTATTTCCGTTCTTTCAAAGCGTAAATACACCACGAAGGAGAACAAATATATCGTTCCCACGGAAATCGCGTTCAGGATAACCGATATGCTCGTGAAGTATTTCCCCGACGTAATGGACGTTTCGTTCACCGCCGATATGGAAGATAAACTCGACGATATAGAGCAGGGCGGAAGAGATTGGCACAAAATTATCGCCGACTTTTATCCCCCGTTTGCCGAAAAACTTGCGTTTGCGGCGACGGACGGCGACGAGGTTACCGATATTCTTTGCGAAAAGTGCGGCGCGCCGATGATAAGGAAGAACGGCAGATACGGGAAATTCCTTGCCTGCTCCAATTATCCGGAGTGTTCCAACATAAAATCGGAAAAAGAAGAGGTTTCAAACGTCAAATGCGACAAATGCGGCGCAATGATGGTTTATAAAACCGGCAAATACGGTAAGTTTTTGGCTTGCCCCAACTATCCCGAATGTACGAACGTTAAACCCATAGACGAAGAAACGACTACGGAAAAATGCGAGAAGTGCGGCGGAGAAATGGTCGTTAAAAAGGGAAGATTCGGCAAATACCTTCAATGCACGGCGTGCAAGGCGACGAAGAGCCTTGCGGAAAAAGCAGGCGTTTGTCCGCAGTGCGGAAACCCCACTCAAAAGATGACGTCCAAGAGCGGCAAGTCGTTTTACGGCTGCTCGAATTATCCCGAATGTAACTTTATGAGCTGGGATATGCCCACGGGCGAGCATTGTCCGAAATGCGGAAGTTATATCGTGCTTGCAAAGGACGGCAAAACGCGCAAATGTTCCAATAAGGAATGCGATTACACCGACAAGCCGAAAAAGAGCAAAAAAAGCGACGCCAACGAAGAAAAGTAAGCAAAAATGAAAGAAGTTATTAAAGTAATCGGCGGCGGGCTTGCGGGCAGCGAGGCGGCGTATTACCTTGCGAAAAAGGGTTACCGGGTGAAACTTTACGACATAAAGCCGAAGAAGTTTACCCCCGCGCATAAAAGTCCGCTTTACGGCGAGTTGGTTTGTTCCAATTCGCTCAAAAGCAACGACGTTTACGCCAACGCTTGCGGACTTTTAAAGGAAGAAATGCGCATTTTAGGCTCGATGGTTATAGAGTGCGCGGATAAAACGAGCGTTCCGGCAGGCGCGGCTCTTGCCGTGGACAGAGATAAATTTGCCGAGGCGATAACCGAAAAACTGAAATCCTGCGAAAATATCGAGTTTATTTGCGAGGAAACGGAAAAGTTCGATTTAAACGAGAACGTTATCGTCGCCACCGGACCTTTGACGACAGGTAAACTTTGCGATTTTTTGGCCGAAATAACGGGCGACGGATTCTATTTTTACGACGCCGCCGCTCCGATAATTTCCGGCGACTCGATTGATATGAACGAAGCATTCGTTTCGGACAGATACGGCGAAGCGGGCGTTGGCGATTACGTTAATTGCCCGATAGATAAGGAAGGTTATCTCGAATTTTACAGAGAATTGATTTCGGCTAAAAGAGCCGAATTGCACGATTTCGAAGACGTAAAAGTCTTCGAGGGCTGTATGCCCGTTGAGGTTATGGCGGCAAGGGGTGAGGATACTCTTCGCTTCGGGCCTTTGAAGCCCGTGGGGCTTACCGACCCGAGAACGGGCAAACGCGCATACGCTTGTATGCAGCTTCGCAAAGAAGACGAAGAGGGCAGAAGATATAATATCGTCGGTTTTCAGACGAATCTTTTGTTCCCGGAGCAAAAAAGAGTGTTTTCCATTTTCCCCGCGCTTAAAAACGCCGAATTTTTGCGTTACGGAGTGATGCATAAAAACACTTATATCAACTCGCCGAAAAATCTCAACGCCGATTTTTCTATGAAAAAACACCCGAGCGTTTATTTTGCGGGGCAGATTACGGGCGTGGAAGGCTACGTTGAAAGCACTCTCGGCGGACTTATGGCGGCGATAAATATGGACAGGCGACTTTCGGGGAAATCCGAACTTTTGCTGAATTCCGATACGGTTACGGGCGCGCTTTCCTGTTACGTTGCCGCGCCGAACGAGGATTTTCAGCCGATGAACGCCAATTACGGCATACTTTCGCCTCTCCCGCTTTCTTACGGGAAAGTGAAAAAAGCCGATAAAAAAAGACTTTTAAGCGAAAGAGCTATTGAAGAAATAAAGAAAATCAAGGAATTATTATGAGTATTGAATTTAAAGGCACTACGATTTGCGCAGTGAGGAAAAACGGAAAAACCGCAATCGCCGGCGACGGACAGGTCACTATGGGAGAATCGGTCGTATTCAAAAACAGCGCGAAAAAGGTAAGAAGAATTTACAACGGCAAGGTCGTTATAGGCTTTGCGGGCGGCGTTGCGGACGCGTTTTCGCTTTGCGAAAGATTCGAGGCTATGCTCAATAAATATGCCGGCAACCTCGAACGCAGCGCGGTTGAACTCGCCGAACAATGGCGCAGGGACCAAGCGGGGAGAAAACTCGAAGCTATGATGATTTGCGCCGACAAAAACAATTTGCTTATCGTTTCCGGTATGGGCGACGTTATGGAGCCCGACGGCGACGTGTGCGCCATCGGAAGCGGCGGCAATTACGCGCTCGCCGCAGCCAGGGCTCTCGCTTCGGAAACGAATATGGAAGCGGATGAAATTGCGGTTAAGGCCTTGAAAATCGCAAGCGAGATTTGCATTTTCACCAACGATAACATTCGTTGCGAAACGGTGTAAGGAGGAGTAAAATGGATTTAAGCCCGAGAGAGATAGTTAAAGAATTAGATAAGTACATTATCGGTCAGGATAAAGCCAAACGCGCCGTGGCGGTGGCTCTTCGAAACAGATATAGAAGAAGCCGACTTTCGGAGGAACTTCGCGAAGAGATTACGCCGAAAAACATCATTATGAAAGGCCCTACGGGCGTCGGTAAAACGGAAATCGCGAGGAGGCTTGCAAAGCTCGTGAAAGCTCCGTTCATCAAAGTCGAAGCGACGAAATATACCGAGGTGGGTTACGTCGGCAGAGACGTGGAGTCGATGATAAGAGATTTGGTTGAAGCCAGCTACCGTATGGTTAAGGAAGAGCAGGTCGCCGTGGTTTCGAAGAGAGCTTCGGTAACTGCCGAAAAGAAGATTATGGTCGCCCTCACCGAGGCCCTTAAAACCGAACGCGGCGATAAGCCCAAGGAAGAATGGGAAGCGGAAGTTTTGAGAAAACTCCGCGCAGGCGATTACGATAAATTCACGATAGAAATAGACGTTGCCGAAGAGAACAAACCGCTCGAACTTGCCGGAGGAATGGGCGCGGAAATTTCGCTCGGTTCTATTTTCGGCGATATTATGCCGAAAAAACGCAAACGCAGAAAAATCACCGTAAGGGAAGCGATGAATCTTATCGTTGCGGAGGAAAGCGACAAACTCATCGATAACGACGCCGTTAAAACCGAAGCCGTAAGGCGCGCCGAGGAAGAGGGAATAATCTTCATCGACGAGATAGATAAAATCGCAAACGGAGCGAAGTCCAACGGTCAGGACGTTTCGAGAGAGGGCGTTCAGAGAGATATTTTGCCGATAGTAGAAGGCTCTTCCGTCAACACGAAGTACGGAATAGTTAAAACCGACTACATTTTGTTCATTGCGGCAGGCGCGTTCCACGTTTCGGCCGTGGAGGATTTAATTCCGGAATTGCAGGGAAGATTTCCGATAAAGGTCGAGCTCGATTCGCTCACGAAGGAAGATTTCATAAACATTCTCACCATTCCGCAAAACGCGATTACTTCGCAGTATGCGCACCTTCTCGCGGTGGATAACATCGAACTTGAATTCACGCCCGACGCAATCTCGAAAATCGCCGAAATTTCGGCCGAAATCAACGTCACCGGCGAGGACATCGGCGCAAGAAGACTTCACACCGTTATGGAAAATCTTCTTGAAGACATTTCCTTCAATGCGGGCGGAGATATTCCGCTCACGAAGGTCGTCGTGGACGAGAAATACGTTGAAGAGCATTTGTCCGCAGTCATCGCGGGGCAAAGCGTTAAAAAGTATATTTTGTAATTTAAAGAGGTTATCGTATGATAAATATACCAAAGGGAACGAAAGACGTTTTGCCGTCCGAGAGTTATAAATGGCATTACGTTGAAAGAATCGCAAGAGAAACGGCAGACCTATATTGTTTAAACGAGATAAGAACGCCCACTTTCGAGCATACCGAATTGTTTTTGAGGGGCGTGGGCGACACCACGGATATTGTCAACAAGGAAATGTACACCTTCCTCGATAAAGGCGAGAGAAGCATTACCTTAAAACCCGAGGGAACTGCCGGCGTTGCGAGAAGTTTTATCGAAAACGGACTTTTTAACGGAGCTATGCCCCTTAAAATGTACTATATAACCCCCGTTTTTCGTTATGAAAACCCGCAAAAGGGCAGGCTTCGCGAGCATCATCAGTTCGGCGTGGAAGTTTACGGCGGCGCGGGCGCGGATACCGACGCGGAAGTTATCAAGCTTGCTTACACGGTGCTTAAAAAATGCGGACTTTCGGTTAAGCTTTATATCAACAGTATGGGCTGCCCCGATTGCAGGAAGAAATATAACGATGCTTTGAAGGGCTATTTTGCCGATAAACTCGATAAACTTTGCCCCACTTGCCGCGAAAGATACGGCAAAAACCCGCTCCGCATACTCGATTGCAAGGACGAGGGCTGCAAGGCTCTTTGCAAGGACGCGCCGAAGATAATCGATTATCTTTGCGACGATTGCTCCGCGCATTTCAAAAAGCTTCAAGAGCTTTTAACCGATTGTGGCGTCGCTTACGAGATAAATCCGTTTATCGTGAGAGGTTTGGATTATTACACCAAAACCGTGTTTGAATTCGTAACCACCGCGCTCGGCTCGCAAGGTACGGTTTGCGGCGGCGGAAGATACGATAATCTTATTTCGCAGCTCGGCGGAACGCCCACCTGCGGAGTCGGCTTCGGAATGGGTATCGAAAGGCTTTTGATGCTTATGGAAGCCGAAAACGTGATTATTCCCGAAAGGGAGAGCGTCAAGTTTTATATCGCCACGATGGGCGAAAAAGCTTATAAAAAGGCGTTTGAAATCGTTTCCGAACTTCGCGATAAGGGCGTTAAAGCGGAAATCGACCACGCGGGCAGAGGCGTTAAGGCGCAGTTTAAGTATGCGGATAAAATTCACGCGGAAAACGTCGTAACGCTTGGCGACAACGAACTTGAAACGGGCGTTGCGCAAATCAAAAATATGGCGGACGGAAGCCTTAAAGAAATAAAAGTGGCTGAAATTTCGGCATATTTCGGCAAATAATACGCATAATAGTTTCGGGCAGCCGAAAATTACGGGAAGGACGAAACGGCCGTGACGGTTTGCTTTGCGAAAAGGGCAGGGCAAAGCTTCGGGCGTTATCGTCCGACACAGGAGAAGAATTATGGATAAAATATTGAACGTTTTAGACGATGAATTTGAAACCGAAGTTTTAAAATCCGATAAGCCGGTGCTTGTGGATTTTTGGGCGAGCTGGTGTATGCCTTGCAAAATGCAAAGCGAAGTGCTTCACGAAGTATTTCCGAAGCTTGCGGGAAAAGTCAAGGTTGTTAAAGTCAACGTTGACGAGAGCGAAAAAACGGCTATTAAATACGGGATTTCGAGTATTCCCACGCTAATGGTTTTCGTCGGCGGCGAGCTGAAAGAGAAAACCGTGGGTTTAAGCTCCTCGGCAGAGATAAGCGAAATGCTTATAAAATACGTCGGTTAAGTGAATCGATTAAATATCAAAAGTGGGGCTATAAGTCGATTAACGGCATAAAAACTTAATAATCGGATAATAAAATGCCGAGGACGGAAGCGAATTTAACGGCTTTCGTCCTCGGCATATTTCATTTTTAAAGCGTTTATTTTTTCAATCCTAAAATCTCGTCGGCGGAAGCGTCCAAAATTTCGCACAGGTTTGCGAACGTGTCTATTGCCGGAAATTTATCGAGCCTTAAATATTTGCTCACGGTGGAAGGGCTGATTCCGAGTTTTTCGGCAATTTGTTTTTGCGTGAGCGAGCTGGATTTAATTTCTTCGCGCAATCTCTTTTGAATGTCTTTCAACTCTATCATAACTAAATTATAGCACGTTGTGCCTTTTTTGCTTGACAAAAGGCACATTGTGCAATTATAATATAATATGCCTTATATAATTAGTATATCTCATATATAAGGTAAAAATTAAGGAGAGTGAGAAAATGAAAAAAACAATCAGACTAATTCTTTTTACATTGATTTTAAGCCTGCTTTTCGCCGTGGCGTTTGCCTGCGAACCGGGCGATAATTCAAATGCCGGAAACACTTCCGTTGAAAGCGGCGCGCTTAACGAAAGCGACGGGAACGGCAGCGCGAGCGAATCGGAAGAAAATGAAGAAGATGAAGACGACCCGTTTGACGAAATCGAGCGAGAGTCAATCGAAATAACGTTCGAGCCTTCGGACGATAAGTATTTTACTTTTACTGCCGAAAACGGAGCGTGTTGCGCGTATTTAAATGAAGAATATTCCGAAACCGAGAGAGAAACGGGAGAGGCGATGTTTCCGTCGCATATAACCGTGCCGTCAACTCACGAAGGATTGCCGGTTACCACATTTGCGATTCCGAATATCCGCTACGTTACGACCAGCGTAAAAAGTATTGCTTTTCCGAAGTCTATCGAGAACGTTTATTATTTGCGTATGTATTTGCCTAATCTTACGAAAATCTACCTCGAAGAAGGAAGCGAGCATCTTCAATTAAAGCAAGACTGCCTTATAGATAAAAACGGAGTTTTGTTGGCGGCAGGCGCAAGCGCGACTATTCCGAACGACGGTTCGGTGAATGAAATAGGAGAGGCTGCCTTTTTCTGTTGCAGGGGATTAAATGAGGTCAATATTCCGGACGGGGTGAAAAAAATCGGCTCCGGAGCGTTTGCCTGCACGAACTTGAAAAAACTGAATATAGGAAAAGACGTTGAAGAAACTGACGAAAGCGCGTTTTTGTGCGACGCAAAGATTTCGAGGATAACCGTTTCCCCTGAAAACAAAAAGTTTTATAGCGTTAATAACTGCGTTATAAACAAGGATGAAAAAACGCTTATTATCGGTTGCAAAAACAGCAAGATTCCGAGCGACGGAAGCGTGACGACCATAGGGAAAAATGCCTTTCACGGTAGAATCGGTGTGGTCAGATTTAATATTATCGAATGGATAGAAAACGATAAATGCTACGTTCTTCCCAGAGACGGCGAATTTGAACCGGTTGATTTTGAAATTCCCGAAGGCGTGACGACTTTGAATGACGTTTTTACGTCTTGTTCTATCGCTCGGCTAAAATTGCCGAAATCATTGACAATGATTGAACGGAATGCGTTTGACTGGGTGACGAATTTAGAAACGATAGAATTTCACGGAACGAAGAAAGAATGGGAAGAGATAAAAGGAATAAATAACGTTTTTTCTAGTGGTAGTCCGAAAACGAAAATTATTTTTACGGAAGAACCTGCCGAAACGGAAGAATAATAAAAAACGAAAAAATTAAATTAAACGGCGGGCAAGATTTTAAGAAAATCTCGCCCGCCGACTTTTATATTTTTAAAAGCAAACTTTTACGTTTTAAAATGCCGATTTTTACGTCTAAAAAAATACGGCTTTGCATTTGCCGCGGATTGCAGTCTGCGGCCTGCGGTTTGCGACCTGCAACCTGCGGTCTACGGCTTACGGCTTACGGTCTGCGGTTTGCTGCTTACAATCTTGCCGTCTGCGGCTTGCGGCTATTTTTCTGGGAAAAGGTATTTGATAGCCTGATAAACGTGTTTTATCGGGATAAGTTCGATTTTATCGGCGTATTTTTTGAGATTATCGCAGTTTCTCGCAGGCAACAAAACCTTTTTATATCCGAGTTTATATGCGTTTTCCACGCGTTTGTCGGCTTGCGTTACGGGGCGGATTTCACCCGTCAATCCGATTTCTCCGAAGGCGCAAACGTCGCCAGCAACCGATTGATTTTTATAAGAACTCGCCAAGGCAAGCGCAACCGCAAGGTCGCTCGCAGGCTCGGTGAGTTTAATTCCGCCCATAACCGTGACGTAAACGTCGAAAGTGTAAAACGGCATATACGCGCGCTTTTCAAGCACGGCAAGAATAAGCATCGTGCGGTTATAGTCAAGCCCCAAGGGCATTCTCCTCGGCATACCGAAAACGGTTTTCGATAAAAGAGTCTGGATTTCGACGGGCATACAACGATTTCCCGAAACCGACGGAGTTACGACGCTCCCGGGTTCTTTTCCGCGTTCTTCGGAAACGAAAATTCCGTTGTAATCCTTAACGCCGAAAATTCCGTTCTCCCGCATCTCGAAAACGCCCACTTCCTGCGCCGAACCGAACCTGTTCTTCACGGCGCGGAGCAGTTTGTAATTGTCTTGCGGCTGCCCCTCGAAATAGAGAACGGTGTCCATAATATGTTCGAGAACTTTCGGCCCTGCGATTGCGCCTTCTTTCGTGACGTGTCCCACGATGAAAACCGTGGTTTTCGACGATTTTGCAAAACGCATAAGCCTCGACGCGCATTCTTTAACTTGCCCGACCGTTCCCGAAGAACCGTTCAGGTCGCTTAAATAAACCGCCTGAATGGAGTCGACAATCAAAAAATCGTAATTTTCCGCCTCGTCTATAATATTATCGAGGCAGGTTTCGTTCATAAGCATCAGGCTGTCCGAGTTTATCCCGAGGCGGTTGCAACGCATTTTAACCTGCGCCTGACTTTCTTCTGCGGAAGCGTATAAAACCTTGTAATTTTTCGATAACGCCAAGGCGACCTGCGTCATAATGGTCGATTTGCCTATCCCCGGGTCGCCGCCGATTAAAACGAGCGAGGATGGGACTATGCCGCCTCCGAGCACGGTGTTAAGCTCGTCTATTCCCGAGTCAATCCTCGTGAGCTTTTCGTGCTCCACTTCGGAAAGTTTAACGGGTTTGTTATAGGAGGGGCGTTTCGCCTTTCCTTCGACAAGCGGCGTTTCCTCGATTTCTTCGTTAATCGTTCCGAATTTTCCGCAGGACGGACATCTGCCGAGCCACCCCGTCGTTACCGCCCCGCACTCGGAGCATACGTATTTTGAAGTAATTTTTCCCTTAGCCATTTTTTATCCTTTCGGTTAGTCGCAAGCGATTGCGGCAAAATGCAATCGCCTGCGTTTAATTATATTTTTTTCGTAAGGCAATAAGCCTGCGCGGCTATGCCTTCCTCTCTGCCGACTATTCCTATACCTTCGAGAGTGGTGCAGGTTATGCCCACGGCGGACTCGTCCAAGTCCAAAACGCGGGCGAGATTTGCTCTTATTTTATCGACGTATTTTGCGAGCTTCGGCTTTTGCGCTTGAATCACCGCAGACACGTTAATCAACTTATAGCCCGACTTATTGAGAATTTCCATTACGTTTTTTAAAAGAATCAGGCTTGAAATTCCCTCGTATTTTTCGTCGGTATCGGGGAAGTGTCTGCCTATGTCGCCGAGGCTTGCGGAGGAGAGCATTGCGTCCATAATCGCGTGAGTTAAAACGTCGGCGTCGCTGTGGCCGAGCAAACCCTTATCGTGCGGAATTTCCACGCCCCCCAAAATAAGTTTGCGGTTTTGGACGAGAAGATGAAGGTCGAAACCAGTTCCCACGAAGAGGTTTCCGCTTTCCGCAACCGAAAAATCCTCCGGAAAGGTAAGTTTTTTGTTTTTAACGTCTCCGTTTACGATATGGCATTTACCTACGTATTTAGCGTAAAGCCCCGATTCGTCGGTAAATCTTTCGCCCGCTTCGGCAAGCGAAAACGCCTTTTTAATTTCGTCGGTTTTAAAACCTTGCGGGGTTTGCGCGGCGTATTTTCCGCTTCTTGAAGAGGAAACGATAACGTTTTCGCCGTTTTCGCAAACCACGTCGCAAATCGTGTCCGTAACGGGAACGGCGGTTTTTCCCCCGCCGCATTTTTCGGGGGGTTCGGGGCCCCCCCGTATAATACCTTTCCCAACGAAAAGGCCTGCCCCATCGTGAATTAAAACCACGTCGCCGGAAACTGCTTTAAGCCCGTTCAAAACGGACTCGCTTCTTGTTGCCGCTCCCTTTACGAAAACGGCGTTAATCGACTTATAGCGGCACTTTTGCTTAAAAACGTCTGCGTCTGCGTCGGAGCAGACGACTATTATTTCATCGATAACTCCCGACGATGCGAATGCGCAAAGCGTTTTTTCAAAAGGCGTTATTCCGCCGACGTCTTTTAAAAGTTTATTGAAGCCGAAGCCGGCTCTTTCACCCGTGCCTGCGCACGTTATAACGGCACTTACCATAAATTCTCCGAAAATGCTTTATCATTATATAATATAAAACGCACAGCAAAGGTTATTCGTTGATAATTTCGTATAAAGAGGCGGCTTCGTCCTTTTTTACGGTTTCTTTTAAGTTAAGAACGCAAAATTTCAGCGTTCCTTCACCGAAAGCTATTGAAACCTCGTCGCCGACTTTAAGATTATACGCGGGTTTCACCGATTTTCCGTTTACTTCGACTCTCCCGCCGGAGCAGGCGTCGTTTGCCACGCTTCTGCGCTTTAAAATACGCGAAACCTTCAAAAATTTGTCTATTCTCATAAAAACCTCAAAAAAATAACCTTGTTTTTTACTAAATTTGTAATATCCGCGTTAAAATCCTTGACAAGAAAGGCTTTCGGCATTATAATTATGTAATGCTATAATTTCCATAATAGCGTCTTTTTACGCCTTTTTTGAAAAACGCTTCTGGACGCGGACGACGGCAAAAGCTGGAACAAGGATTGTTTTTCTCCGATAAAATCGAGGAAAAACGGGAAATTTCAGTGGCGGAAAATCCGACCGGTCTTTGCTTGACCGAAACGACGGGAAAAAGAAACCTGTCAACCTCGGTCACAGGCGTATTATACACCATTACGGAAATTAAATCAACAAAAAAAGGAGTCAATTTAATGACACGCAATTTACCGTTAGTTAAATTCGGAAACGTTGAGAGGAGAACTTTCGCCAAGATAAAAGAGGTTCAGCCGATGCCTTATCTTATCGAAGTGCAAAGGGACTCTTACGCGAACTTTATCGAAGAGGGTATCAGCGAAGTTTTTGAGGACTTTTCGCCGATAACCGATTATTCCGACCGTTTCGAGCTTTATTTTCTCGACCATTCCCTTTCCGATAAACCGAAGTACGACGAAAAGGAGTGCCGCGACAGAGACGCCACATACGCGGTACCTTTAAAAGTAAAAGTCAGACTCGTGAATAAAGTCACGGGCGAAGTTCTCGATCAGGACGTATTTATGGGCGAACTTCCCAAAATGACCGAGAACGGTTCGTTCATCATAAACGGCGCGGAGCGAGTTATCGTTTCGCAGCTCGTTCGTTCCCCGGGCGTTTACAACGGTTTCGAGTTCTCGAAAACGGGCAGAAAACTTTACGGAACGACCATTATCCCCAACAGAGGAGCTTGGATTGAGTTCGAGCAGGACGCGGACAACACTTTGTGGGTTAAAGTAGACAGAACGCGTAAACTCACCGCAACGGTTCTTCTCCGCGCGCTCGGTTTCGGCACGGACGAGAGCATCAAGGAGATTTTCGAGGACGACCCGATGATTCTCGCCACTATGGACAAGGACGTTGCCAAGTCCGAAGGCGAAGGTCTTTTCGAACTTTACAGAAGGCTTCGTCCCGGCGAAGTTCCCACCGAGGAAGCCGTTCGTCAGCATCTTAAAAATCTTTTCTTCGACCCGAGAAGATACGACTGCGCGAAAGTCGGCAGATATAAATTCAACAAACGCCTTAATATGGGCGTAAGGCTTCCGGGCGTCGTCGCCTACGAGGACGTCGTGAACGAGGACGGCGAGCTTTTGGTTAAAAAAGGCGAAACCATCACTCCGGAGCAAGCCAAACTTATTCAAAACAGCGGAATCAACGTCGTTTACGCGCTCGTAGACGGCGACAAGAAGCATAAAATCATCGGTAACAACGTCGTCGATTTCGAGGCGGTTGCGGGCGTTTCTCCGAGACCTTTCGGGCTTATCGAGAACGTTTATTACCCCAACTACGTTTTCGCGAAAGAACTTGCGGAGGCCGTTAAAACGAGCACCGTGGAGGACGTTGCGGAAAAATATATCAACAGAATCAATCCGCTCTTCTACGTTGAGGAAACGACCACTCCCGCGGGCGAGGAAATGAAGCCCGAGGACAGGAAGAACGAGGAAAAGAGAAGAGAACTTCGCAGAAGATTCGTTTTCGCTTGCCGCGCGTTCTTCGATATTATGGAAGCGGGCGTTCCCGAGAAACTCACGAGCGAGCAGAAGAAGAATATCAAACCGCTCATCGATAAGCTTAACCATAAGCATATCACCACCGACGATATTATCGCTACGATTTCTCTTAACAGCGACCTTAATTACGGCATCGGTTCGGTTGACAATATCGACCACCTCGGCAACCGTAGAGTAAGGTCCGTAGGAGAACTTTTGCAAAATCAGTTCAGGATTGGTATCAACCGTCTTGAAAGAGTTATAAAAGAGAGAATGTCCACGCAAGACCCGAAAGACATCACTCCTAACGGACTTATCAACGTAAGGCCCGTTTCGAGTGCAATTAAGGAATTCTTCGGTTCTTCGCAGCTCTCTCAATTTATGGACCAGACCAACCCGATAGCCGAGCTTACTCACAAGAGAAAGCTTTCCGCATTGGGCCCGGGCGGATTGAACAGAGAAAGAGCAACGTTTGAAGTCCGTGACGTTCACTACACGCATTACGGCAGAATGTGCCCCATCGAAACCCCCGAAGGTCAGAACATAGGTCTTATCACTTCGCTTTCGGCTTACGCGAAGGTCAACGAATACGGATTTATCGAATCCGCTTACAGAAAGATAGATAAAGCCACCGGCAAGGCGACCGACCACGTCGATTACCTCACGGCGGACGAAGAGGACGCGTTCATCGTCGCTCAGGCAAACGAGCCTTTGGACGAAGAAGGCCGTTTCGTAAACGCGCGTGTGGCTTGCAGAAGAAGAGACGAAATAACCGAGCTTCCGAGAGAAGAAATCGATTATATGGACGTTTCGCCCAAGCAGCTCGTTTCGGTTGCAACCGCGCTTATCCCCTTCCTTGAAAACTGCGATACGAACCGTGCGCTTATGGGTTCTAATATGCAGCGTCAGGCAGTTCCGCTTCTTAAACCCGAAACTCCTATCGTAGGAACGGGTATCGAAGCAAAAATCGCTTACGATTCCGGCGTTATGATTATCGCCGAAAAAGCGGGCGTGGTTAAGTCGGTTTCGGGCAGCGAAATCGTCGTAAACGAAAACGACGGAACGACTACCGGATTCGACAGAGTTTACGTTCTCAAAAAATTCCAGAGGTCCAACCAAGGCACTTGCCTTAACCAGAAACCTATCGTCAAAGTGGGCGATATAGTTGAAAAAGGCACTATTCTTGCCGACGGCCCTGCTACTTGCGACGGCGAACTTGCGCTCGGCAGAAACATTCTCATCGGCTTTATGACGTGGGAAGGTTATAACTACG
>CALDMH010000183.1 GCA_937915565.1 uncultured Clostridia bacterium | reverse complement strand
TTATATGAACTTCTTTTTTTATTTCGCCTGTTGCACTTAATAGTATAATTCACCCAAACAGAAAAACGCTCC
Organism: uncultured Clostridia bacterium; assembly: GCA_937915565.1. GTDB lineage: Bacteria > Bacillota > Clostridia > Christensenellales > Borkfalkiaceae > UBA10281. Next base: position 41,428 of record CALDMH010000183.1, on the reverse strand, counting down.
CGAGGGTTTCCCTCGGGAGCGTTCGTTATACGCTTGTTATACGCTTAAAAGATTATTTCTTTTTAGTCGTATCAGTCATATGGCAGCAAGCCGAACAATGCGCGCAATCTCCTCCGCAATCACAATCGTGCTTGCCTTGTTTTTTTCTTATTATCGACGTTACGCCTACGGCAATTACTATGCCTGCGCAAGCGATTATCAGAAGTATTTCAAAAACGCCCATTTTCGTCCTCCTTTATTTATCGTAAGTTATTTTCACACCAACAAGCCGTTTTTCTTTTCGGCGAGTTTCTTGTTTCTCATAACGATTACGACAACTACGACCGCGATAGCCGCCGCCCAGATGAACGAAGTCCACCACCACGAACCAATCGTGTAAAGCATCGCGCCTACGATATAAGAGGTTGCAACCCAGAAGAGAAGCGTCCATTTATAACGTTTGTTGTCCTGCAATTCGGCTTTTGCCGTACCTACCGCCGCGAAGCACGGGATAGTGGTCATATTGAAGGCGATGAACGCGAGGAGTGCGGGAACGCTGATGCCCGTTGCGAGAATCATTGCTTTAACCGCACCGATACCCGCTTCGCTGGAAACGTTCGCAAGGCCGATTTTTGCCGCTACGCTCGAACTTGCCGCGATACACGAAGCCAACGTTCCGAACGTGGAAATAACGTTTTCCTTTGCGATAAGGCCGGATACAGCCGCAAGAACGAATACCCAACCGAATTCTCCGAGCTGGCTTCCGAAGCCGAGCGGCGTGAATATGGGCTGAATGAGTTTCGATATGTTTGCAAGAATACTTTGGTCGATATGCTCGTCTTTAAGAATATGCCACGAGAAATCGAAGTGAGTGAGGAACCAGATTACTATCGTGGAAGCAAGGATTATCGTGAAAGCTTTCTTTACGAAGTGCTTCGTTTTATCCCAAAGGTGAGCCATAAGGTTCTTGAACTGCGGCGCGTGATATGCGGGCAATTCCATTATGAACGGAGGCGTTTCGCCTTTAAGAGAGGTGTTTCTCATAAGCAATACCGAAACGATTGCGGTAATTATACCCAAGAGATACATCGAATAAGTAATCAAATCCGCGCTTACGCCGGTTCCTATTACGAGTGCGCCGGCAACTGCGGTAAGTATGGGGAGCTTTGCTCCGCAGGAGAAGAACGGAATAACGCGAACGGTTGCCGTTCTTTCTTTTTCGTCTGCAAGCGTTCTCGTGTTTATCATTGCGGGAACGGAACATCCGAAGCCCATTATCATCGGGAGGAACGCTCTGCCCGAAAGACCGAATTTACGGAACATTCTATCAAGAATGAACGCAATACGCGCCATATATCCGGAATCTTCGAGAATCGAGAAGAATAAGAACAATACGAGAATCGGGGGAAGGAAAGAAAGAACCGACGTGATACCGTCTATAATACCGTTATTGATAAGTCCTTTTGCCCATTCCGCCATCTTGCTGCCGGAAACCGCGTCCTGAATACGTCCTGCGATTTCGCCGACAATCATATCGTTCCAGACGTTGTTCACCACAACGCCGGGGGAGAATATCGCTCCGTCGTAAATCGTGGCAACCCATCTTCCGCCGTAGTTAAGAACGGGGATTTTGCTTCCGAGATGTCCGTCGCCGTCGGCAATGAGGTCTTCAACTTCTTCGCCGTCGACGATAGCCGTGTAAGTGCCGTCCTCGTTTGGAGTTACGCCCTCGCCGCCTACCACGACGTAGTCGCCGTTTTCGTCCATAACGTAATCGAGAACGAGTTCGTATTTACCGAGAACTCCGTCTTCTTCGATAAGGTCGGTTATCGGCTCTTGGCCTTCAACCGCGTAAGTGTAAGTTCCGTCGCCGTTGTCGGTTACGCCTTCGCTTTCAACGGTGATTTCGTTATCGTCGTCGTCCGTAAGAGCAACGAATTCGTCTTCGTAAACGGTATTGCCGTCTTCGTCTTTTTCAAGAAGCGCGGGGTTATCGGAAACGCCTGCCCATTCTCCGCCGATTCCGCTAAGGAAGAACAAATTCTCCGAGAACGTAAGGTGGAAGATAAGGAACAAAACTACGAGGAATATGGGAATACCCCAAACCTTGTGCGTGAGAACTTTATCCGCTTTATCGGAAGCGGAAGTTTTGAATTTATCTTTATTTTTGCGGGTTACGACAGGCGCGAAGTTTTTGGATATGTATTTATATCTCGCGTCCGCAACCAACGCCTCGAAGTCGTCGCCGAACACCGAATCGTTAAACGTCTTTTTGAAGGCGTTTACCATTCCGACGGTATCCTTGTGCATCTTAACTTCGATTTCGTCGTTTTCCACGAGTTTAACCGCGTGGAACAACGGATTTGCAACCTTTTGACCTTCGAGAGCGATTTTTACGTCGCCTATAACGTGCGCAAGCGGCGAATCCTTCAAAACGGTTACTCCGACGCGCTTCTTTTTGCTCTCGTTATAAGCCTTATCCATAAGCTCTTTCAAGCCTTTTTCTTTAAGCGCGGAGATTTTTACAACCGGCACGCCGAGCTTGTTTTCAAGAGCCTTTTCATCGATTTTATCACCTACCTTTTCAACCGCGTCTATCATATTGAGCGCGACTACCATAGGCACGTCGATTTCAAGAAGTTGAGTGGTGAGATAAAGGTTACGTTCGAGGTTCGTTGCGTCAACTATGTTTATAACGCAATCGGGCTTCTCGTCCAGAACGTAATTCCTTGCGATTACTTCCTCCGGAGTGTACGGCGAAAGCGAATAAATACCGGGAAGGTCGACGATTGCGATAGGTTCGGCGCATTTTTTATAAACGCCGTCGCGCTTATCGACGGTTACGCCCGGCCAGTTACCGACGTGAGCAGTTGAACCCGTGAGCGAATTGAACAAAGTCGTTTTTCCGCAGTTCGGGTTACCTGCCAAAGCAAATCTTTTCATTCTTCGTTCACCTCCATATTAACGCAAACGGCTTCGGTTTTACGAAGCGTAAGCTCGTAGCCTCTTATGGTAATCTCGATAGGGTCACCCAAAGGAGCTTTCTTTCTCATCAGAACGTCGGCCCCGGGCGTGATACCCATATCGAACAAACGCCTTTTGATTTTTCCTTCGCCGACCACGGATTTTACCGTTCCGTGCTCGCCGACCTCAAATAAGTTCAGTGTTTTTTCCATATTTTATCTCCTTAATATCTTTACAATCGATTATTAAATCTTTTTCAAATATTAAATTCTTTTAAGCGCATTAAAACGCAAACCTCTTAAAAGCGCGTTAAACGCATAAACGCCGCCGAATTTCGCAATCGTTCGGACGATAAACTCGCCCGCCGCGCAAAAATCAGGCAACGAAAATCTTCGTGGAAAGGTTGCCGTCGAGGGCGATTCGTCCGTCCTTCACTAAAACGACCACGCTTCCGCCGCTCGAACTTAAAACGGTTATTTCTCCGTCAAGCGTTATTCCAAGGCTTTCAAGATGTTTTTTCAATTTATCGTCCGCGGCTATTCGGACGATTCTCAATTTCCGATTTGTCGGTGCTATAACTAACGGCATACCTTTTTCTCCTTTTTTCACTTAGCAGGTATGCCGACCAAGACTTATCTTATTCTCGGCCGGCATTGAGCGGAATCCGAATCTTTTTTTAAACGGATTTTTTTAACGGAAGTCAAATCGCATTAAGCTTTTTGAGATTTCAAATTCCGCTATGGCTATGGCTTTTACCTTGCTTGCGAATGTGAATATAACTTCACTTTCGCATTCATTATAGCCATTCGTTTTTCTCTTGTCAAGCAAAAATATGAATATTTTTTCATATTCATAAAATTTTTCTTGCTTTTTTTTGGCGGGTATTATATAATGGCATTATGGAAAAGACGATAAGACAGCCGCAACAGGAGCGGTCTAACGAAAAAAAACAGAAAATAATCGAGGCAAGTTACGAATTATTCGCCGAAATCGGATATTACGGAGTGAACACGCAGGAAATTGCGAAGCGCGCGGGCGTTTCCACGGGTATTATATATAGTTATTTCAAGGACAAGCACGATATTTTGCTTTACGTCCTTAAAATATATATTGATAATACGATTGAAACGTTCACGAAGCTTATCGACGAGGTGAAATCGCCCGTAGATATGGACGAACTGGTTTTGAAGTTTGTGGACGCGACTATAACCGCGCATAAGGACAACAAATATCTTCACAACACTCTTCACGCGCTCGAAGCGAGCGACGACGACGTGAAAGAAGAATTTTTAAATATGCAGAACGTAATTACGAAAAGACTTGCAAGCCAACTTGAAAAAGCGGGCTTTAACGCGGAAGGGCTTGAAGAAAGCGTGCATCTTGCGATGAACGTAATCCAGTCGTTCGCGCACGAATTCGTTTACGACACGCACGATTATCTCGATTATTCGGTTATGAAAAAGAAAGTCTGCAAAATGGTTAAGGAACTTCTTTAAGTGGTATTTGCGAAAAATAAAAACAAAACGGGGGACATAAAGATATGAAAAAGGGTTTAATTGCAATAATCGTTGCTATCGCCGTGTGCGCGGCGACGTTTGCATTTGTGGCTTGTGGAAATACCGAAAGCAATTCGGAAAACGTAACTTCAACCAGCGATGCGGCGTTTGAATCGAACGAATACGATAATTCAACCGATTCAACCGAATCGACGAGCGAAGATGAAGAAATAAAATACTCCGTCGGTTTATCGTATATCGTAAACGACGACGGCAAAACCTGCACCGTTTCCGGCATAGGAACTTGCGTTGACGCGGACGTCGTTATTCCGCCGAAAAATCCGGACGGTTATCCCGTTACGACAATAGGCGATAACGCATTTCAAAATTGTACAAAACTCACGAGCGTAATTATACCTAACGCCGTAACGTCTATCAATTACAACGCATTTTTCGGTTGTACGGGCCTTACGAACGTTACGATACCAAACGGCGTAACTTCTATCGGATACGGCGCGTTCAGCGGCTGCACAGGCCTTACGAGCGTTACGATACCGGACAGTGTAACTTTTATCGATTACAATGCGTTTTTCGATTGCACCGGCCTTACGAGCGTTACGTTACCGAATAGTGTGACTTCTATCGGTTATTTGGCTTTTTTTGGTTGCAACAATTTGAAATATAACGAATACGATAACGCTTATTATCTTGGCAATGAGAACAATAAGTATCTTGCTTTTATAACAAGGGAAAGCACAAACGTTACCTTCTGCGCTATTAACGAAACAACAAAAATAATTGCAGGAGGTGCGTTCTGTGGTTGCGACAATATTACAAGTATTACCATTCCGGATAGCGTAACGTCTATCGGAGACAACGCGTTTTGGGGTTGTGTCGGTCTTACAAGTGTTACTATACCGGATAGCGTTACTTCTATCGGCAGTATGGCGTTTAGAGGTTGCACCGGTCTTACGAGTATTACGATACCCGAGAGCGTAACGTCTATCGGAGGTCAGATATTTGATGGTTGCACGGGTCTTACAAGCATTGCAATACCGGGCAGCGTGACTTCCATCGGTCCGTTGACGTTTTTCGGTTGCACGGGGCTTACGAGCATCACGATACCAAACAGCGTGACTTCTATCGATATTTGGGCGTTTAGAGACTGCGCAAAACTTACCGATATTAACTTTAACGGCACGAAAGAACAATGGCGCGCAATCCGAAAAGATGACGAATGGGATAAAGATTCCGGCGATTACGTCGTTCACTGCACCGACGGAGATATTGCAAAAGGCTGAACTTTCGCCAAAAAAACTCCTTTTAAAAAACAATACTAAAATTTTTTTCGGCAGCAAAATTATAATTGACAAATCAGCTTAATAATGAGATAATTATAACAAGCGTTTTATAACGTCTTCGGCAAGAAAAATCGATAAATCGCGATATGCTTGCCGATATATTATATCATTATATAGTAAGAGGAACGTTATGCCCCCGAAGCCGAAGTTTACAAGAGAACAAATGATAACCGCCGCAACCGAGCTTATCGAAGAAAGAGGCTACAAAAGCCTCACCGCAAGAGAACTCGGAAAATATCTCGGCAGTTCGTCCTGCCCCATTTTCACCTTATTTAAGGATATGGACGAACTGAAAACCGAAGTGAAAAACAGAGCCGTTAAGGTTTTTAACGATTATATGGCGGTGGCGGAGGAATACTTCCCCGCTTATAAAAAACGCGGTATGCAATGGGTGAAATTCGCAACCGAACAGCCGAGCCTTTTCAGGTTGCTCTTTATGCAGGAAACGGCAAGTAACGCCGATTTCGACGCCGCGCAACGAATAATTCCTTTCGGCAAACAAAACGACATCGATATTATTATGCGGGACTACAATGCCGACCGCGAACAAGCCGAACGCCTTTTCAGGCAAATGTGGACTTACACTTACGGATTGTGCGCGCTCGTCGTAACCAAGGTATGCACGTTCACCGAGACGGAAATTGCCGGAAACCTCGGCGAAATTTTTACCGGTATGATTTACGTCATTAAATCCGGCAACGCCGCCGACGAACTGATTATTCCCGCCGACGCAACTTCCGACGAGGGCGAGGCTCTCGCAAACCGCCGTCCGAATCTTTCGGAAAAATAAGCGTTTGCACCCGACGGGGTTGTCGTTTAAAACGAGTTCGCTCGGGGTTATGCTCGGGATTATACTCGGATTTACACTCGGGTTTACATCGGAATTTGCGCTTGCGTTTTCTTTGTGTTTAAACCGAAAAACACCGAATAATCGACTTATAGCCCGACTTTTTAAATTTAACAAACGATTTCGGGCATTAAAAAGTTAAAAAAGGGCCGCCGCGTTTCGAGAAAAAATCTCGAAACGCGGCGGCCTTAAATTATTCGTTAAATTAAACGTATTCCGGCTCTTTTTCCGTCACTATTCCCTTTTGACGATTGCGATAATCCTCAATCGCCGCCTTTATCGCCTCCTCCGCAAGAACAGAGCAGTGAATTTTCTGGGGCGGCAAACCTTCGAGTTTTTCAACCACGGCTTTGTTGGTCAGTTTCAAAGCCTCGTCAACGGTCATTCCGATAACCATTTGCGTTGCGGTGGAACTGGTGGCGATTGCCGCCGCGCAACCGAACGTTTTGAATTTCGCGTCCACGATAACGTCGTTTTCGATTTTCAGCGTTATTTGCATAATATCTCCGCAAGCCGCGTTACCAACCTTGCCGAGCCCGCTGTAATCCTCTATCTCTCCCACGTTTTGGGGATTTTTGAATGCTTCCATTACCTTTTCGTTATACATAAATTTCGTTAAACCTCCTTGACCGTTCCGTCGAGCTTGAAAAGCGGCGACATTTTTCTTAATCTTTCAACGATTTCTTTAAGTTTATCAACAGTGTAATCCACGTCTTCCACGGTGTTTTCCTTGCCGAACGTAAACCTTATCGAGCCGTGCGCCAACTCCTCGGGAACTCCGAGCGCAAGCAAAACGTGCGACGGTTCGAGCGAGCCGGACGAACAAGCCGAACCCGAAGATACGGCTATTCCCGCCAAGTCGAGCGAGAACAAAATCGATTCGCCCTCGATATATTCAAACGAAAAATCGGCGTTGTTGGGAAGCCTCTTGCTTCCGTCCCTCGGCCCGTTGAGTTTGACGTACGGGATTTCCTCGGTAACTCTTTTTATAAATCTATCCCTGAGCCCCGCAACGTATTTCACGTCCTCGTCGAGCGTTTCGTAGGTGAGTTTCAGCGCTTCCGCAAACCCTACCACTCCCGGGACGTTCGTCGTTCCGCCTCTTCTCGTCCTTTCCTGATGCCCGCCGGAAATGAGCCTGTTCAAACGCGCGCCCGTCTTCACGAAAAGCGCGCCCATACCTTTTGGTCCGTTGAATTTATGCGCCGAAAAACTCATAAAATCAACGCCGAGTTCGCCGACGTTTATCCTCATCGCGCCCATTGCCTGAACGGCGTCCGTGTGGCATAAAATTTTATGCTCGTGCGCGATTTTCACAATCTCTTTTATCGGCTCAATCGTTCCCACCTCGTTGTTTGCGTACATACACGAAATGAGAATCGTATCGGGGCGGATAGCCTTTTTCAGCTCGTCCAAATCGATAAAACCCTCTTTATCGACGCCGATATAACTAAATTCAAAACCCTCTTTTTCAAGTTCCGCAGCGGTGGAAAGCATCGCCGCGTGCTCGATTTTTGAAATTATAACGTGCTTGCCTTTATCCGCAAAGGCCTTGCAAACTCCGCGCAAAACCCAGTTGTCGGATTCCGTGCCGCCGGAGGTGAAATAAATTTCGCTCGGCTTTGCGCCGATAAGCGAAGCTATTTCGTCACGAGCTTCGTCCACGGCCTTTTGGGCGTCCCTGCCCATTCCGTGCTGACTGTTTGCGTTGCCGTAATATTCCGTGAAATACGGCATCATCTTTTTTAACACGCGCTCGTCGAGTTTCGTCGTTGCGGCGTGGTCGAGATAAATTTCTTTCATATCACGTTTCCTTCTATAATTTCTTTTAACGTAACTCCGTCCAGAATATCGTTTATTCCGTCGAAAAGTTTTTTCCAGAGCGCGCTCGAAGGGCAACAACAGCCCGCTTGCGAAACGCACCCGATTATTTCCATATTGTCTTCTTCCAAAGCGCGCACAACCTCGCCCATCTTTATCTCCTCGGGCTTTTTGGCAAGCGAATAACCTCCGCTCGCGCCGCGCGTCGCTTTTATCGCGCCCGTGGACAAAAGAATTTTAAGCACTTTTTCAAGATACTTGCTTGAAACGCCCGTATATTTTTCCAGTTCCTTTGCGGAAAACGTTCGCTTCTTTGCGCCGAGTATCGTGAGAATCTGCACTCCGTAATGCGTTTTTGACGATAACTTCATTGTTCCCTTTTTTAGGGATTCCATTCGCAATCCCCGACGTTTTTAATTCCTACTTGTTTGGTAGGAATTCCGCGGTAATTATAATACGCAAAAAAACGATTGTCAACTGTTTGAACGAAAAAAAACGCCGCAAGCCCGAAAATTTTTTTTCGGGCTTGCGGCGTACCGTATCGCTTTTAAGCGAACTCGTCGTCAATTAAGGGCAAACTCGTCGCTATTCAAGCTTTTCGTTTTATTTTATTAAACGGCAATCGAAAACCGATTACGCCTCCAACGGCTTCGGATTTATCGATTGAACGTACTTTTTCATACTCTTCGACGACAGCAAAAGCACTCCTGCCGTAATATCGATAGCGAGGTCGATTAAAACGTAAGTATTCGCAAGGAAGCTGTAAGCAATAGGGTTCATACCTTCCGCGTAAACGTAAAACACGAAGTAACCGCTTATAACGTGCGCGAAATAACGGAAAAGGCAAGCTATCGACATACCGACTATGAATTCCGCAAGCATATTGCCTTTAAGGAATTTGAAGTTTTTGGCAATGCCCGCAAGCCCGAGCGCGGAAAACGCGATGGGATAATCGAGAAGAACCTGCATCGGCTCGTAAACGCTCGGATTTTGAATGAACTGCAAAACGCCGTAAATCACGCCCGCAAGCAAACCTTTTCTCGCGCCGAAGATATAAGCGTAAAGCATAAGCGGAAGCATACTTGCAAAAGTTACCGAGCCGCCACCCTTAATCGAGAAAAACTTAATATAAGAAAGGGCGTAAGAAAGCGCGAGGCAAACGCCTGCGTAAGCGATATTTTTCGTTTGAGAAGCCGTTCCGTTATTTTTACCGAAAATCAACCCGAGCGCGATTATCGCAATTACGAGAATAGCGGTGAGCGCGTAATAAACGCCGTTTTCGATAGGCGCGAAATAATGCTCGTCCTCAATAGGACTCCAACCGGTTTTGGTGGGCAAGGTTAAAAGAAGAATTATCGAATAGATAACGACAACCGCAAGAGCGATATAAGTGAAACACTTGCTCGCTTTCGGCGCGTATTTGTCGATAATAAGCCCCGCAACGACTATTACGAGAAGAGCAAACAAGAACCCGATGAAAAGGAAAAAGTTTGCGTTGAGCCTGCCTTTAATTTGCGCCAGCGAAATCTGCAAAAAGAACATTACGGCAATAAGCGTTACGGAATAGCCGATAACGACGCCCGCAAACACCTTTTTAAAGCTTTCGAGGGCTTCTTTTTTCTTAAACCACACGATTGCAAACGCAATTAAAAGCGCGGCGGCAATCGCGAGCGTGAGCCAAATAGAGAACCCCTGAACGGCGGTTATCACCAGTTCCAAGTTGTCCTCACCGAGTGTCAACAATCCTTTCATAAATCTCCTTTGCGACGAACGCGGCAAATTTAAGGCAAAATAAAACCCCGCTGCACGTCGCGCCGAGGCATAATATCGCGTTCAATTCCACACAAGCATTACCTTGTCAGGTTCAACGGGTATAATCTCAGCCCGAAGAAGCTTTTTCGCTTCCTTCAAGCACCCCAGCGTTTATTTTTTCTTGATTATAAGCCGAAAAAAGATTTATGTCAACCGTTTTAAAGCGTTTTTTCATTTTTGAACCGCGCTTTTAATAACATATAATATGATTTATCGCTTACCCGAAAATAATATTATTCATCGTTTATCCGACTGCAAAGAAAACGCGAAATTTACGATTGCGAAAATAGATTTGCCCGCAAAACAATCCGCAAAACTCGACAAACTCGGCGTGTTTGAGGGCGAAACGATAAAAATCGAGAAAAAACTGGGCAAATCGGCTTTAATTTTAAATGCGAGCGGGGCGATAATCGCCGTAGGAAGAGAAATAGCCGATAAAATTTCGGTCACGGAGGCGTTATGAAAAAACGAAAAGCAATACTTATCGGCAACCCCAACGCGGGCAAAACCACGCTTTTTAACGCGCTGACGGGCAAAAACGAAAAGGTGGGCAACTGGCACGGCGTTACGGTGGACAATGCGAGCGCGACCGCAAAACTTCACGGCGAGGAAATCGAAATTACGGACGCCCCGGGGATTTATTCTCTGAAAAATTACGACGCCGAGGAGAACGCTGCCGCAGAAGCTTTGAAGAGCGGCGATTTCTCCGTGATAATCGTAGTCGTGGAAGCGGAAAAGCTTAAAAGGGGACTGCGACTAATCCGGGAATTGCGAGCGTTTAACAAGCCGATTATCGTGTTCATCAACCTATACGCGGACTTTTTGAAATGCGGCGGGAAACTTGACGAGAAAAAATTTACCGAAAGCCTCGGGGTGGAGGCGGTGTGCGGCGACGCCGTTAACGGCGTCGCCGCACACAAACTGAAAGAAAAAATCTTTGCCGATAATAAGGTTTTGCAGCCTTCCGACGAAGATTTTTACTATATTCCTCCCAAAAGAAGAAATACCGCACTCGATAAAATCGTTACGAACAAGTTTCTCGCCCTGCCCGTGTTTTTTGCGATAATGCTTTTCTGCTTTTGGTTCGCGTTTGGCGAAACTTCGCCGGTTTCTTTAATAAGTGGGGCTATAAGTCGATTATTAAACGATTTTATCGCAAAACGGATATACGAATCGCTCTATCTTAAAAACCTTTTCCTCGCAAGGGTGTTGTCGGAAGGGATAATCGGCGGGCTTTCCTGCGTGGCGGAATTCATTCCGCAAATATGCGCGCTTTCCTTTTTGTTGGATTTTTTGGACCAATCGGGTTATCTTTCGAGAATCTCCGCATTGACCGACGGAGCTTTGAAAAAGTTCTCGTTGTCCGGGAAAAGCGTTTACTCGCTATCCTGCGGCTTCGGTTGCACGGCCGTCGCCGCCGTTGCGGCAAAAGGAATCGACGATAAAAACGTTAAGCTCCGCGCTGTGTTGTCTATGCCGTTCGTAAGCTGCTCGGCAAGAACCCCCGTTTATCTTTACGTGACGAAAATCGCGTTTAAAAAATACGCGTTTCTGGTAATCGGCGCGGTGTATTTTCTTTCGCTCGCCCTGCCGCTTTTTCATTCGCTTTTGCTCTCCGAAACCGCCGCAAAAGGAACGCCCGAACCCCTCGTGGACGAAATTGCGGATTTGAAAATTCCGAAATTTTCTCCCCTTATAAAATCCTTGCTAAAAACGTTTAAAGAGTTTATAATTAGGTTATCGACGGTGACGTTTTGCGTTTCGCTCGCCGTGTGGCTGGGCGCAAACGTTTCGCCGGACGTGAAACTTTTAACTCCGGGCGAAATCGACAAATCGATTCTGGCGCGCGCGGGTTCGATTTTCGAGTTTGCGTTTTCACCGCTCGGCTTCGACTGGCGTATTCCGACGGCGTTACTTACGGGAATTTTCGCAAAAGAGAGCGTCGTTTCGTCGCTCGCGCTCCTTTTCCCCGAGGGGCTTAAACTTTGCGCAGAGCAAGGGCTTGCGCTCGTGGCGTTTTGTTATTTTTACACGCCCTGTTTAACCGCGCTTTCGGCGATGAGAAAAACAATCGGCTTCAAATTCGCCGCGCTCTCCGCCGTATATCAACTGCTCGTCGCGTTCGCCGCGGCGTACTCGATTTTTTACCTGACGGGAATATTTTTATGAACCTAATCGTCTTCAAAGCAACCGAAAACCGAAAACTCTCCGAGGAGATACTATCTTATTTCAACGGGTCGATTTCTTATTCGCTTGCGATGAAGCTTATCCGAAAAAAGGACGTTAAGCTCAACGGCGCGAGGGTTTGCAAGGACGAAACCGTGAAAATCGGCGACGAAATAGGCGTTTACACTAACGTTACGGACACTCGCTCCGAAAACGTGATTTTCGAGGACGAAAACGTTCTCGCCGTGATAAAGCCGAAAGGGATTACGTCCGAGGATTTTTACGAACTCGTTAAAAAATCCCGCCCGACGGCGTATTTCGTTCACCGCCTCGACAGGAACACGGACGGAATTATGCTTTTCGCCCTGAACGAAGCCTCGAACGAGGAACTTTTAAAAGCCTTCAAAGAACGCACTTTCGAGAAATATTATCTCGCGAAGGTGGCGGGCGTTTTCGATAAAAAAGAGGGAACTCTCACAGCGTACCTTTTAAAGGACGAGAAAAAATCGGAAGTGAAGATTTTCGACGAGCCGAAAAAAGGCGCGCTGAAAATCATAACCAAATACGCCGTTTTAAACGAAACCGCTAACGCCTCGACGGTTGAAGCGGAACTCGTTACGGGAAGAACTCATCAGCTACGCGCCCACTTCGCCCACGTCGGCCACCCCATCATCGGTGATGGAAAGTACGGCTATAAGTCGATTAACGAGCAATTCGGTAAAAAGACGCAAGCTCTAACGGCATATAAAATCAAGCTGAAATTCGATAAAAGCAGTCCGCTTTATTATCTGAACGGCAAAACCTTTCAAATCCCGAAAGAAAAGCTCTCGCAATACTAAAACCGTAAATCCAAAAAAATTTCGCAGTATTAAAAGCGCAAAACCGAAGAAAATTTTTGCGACGCTAAAAGCGTAAAACTATGGCAGAAAAAGCACTGAAAAATATTAAACCCAAGGCGACCTTCACGGAAGGCTCTCTTTTCAAAAATATAATACTGTTCAGCCTGCCGCTTATGGCTTCGCAGATTTTGCAGGTTCTTTTCAACATTTCGGACGTAATAGTCGTCGGAAAAGGCGTTGAAAACTCCACGATTCCCGTCGGCGCGGTCGGCTCAACGAGCACGCTTTTAACCCTTTTCACGGGCTTTCTGATAGGGCTCGGCGCGGGAATAAACGTCAAAACGGCGCAATATCTCGGCGCAAACAAGAAAAAAGACGTTAAGGAAACCGTTGACACCTCGCTTATCATAAGTGCGCTTTCGGGCGTTGTGATTTTCGTTATATGCTTCACGCTCGCACGGCCGATGCTCTCGCTTCTCAACACGAAGCCCGAACTTCTGGACAAAGCCGTGACGTATTTCAAAATTTTCTCGCTCGGTATGCCTGCCCTTGCGATTTTCAACTACGGCAACGGCGTTTTGAGCGCGGCGGGCGACACGAAAAGGCCGCTTATTTACTTAACCGTTTCGGGGCTTCTCAACATCGCGCTCAACTTCTTCTTCGTTCTCGTTTGCAGAATCGACGTTGAAGGCGTGGCTACGGCAAGCGTAATCACTCAATATATTTCGGCAATCGCGGTTATCGTAAGGCTCGTCCGCATAAAAGAAGCGCACAGGCTCGATTTTAAAACGTTCACCGTGAGCGGCAAAAAATCTCTCGAAGTTATCGCTCTCGGCGTTCCCGCAGGAATACAAAACGGAATTTTCGCCGTGGCGAATATTTTCATTCAGGTGGGAATAAACAAGTTTACTTATAAACAGGTCACCGGAATCAACACCGCCCAGAACGCGGACACGATTATTTATAACGTTATGTCGGCGTTTTACACGGCTTGCTCCACATTTATCGGGCAAAATTACGGCGCGGGCAAACGCGACAGAATGATAAAAAGCTATTACGTCACTTCGCTTTATGCGTTCATTTTCGGGCTTTTGCTCGGCGCGTTCGCGTTTTTCAAAGGCGATTTGTTCCTGCGGCTTTTCACCGAAGACCCCGAAGTTATCGCCGCGGGAATGGAAAAATTCAAGGTTATGGGCTTTTCCTTCTGCGTTTCGGCGTTTATGGATAATTCAATCGCCGCTTCGCGAGGGATAGGGAAGAGCCTTGCGCCTACGATAATCGTTATTTTAGGCTCTTGCGTGTTCAGAGTGGTCTGGATTTACACCGTTTTCGCTCACTTCAACACCATTCCGTCGTTGTTCCTGCTTTATCCCGTTTCCTGGATAATTACGGCGATTGCGGAAACGACTTACTTCTTCGTGTCCTTAAAAAAATCAAAACCGACCGTCGCAACCGTCGCCGTTCCTGCCGAAAATAATTAAACGCTTCGCGTCTTTAAAAACTCTATCGTTAAAAACAAAAAACTCCTTTGCAAGGTTTCGCAAAGGAGTTTTATTATAATATATGGCTTCGTTTAGAAGTTCGTTTTTGCCTTTTAGCGCAGCCCGACGACTTTAAGTTTTGCCGAAGTGTCTTTTACGAGCGTCGGTATTTTAATATACGTCGTGCCGCCAACGACGACCGTTTCGACATTTTCAAAAGCCCCGTCCTCGCTTAAAGCGAGCATCTCGTTGCCGATAAAAATCCGCCCGTATTCGTCGGAGGTTATCTCGTTTGAGGTTTCGACGACGGATTCGTAATTTTTAGCGAACAAAAGCCCCTCGCAATATCTCATCGTGCAACAAAAGGGCGCTTCGTACATACTGATTTTAAGATACGGCTGCTCCGCCGTAACGCAGGAATTAGGCCCTGCGCCGCCGTTTTCACGATGACAAAACAAAAGACCGTTAAACCAGATTCGCGAAGCGAGGGTTTTATATTCCTGATTTTTCGTTATTTCAAACAGCCAAACCGCAACGATAAAACTATCCACCACGGCACAAGGCTCCGTCCAGCTGTCCTTTCTTTCAAACCAGTTAAAATTCTCGTAAGTAAGCGTCATTCCGCATCTCGTATATAACCCGAACAGTTCCTCGGCTTTTTCGAGATACCCTCGTTCGCCCGTGGCTTTATACATACGGATAATTCCGCGCGTTGCGGAAAGCGTAGCGTGCGTCTGACACTTCATTTTGAGCCTATCAAGACGCATAAACCCGTCTATAAGTCGATTAACTGCGGTTTTCACTCTTTCATCGCCGGTTATTTCGTAGTAAGCCGAAAGTCCGTCGAGGCACATATAAGCGCAACCGACGTCGGTTGAAAGCTTCCAGCCGTCAACCGTTTCTTTGGAATTCCCGCTCACGCCGCCCTCGCTCGAATCGGCTCTTTCCGTTGGGTATTTTTCGTATAAATCGACGAGCGGCAAAAACAAGCCTTCCACAACGCCGCGGGCAATATCGAGCGATTTTTGCGTTTTAAAAACCTTAAAATATTCCGTAAGTCCGCGAAGAAGCCAGCTATGCCCCGAAAGTTGCTGCTCGTCGGCAACGCCTTTTTGCACCGCGCCCAAATATCCCTTTTCGTTTAAACGCAAAGGAAATTCTTCGAGCATTTTATCCATACAAGGGATTTTTTCGCCGGTAATTTCATATAAACACACGAAAGCAAGCAGCGCGCGACCTTCCCAGTCGCCCGCCCATTCGTAGCCGTCGTTTTGCCAGATATTTTCAATGGAATAAAGCTTTGAAGAAAGCCTTTCAAAACTTTTGCGAACGTGTTCGTCAAACCCTTTTATCATATTTTAAACCCTTTTTCTTTTATATTAGCAACGACGGAAAAAAAAGTAAAGCCGAGGCGGCGAAAATTTTTGAACGCCGCTCAAAAAGCACGATTACGTTAAATAAAAAAGCAACGCAAATTAAACGATTTGGCTTGCGCTCAACTTATAAATCGCTTCGACGATTTTTGCGTGGCTGGTTTCGCTCAATTAAAAAGCGGCTTCGTTTTTTGCATTTTGCAATTTACGGCCGCTTTCGTTTTTTTTCAATGCTTTCGAATTTTCAGCCCGTAGCCTTTTATTTCAACGCTTTTCGAGCTTAAAAAATCTCGCCTGATAATCCTCGGAAAATTCCACGGTAAGAATTCCGTTTTCAAGAGAATAACGCAGTTCGTTCGCCTTCGGATAAACGCACGTCGCCTTTTCGTATTCTTTGCCGACGTTCACCGAAAATATACCCGCTTTTCCGAGAGAATAAACGGAAAGATAGGCTTTTTCGGCAGTTTTCAAACCTGCGGCGACGTTTAAATCTCCGTAAGAAGCAAATCCGCAGGGGAAAAACGGCAAAGCCTGCTTTTTATCGGCGGTGAGCGAATCGTAAACTTCAACGCCCTCCTTGATTAAAGCGCGCTTTTCGTCGGATAAAAGGTCGATATGGCTTGCGAGGTGCATTCTTCCCAAAAACGAATTTACCATATTCATAATAACCGTTTCGTTTGAAGCGAGCTTGTTCGCAAGTTCGTAACTTGCAGGCTTCCCCTCGAAGCGATAAGCGTTCACGGGGTAACTCCACACCGCGCCCTGCTCGGGCAAAACCGCAGCCAAAAAATTCGCGACGATATACGGATATTTTTCGTATTCGGTCTGGTCGGAAGTGGAAACGAGCGAGAAATGCGAAAGCGTTTGATAATCCATTCGCATACCGCCCGAACTGCACGTTTCAAAAATCACGTTCGGAAAAGCCTTTTCAATATCGTCAACCCATTTCAAGTAAGCCGCCGACTGCTTTTCCAGCCCTTCGCCGAAGCTTTCCGTAACGCCGTTTGCGCCCACGCCGATTTCCTGATTATAATCGAGCTTAACGTAATCCGCGCCGTAGTCCTCAATCATTCGCCGAATGGTTTCAAACGTATATTTATAAACTTTTTCGTTGGAATAATCGAGAAAATATCTACCCATCACGGCTATTTTTTTGCCGTGCCTTCTCAAAAAGCAGTCCTCGTCGTAAAACCCGAGCATTTCTTCGCACTTCTGCCCGATAATTTCGGGTTCAATCCACAGCCCCGCTTTCATTCCGAGCGAGCGGATATAATCGGTGGTTGCCCTCACCCCGTGCGGAAAGCGAGCCTTGCTTTCTTTCCATTGCCCGACGTAAGGATAAACCTCGTTTCCGGGTTCTTCGTTATGCCAACCGCAATCGATAACGTAATACTTCGCGCCCGCCTCCGCGGCAAACTTCGCATAAGTTTTCGTTCTCGCCTCGTCCGGGCTATCCCAATCGAGGTGCATATAAGCGTTGAAAATAACGGGGAGATTTTCGTCGGCAACGTAAACCGCCATATCGCAAACGGCATCGTTTGTTGTCGATGCCTTTAAAATTACGGCGTTAATCGACTTATAGACGGCTTTTGGCGAAAGTTTTTTAAACCACGAGCCGTGTTCCGAAGTCGCCCCGCCGAGATAAAGATAAAAGTTTTCGTCGGCGTCGCTTATCTCGTAATACCAGGAGTTGTTGCTTTCAATCTGGAACATAAAAACGTTCCCTTCGGCGGTTTCGATAATTCCTTGCGGCAAAGCCTCTTTCGTGGACCACCCGCCCACGTTGGAAAAAGCGATTCTCTTTTGCGAGCAGGGTTTGCCGTCCGCAAATCCGCAATCGAAAAACGAACGCCTTATCGGCTGACACTCGAAGTGATGGCTTTGCGCGAAACTCGTAAAATAGGAATTTTTTGCGTTTTCGGTGGAGCTTTTCAAAATCATAGGCAGGCAAAACGCCGAAACGCTTTCCAGAACGATTTCCTCGTCGGAAACGTTTTTAACCGTCGTGTTCGCGCGCAGTGCGGAAGTTCCGTCGTAAGCCTTAATCTCGGTGACGACTTCCGTAACGTCGGATTTTTGCGTTATATAAAGCGCGTCGCCCTCGATTTTATGCGAAACGTATTTCAATCTGCACCCTTCCGTGGAGGGCGATAATTTTATGCCCGAATGGGACGGCTTATTGAACCCCGCAACGTTTATCTCGGCAAAATTACACCTTTCGCCGACGGGAACGACGCCGTTTTCGTCGGCAACGTCGATTCTGTCGCCGCAAATAACGAATTTCAGCCATTTAAAATTTATCGTCGTAAAATTATCGGGCTTTCCCATAAGTTACTTCCTTTTAAAAATCGTTCGCCACTTTCTTTCGTCCCGTTTTCCGGCCGACCGCGCACGGCAATTACAATATTTTGTTTTTGATTAAATAATCCTTGATTATCGTCGCGATAAGCAAATGACCTTTGTCATTCGGATGCAAACCGTCCTTGGTAAACTCGTCGCCCGTGTCAACTTTCGGCTTCGGGAATCCGTCGTTATACATATCGATATAGCTTATCCCGCGTTTATCGCATTCCGCGCGGATTATATCGACGTAACCCTTAAAATCCGTCGTGGGTTCTTTCCTGTTTCCCTGTCCGAGAACGTCGTCCTCGATAAATCTCCTCGTGGGGAGAATGAACGCTATTTTTTCCTTGCCGTATTTTTCAATCAGCTTGTTCATAAGATTGTTCAAGCCGCCGTGAAAAGTGCGGGGAGAAGTGTCATCCTCGTTTCCGAGCGGAGCGTCGCCGTGCCCGTAATCGTTCGTTCCGCCGAAAACGAACACGAAATCCGCGTCGTCCATAACCTCCGCGCGCATCTGGAAATCGTAATCGAAAGTTTTCCAAACCGTCGGCTTAGTCTGCCTTGCGATTCTCGTTCCCGAAATGCCGAAGTTTTCCGTTTCGACGCCGCAAATTTCGGCAACCTTGCTCACGTATGCGTTTTCGATAGAAGAAGCTCCCGCCCCTTCCGTAATGCTATCGCCTAAAAAATTTATTTTCATTTTTCCACTTCTTTTATAAGAATTTTTTGATGCTGTCGAACACCTGCTTCGAGCAAAGTTCGATGCCTTTTTCGTTCAGATGAATGAGGTCGTCATCGCGGATAACTTCTTCCTTCACAGGGTAAATAAGCCCGTATAAGTCGTTTATCGCTATGTTTTTGGCTTTCAATAGCGGAACGATTGCCGCGTTCAATCTCGCTATGTCCTCTGCTGTCTGATAGGGATAATTATTCCTGACGGGAGTGGTCGTGGCGAAAATCACGTTCGGCGTGATTTTGAGAAGGTTGTCCGCAATGCGGAGCATATTTTCGCAATATTCCTCCGTGGAAGAGAACTGACCGTCGCCGAAAAGGTCGGTGACGTCCCAAAGGCCGTTGTTCCAGTGAATAACGTCGCTTCCCGCAATTTGTTCCTTCAAATCGAAGAGCATACGAAGCGTGTATTTTGCAAATCTGCAATTATCGTCGGGCTGGAAAACCTCCACGCCCTCTTTGCCGAGCATTTCGGCAACGGCGTTGCCGTAGCCAATCATACGAATGGAATCGCCTAAAAGCGTTACTTTTTTCATATATTCCTCCTAATAGGTTTCAATTTAATAGTTTTCGGTTATAAAATCGATTATCGGCGCGGGGTTATCCAATCCGTGAGGGTGATGGTCGCAACCCGCTTTTAAGAAATGCTTGAACGGAACGTTGCTTTTTCGATACTTTTCCGCAACGTAAATTCCGTTTTCGTCGTAAGGAACGGTGTTGTCACTGTCGCCGCAAACGAGAACGCAGGGGATTTTGTTTTTAACGAGTTTGCCGAGATAATCGAGCGGCTCTTCCCTGCTTGCGATAAGCTCTTTTACCGTCCAGCCGGTGGCTTGTTTCATCTCCTCGTACATCGCGTTTTCGCCGACGTCCCTTCCCACCGCGCAAGGGCAGGACAAACGATTGACTACGGGCGCGTCGAGATAAACGCACGCAACGTGCTTCGGGTGTTTTGCGGCGAGGAAAATCGCCTGCATTCCGCCGCAACTCATTCCGACGAGCGCGCCTTTTTCGTTTAAATCGTATTTTTTAATAACGTGCTTCACAAACGAATTCTGCCTTTCCGTGTCGGAATCCATACACCATCTCGTTCCGTTTTCGATATTGATAACGGCGTAACCCTTGGCGAGCATAGCCTCTTCGAGTTCCGGAAACGCGCCGAAATATTCGGTTTTGAAAAGCCATTTCCTGCCTTCGCAAAATTCCTTCGGGAAAACGACGGTCGCCTTTTTTCCTTTAAACTTGAAGCGTTCGATTCTGAATTCTTCAAAATTACCGTTGGTTTTCATTTTTTCTCCTGTAAAAGGTCTGTCGGTTTTAAGCGGCGCGCTGCCGAAGTCGCCGTATGACCAAAGCGTTTTCGCCGCCGAAACCTTACGCCGTACATTATACAATAAAATCGGATTTTAAGCAAGCCTAACGACAGATTTCCTCGGCGTAAACAAAAAAAATTCCGCCCCGCTCGCCGAACGGCGAGCGGGGCGGAAACCCGAACGATTTAAAACTCGAACGATTTTAAAACCTAAACGGTTTCAAGCCCTCGCAAATCAAAAATTATTGAATTTCCACGTTGTGAGTAAGTTCTTTTTTAGGCTCTTCCTTGGGAAGTTCGATTGACAAAATACCGTTTTCGTATTTTGCTTTAACGGCGTCTTTGGAAACGTCGCCGACGTAATAACTCCTCGAAAGAGAAGCGGAACGCTCTCTTCTTATATAATTGCCTTTTTTATCCTCTTCGGTTTCCTTCTTTTCGGCGGTAATCGTAAGATACCCGTCTTTAAGCGAAACGTTTACGTCCTTTTTGTCGAACCCGGGGATTTCAACGTCCATAACGTAAGAATTTTCGGTTTCTTTGATGTCCGTTTTCATCGTGTTGTATTTTTCCTCGTAAAACATAGGTTTGAAGAAGCTGTTGAAAGCGTCGTCAAAAAAGTCAAGGTTGTTGTCGTTATTTCTTCTTACTAAATAGTTTCTCATAATATTATCTCCTTATAGGGATTCCATTCGTCATCACTAACTATTTTTGCGGCGATAAACCGATTTATGCGGCGTTAAACGCCGCTCGTAGTACGGTCAAGTACAACTTCGGGCGTTTGCCTTGCCTAAACGAGCCGCATTGCGGTCGGTTTCTCATCCGCAAAAATGCCTCGCACCGAAAAGAGCGTATTTTTTGAAGATTTTTTGCGAGCGTGAGGGTTGCCGTACCGGGCGTACTGCGCCCGAACGGTCGCGGGAAATGGCAAAAAAGACGCCTTTTCGGTAATTAGTGATGGCGAATGGAATCCCTATGTAAATTTTCGTTTTATCGGTCTCGGGTTTTAGCACTCACTCGTTTTGTTTGTTAGCACTCTAACCTTTCAACTGCTAACAGTATAACACCGTTTTTTCGGATTGTCAATACTTTTTTTGTTAAGATTTTGTGAAAGTTTTGACACCGTCGTTATATAATCGTTTTAACAAAATTCCCTTGACACGAGCGGGGAAAAACATTATTATATAGCTGTATGAACAGCTTGAAAAACGATTTTAAAGACAAAAAAGCGTTGTTTTTCGATTTCGACGGAACGTTGTGGTTCGGGAAATACGGCGATAAAACGCTGGAAACGCTTAACAAATTGCACGAAGCGGGTTACGTTTTGGTTTACGCTTCCGGAAGAAGCCGCGGAAACACCGCTTTTTCGCTTATCGAAAACGTACCTTTCGACGCTTACGCCTTCGGCGGGTGCGAGGCGACGGTTTTCGGCAAAACCATTTACCGCCGCGATTTTTCGCCCGAACAAATCGATTATTTACTTAATATGCCCGAAAAATACCTGCGCAGAACGGTTTTCGAGGGCGTGAACGGATTTTATAAATATCGCGGCTCGCTCCCGCGCTATCTCGGCGAGGAAAAAGACGATATGAATTTCCTTAAAGATACGAAAAATTATCCGCTCTCGAAGTTTTCCACCATCAAATTTTCGGACGATAACGGCGGTTTTATCCCGATAGACGAGGACGTCGTCAATTACCTTAAAAAGCAGTTTTTCGTCGTCGACCTCGACCATTATATCGAATGTATGAACGAGGGGCACGGCAAGGACGTTATGATAAAAAAGATTTGCGATTATCTCGGCGTCCGCCGCGAAAACACCTATTGCTTCGGCGACAGCGAGAACGATTTGGCGATGTTTAAAGCCGTGGAGTTCGGCGTTGCGATGGCTCATTCGCCCGTTTCGCTTAAAAAACTTGCAAAATACGTCACGAAATCCGACCTCGACGGCGTTTACGAGGCCGTTTACGCGCTGGGGTTGTTATAAATACTTGCAAGAACGGCGAAATTGTATTATAATAGTATTCGTATAATTATAAATTGTCGCGACGGCCTTTTCGGTCACGGAAGAGCGTTTCGGCAAGCCGCGCGGTTCTCGCCGGACAAAGGAAATTATTATGTTGCAAAACCTACTCAACACCGACGGATTTTTATTCAACGGTAAATTTCACACCAACCATATTCAGATAGGTAATTTTTCCATTTATTATTACGCTATCTGCATCGTTACGGGAATGATTTTGTGTTG
This sequence comes from uncultured Clostridia bacterium, assembly GCA_937915565.1. Classification (GTDB taxonomy): domain Bacteria; phylum Bacillota; class Clostridia; order Christensenellales; family Borkfalkiaceae; genus UBA10281. Next base: position 18,654 of record CALDMH010000183.1, on the reverse strand, counting down.
CCTCGTCGCCGCGCCGATGTTCAAGCGCAAGGGCGAAAATCCCGATTTCATTCTCGACCTTATGATTGCAATCGTCCCCAGCTGCATCGTCGGGGCAAGGCTTTGGTACGTTATTTTCGATATAAAAACGTTTATCAACGCCGAAAACCCTTTCCTTGCGATTATCGACATACGAAACGGCGGACTTGCGATTTACGGCGGACTTGCCGCCGGCGCGCTTGCGATTTTCATCGTTTGCAGAATAAAAAAGATTTCCGTACTTAAAGTTTTCGACCTTGCGGCGGTCGTCGTTCCGCTCGGCCAGATGATGGGAAGATGGGGCAATTTCTTCAACCAGGAAGTTTACGGGCAAAAAATCACCAACGAGGCGTGGCAGTTCTTCCCCGCGGCCGTGCAAATCGGCACGGCGGAAAGCTACGAATGGCATCAGGCTTTGTTTTTCTATGAAGGAACGCTCAATTTCCTGCTTTTCCTCGCCCTTTATATCATTTTCTGGAAAATGCGCGGAAACACTTACGGTTATATGACCGGCGGATACTTCGTCGGCTACGGAATTATCCGCGGAGTTCTCGAACCGTTGCGCTCGTCCGAATATAACCTGCCGCTTTTCGGCAAGGACACCTCGATTCCCGCTATGACGCTCTTTTCAATAATTCTCGTTATCGGCGGCGTGCTCCTCATTTTGGACACTATGCGACGCGACGGGAAAATTCATATCAAATTCCTCGAAAAAAAGAACCGGGCCGTCACGTTGCCGATGCCGCCCGAAAAGCCGGTCGTAATCGAAACGGGCGAAACCGGCGAAACGAGCGAGGCGGGCGAAACTAACGAAACCGCCGAGAAAGAAGAAACCGATAAAAGCGGCGAAAACGCGGATAAAGGCGAAAAAGCCGACGACGGCGACGGAGGCGAAACCGCTTCCGACGAAACGAATAAAAACTCGAATAAAGGAGAAAAATAATGAACGATAAAAAGACGAACTTTTTGGTTTGGGGTATCGTTGCGGCAATCGCAACGGTAGTGCTTTCGGCAACGGGATTTATCCTCGCCCTCACCGACGTATTCAAAATGAATGCGTTTTTGCTCGGATTTATGATTCTTTCCGCGGGACTCGGAATAACGTTTTTCGTTTACGGGCTTATCGTGAACGGCGGATACGAAACCGCAACGGGTTATATCCTGTTTTGCGTGGGTTTAACCCTTTTGTTCGTTGCGCTTAAAATCGAATGGTACGGAATTTTATTCATCGATTTGGCTCTCGTTTTAATAGGGTTCGCAATTCTGTTTCTTCTCAAATCGAAGAAGCTTATCGTCGAGCGCACGGACGAAAAGCCGGGCTATAAGTCGTTTTACGAGCAAAAAGCCGAAAAAGACGCCGAGGAAAAGGCAAAGGAAGAAGCTAAACCCGAAGTGGTTTTCAAACACCCTTCCGACGACGTTTTGAATAAAAAAGATTAAGTTTTTGCGCTTTATGCGCCGCCGCGGCCGTCGGCCGCGGCGGCGCATAAACGAGCGTAATCGAACGAAATCAAGCAAAACCGAGCGTAATCGCGCGGGAATTCACCCCTCGATTACCCGATTTGTCCTGATTACCCGATTGACTAAAAAGGATTAAACTATGGAAAAAAGAAATCTTACCCTCCTCACCGACCTTTACGAACTCACGATGATGAACGGGTATTACCTCGAAGGCAAAACGGAAGAGATTGCCGTTTTCGACGTGTTCTTCCGCAGAAAAGAACTCATAACTTACTCTCTTGCCGCAGGACTCGAACAGGCCGTGGACTATATCCTCGGTTTAAACTTCGGCGAAGAAGAAATCGCGTATCTTCGCAGTCTTAACCTCTTCGACGAGGGCTTTTTAAATTATCTTAAAAACTTGAAGTTCACCGGCGACGTTTATTCCGTTCCCGAAGGAACGATGGTTTTCCCGAGCGAGCCTATTCTCACCGTAAAAGCTCCCGTAATCGAGGCGCAACTTATCGAAACGGCGGTTTTAAACATAATCAATCACCAAACGCTTATCGCAACCAAATCGGCAAAGGTGTGCAGGGCGGCGAAGGGCGACAACGTTATGGAATTCGGTTTGAGAAGGGCGCAAGGTCCGGACGCTGGCATTTACGGCGCGAGAGCGGCGATTATCGGCGGTTGCAATTCCACTTCCAACGTTCTGGCAGGCAAAATGTTTTCCGTTCCCGTTGCGGGAACGCACGCTCACAGCTGGGTTATGAATTTCCCGAGCGAACTGGAAGCTTTCAGGGCTTACGCCGAAACTTATCCCGACGCCGCGCTTCTTCTGGTTGACACTTACGACACGCTTAAAAGCGGAATTCCCAACGCCATAAAGGTTTTCGACGAACTTAAAGCGAAAGGCAAAAAGCCGCTCGGAATAAGAATAGACTCGGGCGACCTTGCGTATCTCACGAAGCGCGCGAGAAAAATGCTCGACGACGCCGGTTATCCCGATACGATTATCTGCGCTTCGGGCGATTTGGACGAAAAACTTGTTCAAAGCCTTAAACTTCAAGGCGCGCAAATAAACAGCTGGGGCATCGGCACGAAACTCATAACGAGCGAAGATATGCCCTCGCTCGGCGGAGTTTACAAGCTTGCGGCGGTTGAAGAAAACGGGAAGCTCGTTCCGAAAATCAAAGTTTCGGACAACACCGAAAAAATCACCAACCCCGGGTTTAAAACCATTTACAGAATTTACGACGAGGCGACCGGCAAAGCCGAAGCCGACCTCATCGCGCTCCGCGGCGAAAAAATCGATTTTTCAAAGCCGCTCACCTTGTATCACCCCATCGAAAGATGGAAGAAAATCACGTTTGAGAACTATTTCGTAAGAGAACTGCCCGTTCAGATTATCAAGGACGGCAAGCTCGTTTACGAAATACCCGAACTTAAAGAAATCAAAAAATACGCGGCGGAGGAAATGGATTCCTTCTGGGACGAATATAAACGTCTCGACCAGCCGCACGTTTATAAAGTGGACCTTTCCGACGAGCTTTACGCCCTCAAAGCGGATATGCTCGACAAGGTCAGACGCGGCGAAAGCCTTTAACCGAAAGGAGTTTTTTATGTGGTACGCAGTCGCAGCCATACTCGTTCTTATTCTCGACCAAGTGACGAAAGCCGTCGTGGCGTCGCTTTCCGGCGCAACCCCGGGTTCGCTCGGCAACGATAAAATTCTCATCACAAAAGTAATCGACGGGTTTCTCGAAATCGAATACTGCGAGAATAACAACGGAATGATGGGCATTTTCAGTTTTTTAAACAACGGCAGGCTCGTTTTCATCATCGCCACCGTAATTATTCTCGGCGGAATCGTCGCCTACCTTTTCCTCTCGAAAAACCGCGGCAAATGGCTCAACACCGCGCTCGCGCTCATTATCTCGGGCGCGCTCGGGAATTTTATCGACAGAATCTTTACCGACGGCGGTTACGTCAGGGATATGATTCACGTCATAATCGAGATAAACGGAAAAGAGTATTTCCCCTATATCTTTAACGTTGCGGATATTTCTCTCGTCGTCGGCGCGATTATGCTCGTTATCGACATTTTGTTCATAAGCAAGGACGCGATTTTCGTTTCAAAGAAACGCCGCGAGGAGCTCGAACGCAAACAAGCCGAAAACGCCGAGAAAATCGACGAAGCCAAAAAACTCGTTGCCGATTCGCTTAAAGAAGAAGATTTAATCGAAAGCGGCTCTTGCGATAATACCCACGGCAACGCCTGCGATAACGCCTCCGATAACGCCCGCAACGACGCCTCCGATAATTCGGCTTCCGAAGGCCCGGCAGGCAAAGCAAACCCCGAAAATGGAAACTAAAACCTTCGTTTCGGACAAAACCGAAAGATTAGACGTGTTTTTGTCCGAAAAAATCGATAAAACCCGCTCGGCAATCAAAAAACTCGTGGACGACGGCAACGTCACCGTGAACGGAAAATGCGAAAAGGCGGGGAAAACCCTGAAAATCGGCGACGAAATCACCGTAATTTTGCCCGAACCCGTTAAACTCGACCTCGAAGCCGAAAACATTCCGCTCGACGTGGTTTATCAGGACGAGGACGTTGCCGTTATCAACAAGCCGCAGGGGCTTACCGTCCACGCGGGCAACGGCGTTCACGGTTCAACGCTCGTCAACGCGCTTTTATATCACCTCGATTCTTTAAGCGGAATAAACGGAGTAATCCGCCCGGGAATCGTTCACAGAATCGATAAGGACACGTCCGGACTTTTAGTCGTTGCGAAAAACGACGCGGCACACGTTTCCCTTTCCGAGCAAATCAAAAACAAAACCTGCAAACGGATTTATATCGCGCTCGTGGAAGGCGTGGTTAAGCAAAACTCGGGCGTTATCGATACTTTTATCGGCAGAAGCGATAAAAATCGTACTATGATGGCGGTGAAAAGCGAGGGCAGGCGCGCGGTGACGCATTATAAGGTCATCAAGCGTTACAAGGATTACACCCTTATGGAATTCTCACTCGAAACGGGCAGGACGCACCAGATAAGAGTGCATACGAAGTACGTAGGTCACCCCATCGTCGGCGACCCGGTTTACGGTTATAAAACGCAAAAATTCAAGCTCAACGGGCAACTTCTGCACGCGTTCAGGCTTGAACTCACTCACCCGAAGACGGGCAAAAGAATGAGTTTTGAAGCTCCGCTTCCCGATTATTTTCAAGCCGTTTTAACGAAACTCGACCACACCGCACAACCGTAACTCATTAAAGAATACGCAACGCCCGCCGTTTGGCGGGCGTTTTTTATCGCATACGACCGAGCGGCCGACGTTTTTATCCATACGAGCGACATACGGCAACTCGGCTTGCGTTTTTTTAAAAAACGCAAGCCGAGTTATTTTTGCAAAAACTATGCGATAATCGACTTATAGCCCCGCTTTTGACAATCGTTCACCTTTCCGAAACGCAAATTAAAACCTTTCGGCTCGTTCTTCGGCAAGGTTCGTTTTGCGACGCATTTACCGCACTCGTCACATTTATCACGTTTGCCGCATTGCCGCTTCGGTCGCCATAATCATTATATAAAAAATAAAAGGCGACTACGAGATTTTCAAAAATTTTACCTGCCGAGAGAATATTACGCACTTTCGTTTAATAGAATAATACCGTAAGCAGGAGTTTTTTATGGAAAAATACGACATATACAGCGACATCGGCAAAAGAACGGGCGGCGATATTTACGTCGGCGTGGTCGGCCCCGTGAGAGTGGGCAAATCAACCTTCGTCAAACGCTTCGCCGAGCTTTTGATAACGCCCAACATCGTCGGCAAAAACAAAAAGAAAATCGCAACCGACGAGCTTCCGCAGTCGGGTGCAGGCAAAACGGTGACAACGACCGAACCGAAATTTATCCCCGGAGAGGCGGTTAAAGTTACTTTCGGCGGCAAAACCACCGCAAAAACCAGACTCATCGATTGCGTAGGTTTTATGGTGGACGGCGCAATCGGCCACGAGGAAAACGGCGAGCCGAGAATGGTTCAAACGCCTTGGCAAAACGAGCCGCTTCCGTTTGAAAAAGCGGCGGAACTCGGCACGGATAAGGTCATTTCCGAACATTCGACGATTGGCGTCGTCGTTACGACGGACGGCAGTTTCACCGAAATTCCAAGAGAAAATTACGTAAAAGCAGAAGAATTGACCGTTCAAAAGCTTAAAAATATCGGCAAGCCGTTCGTAATTTGCCTTAACTGCAAAAACCCGAACGACAAAGAAACGCTTGCGCTCAAAAGAACGTTGGAGGAAAAATACGGCGTTTCCGTCGTTCCGCTCGACGTTTTGAATTGCGGCGAGGACGGCTTCACCGCCGTTATGGAAAGCGCACTTTCCGAATTTCCGATTCGCTCCGCGGACGTGGAGCTTCCGGATTGGCTTTGCGCTTTGCCGAGCGAAAATCGCGTCGTTGCGGAAATTATTTCCGCGGTTAAGGAATCTTCCGCGAATATGGTTAAAATGAAGGACGCGTATATGCTCGAAGACGCGCTTGCGAAAATCGATAAAATCATTCCCGCAGGCATAAAATCGGACGCGGGCGAAGGAAAAGTTACCGTTACGGTGAACGCCGACAAAGGGCTTTTCTACGACGTTATCAGCGAAACCTGCGGCGAAACCATCGACGGAGAATATAAACTCATCAGTTTCGTCAGAGACCTTTCAAAGGCGAAATGGGAATACGACAGAATCCGCTCGGGGCTCGAAGACGCCGACGCAAAGGGTTACGGAATCGTTTTGCCGTCCGAAAAAGACGTTGAAATCGGCGAGCCTACGCTCGTGAAGCAGGGCAATCGCTACGGAGTGAGAGTGACCGCAACGACCGAGAGCCTGCACGTCGTTAAAGTCGGCGTAAGAGCTTCGGTGAACCCCATTTCCGGCACGAAAAAGCAATGCGAAGATTTTATGGATTTCATCTCCGACGAAACGCGCGAGGGTAACGTTTCCGAAGCGAAAGTTTTCGGCAGACCGCTCGGCGAACTCGTTCTGGACGAAATCAACAGAAAAACCGGCGCGATGCCCGAGGAAACGCGCGGAAAATTAAAACGCGCCGTCACGAAAATGGTGAACGACGGCAAATATAAAGTGATTTATTTCATTTATTGATAAAGTAATTTTTTCGTTTATTGATTTAGCCGAATGAGATTTTAACCCGCTTGGCTACGAAAACGCCGCCCGTTGCGAAAATTCGCAACGGGCGGCGTAATTTTTTCGACGCTTATCGAAATCGTTTTGGTTTATCTATGCGGCGTTTACTTCACTTCCATCGTTTCGCAGGTGTAAAGATTGAACAAAATCGTTTTCTTGACCTTCAATTTAAGCGTTTTTTCAACCGCCTTTTTATAAATTTCAAGCTGCGGCCGATAAGTTTCGAGCATCTTTTCGCGGCTCTTTCTCGTGGCCTTGTAATCGAGAATTATCGCCTCGTCGCCCTTTATCGCAAGAAGGTCCAGAATCCCCTGAACGAGTATCGGACTCGTTGCGTTTTCAAAACCCGCGTCCTGCGCGGAAAGCCCCACGACGAACGGCTGCTCGCGGTAAATATCGTAGCTTTTAAGTTCCTCGAAAACGGGGTTTTCCACAACTCTTTTCAAGACGTTCTCGTCGAGCATTTTCGCTTGTTCTTCGGTTAAATCACCACGCGAAAGTTGGGCTATAAGTTCGTTATCGACGTTTTTCTCGTTTAAATCCCGCTTTTCCAAAAACCTGTGATAAGCCGTGCCGACCTCGTTCGCCTTGTCCTTGTCCGATATTCTTTTAGCTTCAAACGAAGTCTTTTTTTCGTGCGGAAAATCCGCGCCGCCGACGCTTCCGAAATCTGCGGAATTGTCGGGTTTATCGAAACCGTCGGGGTTATCGAAACCGTCGGGGTTATCGAAACCGCCGAAATCGTCGAACAAATCGTTGTAAACCTCCGCCGATTCCTCGCCGTCTTCCTCGTAAGCTCGATGAATTTTCGGTTTGTTTTTCGCCATTTCTTCCGAGAGCTTCGTAACCGCGCGCTTAACGGGAAGCAGCGTGTCCGCGGCAAACGGATATTCAAAGGAAATCCCTTCGAGAATTCGCTTTTTAAGCGATTCCTTCACGGTTCCGCTCGGTTTCGTCTCCAAAGTTTCTTCCGCTTTTGCCAGCGTTTTTATCTCCGTTTTTTCGTGCACGATAACGGGCATATCGCAAGCGGAAAGATAATCTACGAATTTCTTTGCGTAAGAAGCGGTTTCGGCGGTTCTTTCGAGCGGGAGTTCCTCGCTTGCAACGAGGTGAAGCCTGTTTTTCGCGCGGGTCATCGCAACGTATAAAAGCCGCATTTCCTCGCGCGCGAGGTCGCGTTCCTTTTCGTTTTTCACCAAAAATCGTTTCAGCGTTTCGCGCTTCGTCATCGTCGATTCGTCGTAAGCTTGCGGCGCGATTCCGTACTTCGCGGAATATAAAAGCCTTTCCTTTTCGTCGGCTCTGTTGAAGCTTCTTCCCAAGCCCGCCAAAATCACGACGGGATATTCCAGCCCTTTCGACGAGTGCATCGTGATTACCGAAACGGAATTGCTTCCGCCCGCTTCCGAAAGCGAAATTTCGTCATCGGCGTTTTCGATATTCTTCAAAAATTCGCTCACGGTTAGTTTTTCGCCGTCTTTAACGCTCTCGGCGATAAACCTGTTCATTCTTTCAAGGCGCAATTCCCCGAGCCTGCCGGTGAGCACTTCCAAATCGAGCGAGCAGTCCTTTATCACCTTAACGAGAATTTCTCCCGCGCCTTTAAATTCGGCAAGCAAGCGTATTTTCTTAAAATAATCGTCGAATTTGTTAAGTTTTGCGCGTATTTTTTCCTGTTTTCCGTTTTTGCGGTAGTTTTCCACACATTCGAGGAATGTGGGGGGAACTTTGTGTTTTCCGTTTGCCGCCTTGCGCGCGGGCGGAGCTTCCTCCCTGATTGCGGCAAGTTCCTCCTCGCCTAAACAGCCGACCGAGCTTTTAAGCACGGAAATGAGCGGCGAATCGTCGGCGTAAAAATCGATAAGGCTCAAAATATCCTTCAAAAGTTTTATTTCGGGGTAATCGAGAACGGAATCCTTCGCCGCCGAACTCACGGGAACGTTAAGCCTCGTAAGAGTTTTTATCACGTTCGCGGTGAAACCGCCTGTGTTTCGCAGCAAAACTGCAATATCTTTCGGCTCAACGGCGCGCCAGTCCCTTTTTTCGACGTCGTAGATTTTTTGCCCAAGCTCTTTTTCGATAATTTCGCCGACGAGCAACCCTTCGTAAAAATCGTCGTTTTCGTCGGGAGTTTCGGCGTCCTTAACCAGATTGTAAACCCCGTGCGGAGCTTCCGTTTCCTTGGCGTCGCCCTCTATGAGATGCAAGGCGACGAACCCGGAGTTCGCAGGGTATTTTTTCCCGAAAATCATCGGGTGAACGGCGTAATTTATCCCGGCGGAACTTTCCGTCATTGCGGCGGAAAAAACGTTGTTCACGGCGGAAAGAACGTTATCGGTGGAGCGGAAATTGTCGGCAATCGTAACCGCCTGCCCCTCGCCTTTTTCGTATCTCGCGAATTTATCGGCGAAAATCTTCGGGTTGCAACCGCGGAATGCGTAAATGGACTGCTTAACGTCGCCCACCATAAACAAATTGTTCGGCGCGACGAGGGTTAAAATAGCTTCCTGAATTCCGTTTACGTCCTGATATTCGTCGCAAAAAGCGTATTTATATCGTTTTCTCACGTCGTCCAAAGCCTCTTTCGACGAAACGAGGAGTTTATAAGCAAGATGTTCGAGGTCGGAAAAATCCACGAGCGATTCTTCCGCTTTCATATCGGCGTATTCTTCCATAAACGCCGCCGTGAGCTTTGCAATGGCTTTCGTCGTTCGCCCCGTGGTTAAAAATCGGGTTTTATCCGCGTCCTCGCCGCCGATAAGCATAAGTTCTGCTTTGTCTTTGATTTTTTTGAGCTTTTCTTTGAGTTTTTCAAACGCCGGTTTATATTCCGCGTCGCCCGGAATACTTGGCGATTTCATCACGCTTTCGGCGCAAGCCGAGATGAGAAGAGGGAAAGTGGGGGCGTTTACTATCGCGTTGAGTTTGAAGTTTACGCCGTCGAAATAAGGATTTATCTTATCTGGGTTCGCGCCATCTTTCGAAACGACTTTCAGGCGTATTTTTTCAAAAGGCTCGATAAGTTCATAGGCCCGGCGTTTGAAAATTTCCTCAACGTCCTTTTCGAGATTTTTATATTCGGCCTCCGTAGGCTCTTTTTGGCAAAATTCAAGGAATTTTTCGGGTTCTTTTTCGTAAGAAGCAAGCTCGGCAACCCTTTGAATTATCTTTTTCAGTTCGGAATCGTTTCTTCCCGAGCGGTAAATACGGACGAGATATAGAAAATCTTCGTCACCCTCTTCGTAAAGCCTTGAAAAAACCTTGTCCTCCGCGGCGTTTTTTATCTCCGCGGCAACGATTTTATCGGCTATTTTAAAGGACGGCTCTATGCCTATCTCGTAAAAATACCGCCTTAATAAATCCGAACAAAACTTATGTATCGTGGAAACGCTTGCCGTGGGAACTTCTTCCAACGCCTCGCGGATTAAGGAATTATCCTCGCCGGAAACGAGCCTTTCCCGAAGTTTTCTCACGAGTTTTTGCTTCATTTCGGAAGCGGCGGCGTCGGTGAACGTTACGGCGAGTATTTCCGAAATTTTCGCTTTGCTTTCGAGAACGAGTCCGATAATTCTTTCGAGCATCACGGTGGTTTTTCCGCTTCCCGCCGAGGCGGAAACGAGCATATTTCCCTCGGTTTCGGTTATCGCTTTAAGTTGTTCGTCCGTAAATTTTGATTTATTTGCCATATTTTTCACCCCCTTCGCCGTTAATTTCATTCGTTTCGGGGCGTTTTTCTTTCGTTCCCCCGTTAGTTTCTATCGTTTCGCCGTTATTCGTTTCGCTATGATTTCCGTCCGCTTCGGCACGTTTTTCTTCGTTTTTGTCTGCGTAAGCGGCTTCCACAATCGTATCTTTCGTCACGCCGGTGACCTTTCTCGTTTTATAGCCGGCTTCCTCGTCGAAACCGCAAATTCCGCCGTACTCGCAGTAGTCGCAGGCTTTTTCGTAAGGCGAAGGAACGATAACCCCGCTTTCAATATCCGAAACGGCTTGCTCGGCAAGTTTCATCGCGTATTTCATATAGCCGCGCAAAGCAACGCCGTCGCAGGTTTCCCCGCCGTATTTTCCCTTCTTGGATTTTTTAACGTCGATAACTTCGCTTTTTCCGTTTTCAACGAACCTCTTGTCGGTGGCGTTCACGATTTCGTCGGTGGCAAGGGTTTTGCCCGCCATCACGCGCGCCTTTTCGGTTTTGCTTTCGGGGTTTTTAAAAGTATCGTTCACGGCGTAATAATAAGCTCCCGCAGGCTCTTCGCCGCTTTTAACGAACGCGTTCATATAAAGGTAAAGCTGAATATTTCTTCCGGTGTAAAAACTGCCGTCCTTAACCTTTTCGTCGACTTTTCCCGTTTTATAATCGATAATCCTGACGTAATTTTTATATTTGTCAACCCTGTCGGCCTTACCGTTGAGCCTGTAAACGTTTTTAGCCGTTCTGACGGGCAAAGCCTTATATTCCGCCCAATCGTCGAACCAAACTTCCTGCCCGACGGAGCGAAATCCGGAGTTTTTAAACTCGTCGTAAATATTTCCGCAAAGTTTTTTGCCCTCTTTTTTAACGAGCTTTAACGAGTAAGCGAAATCGCCGCGCCGCGCGAATTTCGTTATATCGGGCGAAGAGAGAACCTCTTCGATTATTTCCTCGGCAAGTTTTTCGGCTTCTTCCGCAGTTTCGGCTTCGCTCATTCTTTGCACGAAAATTTCCGCAACGTTGTGAAGGGCGTTTCCGAAATCGAGCGCGCGTATGTCGCCCGTAATTTTATCCGTCGCGCCGAGTCCGTATTTTATAAAGCATTTATACGGGCAGGAGTAATAACATTCGAGCTTGCTTGCCGAAACTTTATCGTTCTCGAAATAGTTGCAAACGGGGACGTTTTTACGCGTCGGAATCTTCCCGTCGGCCTTTTTTAAAAGCATTTCCGCATAGGGGAGTTTATCTCCGTTTTCGTATTCTTTAAGCGCGCCCAAAAACGCAGAAACTGCCGATAACGAACTTATAGCCCCGTTTTTATAGTTATCGGCGTCCTTTACGAGCGAGAAAAACGCGGGGCGTAAACGCATATAACCGATGGCTTCGAGAACGTCCTTTCTTTCGCCCGTTTCCTTTTCCGCGCCGATTAAAACGGAAAGGGAATTAAACGCTTTTAACGGTTCGCCGTTCTTATCGCAGAAAATACGCTGAACGTAATCTATAACGTCGCTCCTTATCCCTTGCTTCCCCTCGGGCGAAAGCAGGCTGTAAGAAAGGAACAAATCCTCTTCAAACGACGAAAAAGCAAGCCCCGCGGCTTCCTTTTCGCGCTTGTTCACCACGCTTATTTTAGGCTCTATCTCAACGGAAAGTTCTTTTAATTCCGAAATATCGCTGTCGAGAAGAAGAGCTGTGTCGCTTTTGACGTAAGGCACTTCGCCGTTCAAACCCGCGGCGAAAAGGCAGCGGAATCTTTTAAACCTGCAATCTTTAAGCTCCGCCGCGTAAACGCAATCGAGAAGCTGGGGAATAAGCCGCACCTCGCACGCCTTGTAACCCGCTTCGAGGAGTTTTGAAAATTCCGCAAGCGTAATTTCGTCGTCTCCCAGAACCTCGCCCGTTTTTTGAGCTATCGCAATCACTTTATCGAGCGCGGAAGTCAAAAACGCCGATTCTTCCTCGGCGTTCATTTCGTCGAGCATTTCCTCGATTTTCTCCGCGTTTTCGCGAACGAACGCCGCTTTATAAAACTTTTCGAGAATTTTAACGTACTCCGAGGCTTTATCCTTGCGTTTGATTTTCAAAACGTAATCGGTTATAACCTCGCTCTTGGCGATAATCGTCAAATCGTCCGAAATCGCAAAACTTTTATCGAGAAAAAGCTTGGAAGTGACGGTGTTTTTCGTTATTTCGCTTATAAACGAGTCCGCAACGCTTTTATCCGAAATGAAAAGCGAATTCTGAATGATTTTCTTTATCTCGTCCAAATCCCCGCCCCGTGCCGCGGCTTTTAAAAGCGACAGCGTGAGTTTTGCGAGCGGGTGAGTGAAAACCGAGCGTTTTTCGTCCGAAAAATAGGGTATTTTATAATCGTCGAACGTCTTTTTTATCTTTAAGGAATAAGTCGGCAAATTTCCCACGGCGAGGCAAAAATCGGAAAATCTATAATGCTTTTCCGTCACGAGATAGGTTATTCTTTTGGCGATGAAATCCACCTCTTCGCTCACGCTTTTTGCTTCAAAAATATTCACTTTATCGCTATATAGCCCCGCTTTTGCAAACCGATGATGGTCGAAAAGTCCGTTTAAAAGAGCGAGTTGTTCGGGTGAATAATCGTCCGTTTTATCGCCGTCTTTAATTTCTACGCCCGGCAGATTTTTAACGAAATTAAAAAACTCGTTTCCGTAAAGTTCGTCGTTTTCTCCGCGCACGGCTATAACGTCCAGCGACGCCGCGGTTTTTTTAAGAGTTTTTATTATTTCGCAAATTTGCTTGGTGACGGAGGAATAGCCGGCAATGATTACCTTGGATTTTTTCAGTTTTTCGTCGCGGGAGATAAGAAGGGGGGCGGAATCGAGAATTCCGCTCTGGTCGGTGAGCCCTCTGTTTTTCAAAAACTCCTCGTAGGCCTTAAAAATAACGGCAATATCGTGAATTTTCGCTTTAACGCTCCTCTCGTTGCTTCCGCTCGCTTCGATAATCATTTCGGGCGTAACCTTTGCCGATTTAAGCTGCGCGATGAGTTCGCTCATTTCAAACGCGAACGACGGGGAAGAGGTAAGCCTCGATAAAGCCGTGAGTTCTTTTTTCTTTTCGCCGAGAATTTTTTTAACGACTATCGCCGCGCTTTCCTTGGTGAGAGCGTTTTTAACCGAGCCGTTTTTCCTTATATATCTGCCGAAAGTGAGAACTTCCACGTTAAAAGTTCCGCCGATTTTTTCGATTATCGCCTTTTCCATCGAGAGCGTAAGTTTGTCCTCGCAAAAAACCACGGTTCTTTCCGCAGGAGATACGCCGAGCCCCGCAACGATTTCCGCGGCGGCGTTTATCGCCGAGTAATAAGTTTTAACTCCGTGTAAAACCATTTTATCCCTCTTTTTTTAAAATATATTTCCATTATAACACATACGGCCTTCCTTTTCCATAACTATATTGTGAAAAATTCGTTTTTCTTTAATTTTTTGTTTTCTTTTTTTTGCGGTTTATGTTAGAATGAAATTCAGGAAATCAAGGAGAAAATATGAAAAAGAAATTTATTGCGGCAATTTCGGGCGCACTCGCCCTTTTTGCTTTTGCAAGTTGCGGGCAAACCACGCCCCCCACGACTTTCACCGGTTCTTACTGGAATCAGAACACCGCTTCCGAAACGCCCGTCGGAAAAGAGGAAGTTATCGAATATAAAGTTTATTCCGTGGACGAAAAGGACGGTCTTTGGAATAAAACTCAACAAAACGATTATCTCGGTTTTAAAACGACTACCGTTACCGACGATAACGGAAAAACTCTCTCTTCGAGATATAAAACCTCTCTCGTTGCAAACGAGGACGGAACTTATCTTTACAAAACCTCTTTAACGGTTTACGGTTCTTACGAGGTTAAAACCACCGGCGACGTTCACGATTTTACGGACGTAACCGAAACCGAAACATTATTCGAGGGCATAAACAAAGGCTTTAACCCTATAAAATCGGTTAAAACCGTGGATAACACCGTTCCTTATTCTTCAAAGAACGGCTACGATTTCAAGAGAACCCGTTATACCTCGACTATAAATTACGCCGACGGAAACGCCGTTGCCAAAATCGAAATTCACGAAGGCGACGAGAGCGGCGAGCAGTTTTACGAAAGAGCTAAAAAGGATATTGAAGCTAAAAATTACGCCAAAAACGGCTATATCGATATAAACCTTATGCTTTTGTTGTTCAGAAACTTCAAACACGAAGCTAATATGAGTTATTCGTTCAAAACTCTCGAACCTCTTTCGGGCGAACTTCAAAGCGTCGTAGGCTCGGTTTATACGAGAACTTCAACCGAGAAAAACTCCGCAACTTACGAGCATCTTTACGTTTGTTCTTTAAAAAACGTACTCCTCGGTGCGGGTTCGCCGAGATACGATTACTCGTTTAACGTAGTAAGAATGGATTTCTCCACCTCGGGAACGACCGGACAAACCTTTATGAGAGCTTATTATTCGCAAGGTTACGAAGGCGAATCGGAAACCAACCAAAACTCTTCGAGACATATCCCCGTTATGATTGCTCAGCCTACGATTTTCAACACCGGCTTCCTCGTTTACGAACTCGATAAGGCTTCGTTTATTTGATAAAAGTCGGCTCGACTTTTTAATCGAAATTTTATAATCACAATCAAAAAACCACTCTATAAGTCGATTATCGAGTGGTTTTTCTTTTTATTAAAATTTTATAAAGGCTTCTTTTTTATCGCGCCGTTGCTCCTCGGATATTCGCTCGGAGTGCTTTTAACTTTCTCTATAACTATCACGTTTCTTCTTCCCGATTTTTCGGAAAGAACGAAATTTTTAACCTTAACTATTTTTCCGCCGAGGGTTTCAATTGCGTTTAAGGCTTCATTTATTTCCTCTTCGGCGTCGCCCTTATAAGCGACGAACGAGCCGCCCGTTTTTATGAAAGGCAAACAATATTCGCAAAGAACGTTAAGCCGCGCAACGGCTCTCGCCGTAACCATATCGAACTTTTCGCGATAAGACGAATCTTTCCCTAACTCTTCGGCACGCCCGCAAATTACGGTGAAATTATCGAAAGAAAGGGCTTTCCCCACCGTTTTTAAATATCCGCACTTCTTTTCCGTGGCTTCCAAAAGAGTGAACGACAAATCCTCTCTCGCGATTTTCAACGGAACGGACGGAAATCCTCCCCCCGAACCTATCTCGATAACGTTTGCGTTTTTAAAGAAAAATTCTTCGCCCTTCAAACTGTCCGAAAAGTGTTTTTCGTAAATTTCGTCGTCTTCTTTTATGGAAGTCAAATTAAATTTTTCGTTATATTCTTTAAGCAAAGAACAAAACTTTTCAAACTTTCTCTCTTTTTCTTCGCTTAAAATTATTCCTTGCTTTTCAAAAACCTTATTCATAAAAGCCATTTTACATTTATTAAGCAAAGTTGTCAACCCTACGTTGATAAAGTTTTTAAGTTATCCACATATAAACCAAATTTTTGTCGATAATTTTTTCATAGGGATTCTTCTTTAACTTTTTTTTTTATTTTTTCATCTTAAACGGTTCTCTAATCGGTTGATTTTTTTTCGTTTATTATATATAATATACCTATTAGTATAAGTGAGCGGCGGTGCGGAATAAAACGTTAAAAAAACCGAAACGCCCGCGGTTAAATTTTTATCCACACGGGTTTTGGTTTTTTAACCTTTTTTCAACCGTAAAAACAGGGTTATGCCCATCCTTGTCAACACGGGAAGATTTTTAAAATCGCAGATAAAATAAGTGATTTTAAAAAAGAAAAACGCGTTTTCCACAAAATCACCGAAGCTTATTACTAATACTGTTAAAATAAAGAAATAAATAATTTATCAATCAATCGCCTGCGGGCGGAACGATAATAAAAACGAAAGACAAATAAATTACGAAAGGAAATTCTCTATGAAAGTTTTGGTTAACGGAAGCGACTTATCGAACGCGGTTTTAAAAGTATCAAAGGCAATCAGTATAAAAACCACCAATCCCGTTCTCGAAGGGATTAAAATGACCGTTAAGGGCGACGAACTTACCTTAGCCGCAACGGATATGGAAATTGCCATCGAAAAAACGATAAGGTCGGACACCATAGAGGAGGGAGTGACGGTTATCCCCGGGAAACTTTTCGCCGAATTCACCAAAAAACTCGAAGGAGAGGACCAGGTTGAACTTATGCTCGGCGACGACCGTAAACTTAAAATAATTTACGGTTCTTCCGAAGTTTATTTATCCACGCTTAACGCAGACGAATTTCCGAATATAAAGAAAGATTTGAGAGAAAAGGCGTTTTCTCTTCTTCAAAAGGATTTTAAGGATATAATAAACAAAACGGTTTTCTCTTGTTCGACCGACGAAAGCAGACCTATTTTAAAAGGCGAGCTTTTCTCCGTTAAGGACAACGTTTTAACCTGCGTCGCGCTCGACGGGTTCAGGCTTGCCGTCGCGAAGAAAAAACTTAAAAATTCTTCTTCCGATTTTAAACTCGTCGTTCCCGCAAGAGCCGTTTCCGAAATTTCGAGGTTGCTCGACAGGGACGAGGAAGAAATAACGTTCGTTTCCGAAGAAAAGAGTCTTATGATTGAAGTTGACGGAACGGTTTTCATAACGAGGCTTTTAGAGGGCGAATTTATAAACTACGAGCAGATTATTCCGAACGAGTTTTTAACCACGGTGAGAGTGAACAGGCTCGCTTTCCTCAACTCCCTCGAAAGAGCTTCGGTTGTGGCGAAAGAGAATAAAAACCTTATTAAACTCGACATAAAGGATAACAATATCAACGTTTTATCCAACTCCGAAAGCGGAAACGTAAACGAAAACGTTATAATAAATCTCGACGGAAAGGACGTGAGCATCGCGTTTAATTCCAAATATCTGTGCGACGCGCTTAAAGCCGCCGGCGACGAATTCGTGAATATCAGTATGAACAGCTCTATTTCGCCCTGCATAATCAAACCTTATTCCGGCGACGAGTATTTGTATCTTATCCTTCCGATAAGAATAAATAATTAAAAATAGCGGTAAAACCTACTCAAATAATTGACAATAAACCAAAAAAAAATTATAATGTTATAGCGTATGTTTAAAACGAGGGGTTTTAAACATTTAATCGGGCGGCGTTAATTTTTAAGCCCGACAAACAAAATAAAGAAGCAACGAAAGCTGAATAAAGGAGCAAAACTATTATGAAAAGAACTTATCAACCCAAAAAGAGAACGAGAAATAAGGTTCACGGATTCAGAAAAAGAATGGCTACGAAGTCCGGAAGAAACGTTCTTAAAAGAAGAAGAAACAAAGGACGTAAGAAGCTTTCTTACTGATAAAAGGAATTGATATACAGATTGAAAAGAAAAAGCGATTTTGACAAACTCTTTTTAAAAGGAAAAAGAGTTCACTCGAAGTCGCTTACAATGCTGTATTTTCCCTCGAACGATTTCAAAATAGGATATTCCGTCAGCAAAAAACACGGAAAAGCGGTTAAAAGAAACAGAATAAAGAGATTGCTCCGCGCAAGCGCGAGAGAGGTTTTTAAGGATTTGAAAAAGAATTACCGCGTGGTTATTATGCCTAAAATAAGGGAAGAATATAAATTTGAAACGTTCGTTGCGGAGATGAATTATCTTAAAAGAAAGGAAAACCTTTAATGAGAATTATCAACAGGATAATTATCAAAATTCTTTTATTTTATAAAAAAGTTATTTCGCCCGGATTGAATTCGGGCTGTATTTTCACTCCGACGTGCAGTATTTACGCCATCGAAGCCTTTGAAAAACATAACTTTATCGTTGGGTTTTTTCTCACCGTGTGGAGAATTTTAAGGTGTAATTCCTTTAATAAGGGAGGATTCGACCCTGTTCCGGACAACAGAAATAAACTAAAATGGCTTTATTGATTATTGATTAAAGCCGCGTAGACGAGCGAAAAATAAGGAAAATTTTTCGTTTTTTCATCGCAAGGAGTCGAATGTATTTAACGAATTTACTTACCGCCGTTACGGGACTTATCCCGTCGATAGGAGAAATAAAGGAAATTTCGGTGAGATACCAGTGGATTTGCGATATTATCGCAAAGATAATCGGTTTTGCCAAAGACGTAGGTCTCGGCATAATCCTTTTCACCGTTATTTTGAAGCTCATAACGTTAGCCCCGGACGTCTGGTCGCGTGTTTCGATGAAGAAAAACGCGCTGAAAATGGAGACTATGAAGGGCGATTTGGAAAAATTGCAAAAGCAGTACGCCAAAAATAAGGACCTCTATCAGCAAAAAATGATGGCTCTTTATAAAAAG
>CALDMH010000182.1 GCA_937915565.1 uncultured Clostridia bacterium | reverse complement strand
AAAGTCTTTTACTTCCCCCAGTACAACTGGGGGTTTATTTACGCTTAAGCTACAAATATAAGGTCGGCTGCCGCGAATGCGGCAGTCGACCTTACGCTAAAAAGAAATTACCCAAGTGAGATTTTAACGTGGTTAAATCCCACTCGACCACCCGAGAATAAGTTGACAACCCGTTAAATAAATGCTATGCTTTTTAACGACTTAATATAAAATCAGCCGAAAGCCGACGGCGGATTCTAACGCAATCGCCTGCGGCAAACCGAATGAGATTCAAGCCTAAACAAAGGAAAACGAAAAATGGCGTCAAGCAAAGATTATCTCGAATTTATTATGGAACAACTGTCCGAACTAAAAGAAGTTACTTATCGGGCAATGATGGGCGAATTTATAATTTATTATCGCGGCAAAATCGTCGGAGGAATTTATGACGACAGACTGCTTGTGAAGCCGACGAAATCCGCGATTTCGCTACTTCCGGACGCTCCTTTTGAACTGCCATACGAGGGCGCGAAAGAAATGCTGCTTGTTGAAGACGTGGACAACAGGGAACTTTTGACCGAACTTTTCAACGCTACGTACGACGAACTTCCCTCGCCAAAGCCGAAAAAATAACGATTATAAGGCGAAAAATAATAATTATAGCGAAAATAACGATTTTAAAAAACGAGGCGAGTAAACAAAGTTAACGTTGCGATTAAAATTCATAGCAACGGTCAAAAAGAGGTGAATTATGTATCCGAATCGAAAAACGGCTATCAAAGAACTGGAAATTGCGGAAAAAATGAATCAAGGATTGTGGGTGAAACATTCGCAAAACGTGGCGGCCGCCGCGGAACTCATTGCGAAAAATTGCGGAATGGACAGCGAAAAAGCCTTCGTTTGCGGCCTGTTGCACGATATAGGGCGAAAAACCGGCATAGCCGCCGTTCGGCATATTATCGACGGTTACGATTATTGCGCAAAGCAAGGCTGGGACGAAGTTGCGCGGGTGTGCCTGACTCATTCGTTTCCCGTTAAGGACGTGAACGCCGACATCGGCAAAAAGGATATTACCGCCGAACAACTCCTCTTTATCGAAAATTTTTTGAACGGTATCGATTACGACGATTACGACAAGCTTATTATCCTTTGCGACGCGCTTGCCGACGCGAACGGTTTTTGCATTTTGGAAAAAAGATTTGTGGATACGACCAGACGTTATGGCATATACCCTTTCACTTTAAACAGATGGAACAAAACTTACGAATACAAGGAATATTTCGAGAGTAAAATCGGGAAAAGCATATACGCTTTGCTTCCCGACGTGGAAAAATGTATTTACACGTAAAATTTAAGCCGCCGTCGATTGCTTTTTGCAATCGACGGCGGCTTATCGGTTATCGGCGTAAAACTACCGATTATTTTCACACGCCGTTTTACGCGTTTTTATTTTCGGTCGGCATAGCGTTTGATGATAACGTTTCCGCAGCAAACTTCGGAATAAGAAAAGCTCGTTTTCCCGTTAAATTCGCCGTAAGGCGACACCGTGAAAAGCGCGGGATAAACGTTCGTGATTTTTCCCTTGTAACACACGAATTTATTCCTGCCGAGGTTCACCCTCACGTTCACGTCCTCGTTAAGACATTTTTCTATGGCCTTTTTTACCGTTCCGATACTCGTACTCGATTTAATCATAAACGGATTATTGCCGAAAAACGAATTTTTTAAACCGGAAAAGCGATTTTTAAGCCCGAAAGCCCCAAAAAACGAACCGCACAAAACCCCAAAACCTGATTTTAAAGCAATTTTCTGCTTTTATGGCAGCAAAGATAAATAATCTGCTCGTCCTTCGAGATTTGCTTGATAAATTCCACAACCTTTTCGACGTGATTTTCGTCGAGATTGACGAACGGGTCGTCCATTATAATAAACGGTTTTTCGCCGCCGAAAGCGTTTTCGATAAGGCTCATACGGAAGCACAGCGACAAAATGCACCTCTGCCCCGAACTTAAATGCCTGTCGTCGCGGATTTCCCCGCCGGACTCGAAATACAATTTGAAATTTTTATCCATAACGACCTTTTCGCCCAAAGCTTTTTCGAGCGGTTCGGCATATTTTACGAAAGAATTCTTTATGGGCGCGACGTATTTTTGTTGAAGTTTATCGTCCGCGCACTTCAAAAACTTCTCGGCGTAAGCGATTATCTCGCGCTTCTCCTTGTACGCTTTAAGCTTTTCCTCGGCTAGTTCGAGTTTGTTTCTGTTCTCGTCCAAAGTTTCGTAAAAGGTTTCCGAATCCGATATTTCGCGGCGCTTGACGGCAATGGCATTCTGGCAGGCGTTGAAGCTATCGGAAATCTCATCGAAATTTAATGCGTCGCCCTCGGGCGGGGTTTGCAAATTATTCTTTTCGCGGTATTCCAAAGCCTCTCTTCTTTCGTTTTCACATTCCTTTTTTAAACGCAAAATATCGGATAAGTCCGCCGATAAGCTCTTTAACAGCGTTTTTTCGTTGTCATCGACAACAATTCCGTAGCGCGAAAAAGTTGCGAAAAGTTCTCTTCTCACGCTCGCTTCCGCGTCCTCGATATTCTTCGCTTTTTTTGCCGATTCGTTTTGTTCGAGCCTTAACGAAGCGTAGTCGTCAACCGCGGTTTTGAGCTTATAATACCCGTCCCGATATTGCGACTCTTCACGTTCGATTGAAAACTTCGCAAGAAAACTTTTAACGGAAAACGAAATTTTATCGGCCTGCTCGGTTTTTGCCGCAATGAGTTTGCGGCTTGCAACGGCTTCGTCCTTTGCCTTAATATAAGCGGCGGCTTCCGCTTTAAACTGCGCGTAATCGTACATCACGCCGTTTTCGGAACGGTAACCGAGGCTTGCGAGCGTTTTTCTCATATTTTCCGCCAAATCTTCTGCCTCGGCAGCTATTTTAGCGTTTTCAACTGCAAGACTATTTGCTTTTTCATTATTTTTCGATTTTAAAATACCTAAAACCAAGCTTACGCCAAACCCTACGATGCCGAACGCGATTGCGGCAAAGCCCGCGTAAAGAAGAGTTGAATTATCCTTAAACGCCACGGCCAAAATAAGGCCCAGAACCGCAAGCGCGCCGAAGAGCGCCGTGAAAACGCCGAATTTCTGCTTGTTCGGTTTTTCAGGAACTATAACCGAACGCTGCTTTGCCTCCGCTTCTTTTTCACGCAAATCCTGCGAAGCGCGCTCCAATTCGAGAGTGATTTTATACAAATCCACGGAGTCGAACTTGTCCGATTCCGTTTTATTTTTGTTTTCCGACCTTTCCGTATTTTCGATTTCCGCCCTTAAAGACGAAAGTTCGTCAATCGTTTTTTGAAGTTTTGAAAAGGCCTCGTCGGAGGGAATTCCGCAGGCAAAAGTCCGCGTATAAGTCTGTAAACGGGCTTTTTTGTCGTTTGAAAATTCCGCGGCTTCACGCTTCGATTTCAATTTTTCCGCTTCCGAAACCAGCTCTTCCGCTCTTGCTATTTCTCTTTCGTCGGGTATGCCTTTCGGGTATTTTTCGACGTATGCTCTCAATTCTTTTTCACGTTGAAGCTGTTTTTCTTTATACGCGTTGTAAGTTTTCCACTTCTCCTCTTCGGCTTTTCTTGCGGAAGCTTCTTTTAGCTTTGCGCGCAATTCTTTTTCCCGTTCGGTGAGCCTTGCGAGTTCCGAATAATATCCGTCAAGCGCAAGTCCTTCCTTTTCGATATTTTCGATTTTCGTTTTCAAATCGTTTATTTCGGCTTGCGCATAAGAAATAAGGTCGTTATTCCCCTTCGCCGCCTTGTATTTTTTCCTTGCCGTTTCCAGCCTTGAAAGCGCGTCCTCGAAACTTATTCCGTCGTCGGAACTCACGTAGTCGCCTAAAAGTCCGTTAATCGTGCCGGTTGAAGAAATTTCCGAAATTTGGGAATCGATAAAGAGCGTTTTTTCAAACGATTCCTCGTCCAACCCGAACAGTTTCAAACCGAGCGTCGGCGACAATTCGTCCGTCGGCGTCATATTTTTGAAAACTCTCAATTCGTCCTCGGTGTCGCTTTTTTTGCCGAAAAATCTTTCGATTCTGTATTCGTCGCCGTCAAACTCAAACTCTAAACTTCCGCCGAACTTCCCGCCGGAAAAAGGATAAAACCTCCTCCTGTCGTTGAAATCCTTGGCGTTGGCGCGGCAGGGCGCAAGCCCGTAAAACATAGCCTTTATAAATGAAGCGAGCGTCGTTTTGCCAAATCCGTTTTCCTCGAAAATCTCGTTGATTCCGTCGGTAAAAGTCTTGTCGAGGCCGCTTATTTTGCCGTAATTTTCAATTCTTATTCTTTTGATTTTCATAGCTCTATCTCCCTGCCCGAAAGAGCCTTTAACCCCGTCGAAATAATTTTTTGTTTCGTTTCGTCGTCGAGTTTTTCGTCGCTCAAAACCGTTCTTATAAACTCGCCTTTAAGCGAAACGTCGCCGGCGATTTTTTCCAAATCGAACTTGCGAAGAGTGTCGTCCTTAACCGATACGAAATAATATTCGTCGGCAAGAAGTCTTTCGAGCTCCTCTTTAAGCCCGTCGCCGTCAAAGGAAATTTCGCCCCTCAAAACCACTCTTATTAAATCTTTTTTGTTCGCTTTTATACTGTTTTTAACGATTTTATACGCTTCGTAAACGTCCGCGGCGGCAGAAACGTCAACGACGAATTCGTCGGTTTTTCTCACGGAATTTTCAACGAACTCCGCTTTGACCTTGCCGTTTTCAATATCTACAACGATAAAACCCTTGCTCCCCGTTTCGTCGAACCCGCGCCCTTCGAGACAACCCGAATAAGCATAAATTCCCCTGTCGTCTATCTTGCCGAAACTTGCGGAATGAATATGCCCGAGCGCAAGATAATCGACGTTTTTATTTTTAAGTTTAAGGATATTTATTTTATCTTTGCCCACGGTTTCGCTCTTTTGCCCGTGGAGAATTACTATATTCGTCTTTTCGGGAGCGAGCGTCAGCGTGGAATACATAGACGAATAATTTTCGGCCGCGCTTTCGATTCCACAAAACACGACGTCGCCGTAAGCGTAGCTCGTCCAGTCGGTTGAAAAGATTTTTAAGTTATCGAGTTGTTCGTCGTAAGATTCGAGCGTGTCGTGATTTCCGCGAAGATACAAAAAATCCACGTCGGGATTATTTCTCACCACGCTGTAAAAAAATTCTTTATCCTTTTTGAGCGGCCTGTCGCTATCGAAAACGTCGCCGGCGAGAACGATTACTTTAACGCCCGCGCTCCGTCCTTTTTCAACCATATTTTTAAAAGCCGCGCGAACCTCCGCTTTTCTCTCCTCCGTTTTTTCGGGCGGAAGCTTCGCTTCGATTTTTGAGCCGAGATGAATATCCGCGGCGTGTATAAACTTCATTTTAACCTCTCCCGTATCTTTTTATTTGCGTTTTCAGCCATTTTTTCGTAGATTCGTCGAAGTCGCCCGGAAGATACCTGAACGACCAGTTGTTATCCGAAAAAACCGACGGCGCGTTTATTCGCGCTTCCTCTCCGAATCTTTTCAAATCGTGAAAGGGGATAATCGCAACCCTCGCGCGCGACGCAAGCAAAACCCTTATCGCCGCCCTGATTTTTCCGTCGACGGTTTTAAGCGAACCTTTAACCGCCGCTCTCTCGCATTCGAGTTTAAGGTCGTCGTTTATCACGGTTTTTTGCGGCGAGTTTTCGTCGAATAAAGTTTTAAGCGGCGAATTGTCGTGTGTGCCGGTGTAACCCACGCAATTCTCCCGGTAGTTCGACGGCTTATGCTCGGAATTTGCGTCGCCGTTGAAGCCGAACGACATAACTTTCATTCCCGGATAACCCGTTTCGCGCATCAGCTTTCTCACGCCGTCGTCGATAACGCCGAGGTCTTCCGCAACTACGTTGGCGGAAAGAAAATTCTTGAATAACTCGAATTTCGGCCCGTCCTTCCACTCGCCGTTTTTAGCCGTCGTTTCGCCCGATTTTATGCTGTAATACCTATCGAAACCCCTGAAATGGTCGAGCCGCACTATATCGTAAACGGAAAGACAATATTTAAGCCTTTCCTTCCACCATTCGTAGTCGTTCTCTTTCATTTTCTCCCAATCGTAAACGGGATTGCCCCAAAGTTGCCCGTCCTCGGAAAAAGCGTCCGGAGGAACGCCCGCAACTTCTTTCGGCGAACCGTCGTCGGCAAGGGAAAACAGTTCTTTTCCGTATTTCCAAACCTCAACGCTGTCCTTCGCAAGATAAATGGGAATATCGCCCATAATTTCCACGCCCTTACCGTTTGCGTAAGCTTTTAGCGCGAACCACTGCTTTTCGCAAAGGTATTGCGTGAACAAATTAAACTCGAATTCCTCGCGATTAGATTGAATAAACCCCTCTATAAGTCGATTATCGAAGGTTTTATACTCTCCCCACTGAGATGCGTCGGCATAATAAAACTTCTCTTTTAAGGTGATAAAAATCGCGTAATCGTCATATTCTCCGAGCTTTAAAAACCGCTTCCAGTCGCCCGAGGATTTATCGAAACGCCGATAGGCTTTTCGCAACAAGTTCGCCTTTTTTGAAAACAGCGCGCCGTAATCCACTTTCCTCAAATCGTCGCCGAAGTTTACGGATGCAATTTCGTCCTCGGTTAAAAGCCCGTCCTTTTGCAAAGCGTTCAAATCGATATAATAATGACAAAACGCTCTGGACGCGCAAGGCGAATAAGGACTGTTGCCGTAACTTAAAGGAAGCAGGGGCAAAATCTGCCATATTTTAACCCCTGCGGAAGCTATATAATCAACAAATTTATAAGCGTGTTTGCCGAACGTGCCAATCCCCTCTTCGGAAGGAAGGGAAGCGAGCGGCATAAGAACTCCGCATTTTCTCGTATTAAGCATTGCGTACCTTTAAAAAGTATTTTCGTTTCCGCTTTATTTTAACATTTTATTGAAATAAAAGCAATACGAAAAGGCATATTTCACCTAAAAAACGCGGCTCGAAGTCAAATCGACTTCGAGCCGCGTTTTTTGCATAATTTAAAAATAAATAATTTACGTTCGGATAGAATTATTTTTCAAGAATTATAATGCAGTTATAGTCTTTATAAATAATAGTATTTCCGTTGATCACGATAGAAGTGCTTCCGCTGCCTGCGTAACTACATTGATAAGTATAATCATCAACTTTATACCATACTCCTTTTGTCTCGACGGACGAGCCGCTATCGGCGACTTTAATAATAAGCGTATGATCGTTATTTACGGTTGCAACAACGGTATCTTTGGAAAGTTTTTTGTCGTGCCACGTATCTCCGAGTTCGTACAATTTACCGCTCTCACAAATCATTTTTAAACGGTACTTTCCGCCGAAACCGGAAGAACAGGAACACAACGAAAATAAAAGCGTTAAAACGCATACTAATGATAAAATTGAGAATACTTTTCTTTTCATAATATCTCCTCCTGTATCTTCATAGTACCACGCCTAATGGGCGTATGTCAAGCGAATTACGCCCATTGATTGTAAAATATAGCTATGATTACGTTAATGCAAATTCAGAAAAAATTATCGGAAACTATTAAGCAAAGCAATATGACGCAAACTGAAATAGGCAAAAAGCTGGGTATTTCGCAGCAGTCGGTTTCGCATTACGTCAAGGGAGATAAACTTCCCGCGCTTGACACCCTTGCAAACCTGTGCGTTTTGTTGGACGTTGACCCTGCGGATATACTATGTACCGAAGATTAACGGTAAAATTAAGCGGCTCGGAATCGTTTTGATTCCGAGCCGCTTTTTTTTATTATAAAATATCAATCCTTAAATCTTTCTTTTGCGGAATAAGTGGTGTGCAAAAGTTCGTGAGCCTTGTGCGAATTCGGTTCGCCGAGGAACTTATCGTAAAGGTCGATGATTTGCGGATTTTTGTGCGAAACGCGGAGCGGCCTGCCCTCGTCCTCGGAATAAAGAGCGTTCGCTCTCTTTTCCTTGTAAGTATCGAGAATATTATCCTCTTCGTTCGGAAGGAAGCAGGGTTTAACGTACGGCTGTCCGCCGCCTGCGACGCATCCGCCCGGGCAACCCATAATTTCGATGAATTGATAGGGGCTCTTTCCAGCTCTGATTTCGTCGAGAAGAACTTTGGCGTTCTTCATTCCCGAAGCAACGGCAACTTTAACTTCCATTCCGCCAAGATTGTAAGCAGCCTCCTTAATTCCCGCAAGACCTCTCACCTCTTTGAGTTCGACGTTTTTAAGTTCTTTTCCGTTAAGTTTGTAAGCCGCGGTACGAAGCGCAGCCTCCATAACGCCGCCCGTCGCGCCGAAAATTACGCCCGCGCCGGTGTAATCGCCGACTACGTCGTAATCGAAATCCTCGTCGGGAAGTCTGTTGAAGAGAATACCCGAACGCTTGATAAGCTTTGCAAGTTCTCTCGTCGTGATAACCGCGTCGACATCCTTCAAACCGTCTTTCGCAAGTTCCGGTCTGTCTTTCTCGTATTTCTTGGCAACGCAGGGCATAACCGATACGACGAACATATCCTCGGGCTTAACGCCTTTCTGCTCCGCATAATAATGTTTAAGAATCGAGCCGAACATTTCGTGGGGCGATTTGCAGGAAGAAAGATGCGGGAGAAGGTCGCCGTAATAGAACTCGGCGTAATTAACCCAGCCCGGGGAACAAGAAGTAATCATCGGGAGAACTCCTCCGTCGGTTACTCTATGCAAAAGCTCGGTAGCTTCTTCCATAATCGTGAGGTCCGCGCCGAAGTTGGTGTCGAAAACCTTTTTGAAGCCCAAACGACGAAGCGCGGCAACCATTTTGCCCGTTACGGGAGTTCCGATTTTATATCCGAATTCCTCGCCGAGAGCCGCTCTTACGGCAGGCGCGGTCTGAACGACGACGTACTTGCCGGCTTTCATAGCTTCGTCGATTTTTTCGATTTCCGAAACTTCCATAAGCGCGCCCGTAGGACATACGGTTACGCACTGACCGCAAAGAATAC
>CALDMH010000181.1 GCA_937915565.1 uncultured Clostridia bacterium | reverse complement strand
TCAAAGCTTTTTAATTTTACCATAAACGGCTTTTCTTGTCAACCGATTTACCTATATCTTTTCGACGATTATTAAAATTTTTAAAAGTTCCGCTTCGCCGCGCGATTTTAAGAAAGTGAAATCGCGCGGCGAAGCGGAAACCGTAAAACCCGAAAACGCCGTTTAATCGACTTATACGAGGGTTTTTTGCTCTTCCTTCGGCTTTTTGAAAAACGTAATCAACGTAAGCGTTCCCACAAAAAGCACGGCGGGATAAATTGTCGAAACGAGAATTCCGATTTTTATATCGGAAGAAATTGCGCCCGAAACGGTCGGCCCGAGCGCGCAACCGACGTCGCCCGCAAGCGCAAGCATTCCGAACATTTTCGTTCCGCCGGTTTTGAATTCGTTGCCCGCAAGCGCGTAAACTCCCGGCCACATTATCCCGACGAACAATCCGCCGCAGGCAATCCCCGCAAGCGCAACGTAAGGAGTGGGCGATAACGAAGCGACGAGATACGATGCCGTCAGCAACAAACTACTTCCCAAAATAAACGCTTTCAGGTTCATTTTATCGCCCAAAAAGCCGTAAACCGTTCTCGAAACTGCCATTCCGAATGCAAAAAGACAAGTTCCGAGCAAATCTCCCGCAGTTTTCCCGACGTTAAGGCTGACTTCCGCAAAATAGGAAGCCCACTGCGCAATAACCTGTTCCGCCGCGCCCGACGCAATCATTAGAACGGCAAAAAGCAAAAAGCCTTTCATTTTGAAAATGCTCTTGTAACTCATCGGGTCTTTATCGCCTTCCAGGCTAACCATCGGGCATTTCGCAAATAAAATACAGTTCAAAATGGGTATAACCGCCAAAATCAAAGGCAAATATATCCAATTATCGATTCCCGCAAGGTTGAAAAACAGCGTTGCGGAAAGCACTACGAAAATATGCCCCCAACAATAGAAAGAATGAAGGAAACACATCGCGCCGGATTTGTTTTTCAACGGTAACGCCTCAACGAGCGGGCTTAAAATCACCTCGACGAATCCTCCGCCTATCGCCATAAACAGCGTTGCCGTTAAAATCCCCGCAAAGGGGGGCATAACGAAGGGAAGCACGCCGAGAAAAATCAAGCCCAAAGCCGAAAATACCTGCGCGATAATCGTGCTTAACCTGTATCCGAGTTTCATCGCTATAATCGCGGACGTGCTGTCGACGATAATTTGTATTGCAAAGTTGATGAAAACGATAGCCGTAAGCTGAATTTCGGATATGCCGAATTGCGTGGAAAATCTCGCAAACAAAAGCGGCGAAAGATTGTTCACCACGGATTGAATTATGTAACCAATATAACAAGCGGTTAAAGTAAGGTTGTAATTCTTTTTCATTTTTATTCTTTCGTTTTTTAGTTCAGTACGCGTATTTTAGCATATTTAATTTACAAAATCAATCTTTATACGGGCAAAAACGCCCGAATTTGAAAAATATTTTTTCTTTAATTAACTCGTAAAAGTCCGCATATAAGTCGATTATCGAAGCATTTTAGATTTATAAGCCGTAAAAACGCGAGCGGGGAAAGAAAAAAATAACGAAAATTTCATTTAAAATAATTGAAAAAATAACTAAATTTATATATAATACTTATGTGTGTTTATGCGGTTTCGGCTATGCCGCCCCGCAAAATAATGGAAGCACGGAGAAATTAAATGAAAAAAATTGCCATTACGCTTGACAGCGCAAGCGACCTTTCAAAAGAACTTATAGAAAAGTACGACTTTAAAATAATAAGTTTCGGAGTTACGATGGGCGACAGATTTTTCTATGACGGCGACGTTGACCCGATGGAAATATTCAGTTACGCCGATAAAAACAAAACCCTCCCGAAAACCAACGCGGTGAACGAAGAGGCTTTCAAGGAATTTTTTGCGGGAATTCTTAAAGATTACGACGCGATTATCCATTTCTCGCTTTCCTCGGAAATGTCGAGTTCATACCAGAACGCCGTTAACGCCTCGAAAAACTTTGAAAACGTTTACGTCGTGGACAGCAGAACTCTTTCGACCGGTATTGCGCTCGAAGCGATTTACGCAAGAAAGCTCACCGAAACCGTCGATAAACCCGAAGAAATCGTTAAAGCCGTCGAAAAGCGTATTCCGTCCGTTCAGACAAGCTTCATCATCGAAAGGCTCGATTACCTTTACAAAGGCGGAAGATGTTCAAGCCTTGCTCTTCTCGGCGCAAACCTTCTTCGCATAAGGCCCGAAATTCAGGTTTTGGACGGCTCGATGAAGAACACGGAAAAATTCCGTGGCAAAATGAGCGATTGCGTTACCAAATATTGCAGATTTACGCTTGAAAAATACAATCATCCGGATAAATCCGTAATCTTTATAACCCACAGTTCCGCCGAACCCGAGATGGTTGAGGCCGCAAAAGCCGTCGTTGCCGAATACGGATTTGAAAACGTTTACGAAACGACCGCCGGCTGCACCGTTTCGAGCCATTGCGGAAAAAACACGCTCGGAATTCTCTATATCAACGACGCCGAATAATTTTTTGCCGTTTAAAGCGTTCGGTTTTTTAAACGGCGATTTTGCGCCGTCCGGTATTTAAGCGGCGATTTTGCACCGAATAGTCGATTTTCGCGTATAAAAAGAACCTTTGCGGTCCATAATAAACGAGGACTAAGGAGGTCTTTTATATGCAAACCAAAAACGACAGTATCAAATGCGACGTTTGCGATTGCGAACACAACTACCACGGAAAAAACTGCTCTCTCGGCACGGTTAAAATAACCTGCTCGCAAAAGGGTTGCACCTGCTGCGGCGATTTCAACGAAAAGAGCGGCAAATAACTAAAAAAAATAGCCGAGGCGAAAATGCTTCGGCTATTTTTACGGCTATTTTAAGCTTTATTTATCCCTTTTCTCCGCAAAATAGCGAAGAGCCTCGGCGTAACCCTCGAAGCCTTTTCCTACGATAACCTTTTCGGCGACGAGAGAAACGTAACTGAATTTCCTGAACTCCTCGCGCGAATTTATATCGGTGAGATGCACCTCGACGACGGGTAGTCCGACAGCCGAAAGCGCGTCCTTTATAGCCACGCTCGTGTGAGTGTACGCACCCGCGTTTAAAATTATTCCGTCAAATTTTTTGTAGGCTTTTTGCACTAACTCGACGATTTTCCCTTCGTAATTGCTCTGCACGATTTTACATTTCAATCCGAGTTTATCCGCGGAAGCTTTAATGAATTTTTTAAGTTCCGTATAAGTTTTTTCGCCGTAAATTTCGGGCTCTCTTATTCCGAGCATATTCAGGTTTACGCCGTTTATGACGAGTATTTTCATTTGAAAAATTCTCCTATGATTTTTTCGGCAGCCTCTTCGGCGGTTTTATCATTCCTTATTTTTACGTCGCTTGCGGCGAGGTAATACCCCTCTCTTTGTTCAAATAATCGACTTATAGGCGCACTTATCGAGAGCGGTCTATTATTTTGGGCAAGGCTGTTCAAGTCCCTTTCGAGATAAAAAACCACGCCGCCCGATTTAAGCTTATCAACGTTTTCGGGATTTAAAACCGCGCCTCCGCCGGTTGCTATAACCGCTCCGCGAACGCGGGAAAGCGAATTCACCGCGCGAGCTTCCGCTTCTCTGAAACGCTCCTCCCCGTATTTTGTAATGATTTCTTCGGAAGTTCTGCCCGTGGTTTTTAAAACGATTTCGTCGGTATCGAAAAACTCCCTTTGCAATTTTTTCGCAACGATTTTACCGATTGCGGTTTTGCCCGCCCCGGGCATTCCGACGAGAACGATATTGACTTCCTTGCCGATAATTTCTGTATAAACGGCGGGGATTTTTTTCTCGAAATCGTTCGTTTCGCCCCAAAGACGCTCCGAAAACAACCCTTGCGCAACGAGCATTTTCAGCCCGCCGCTCGCTTTCAAGCCCGCTTTTTCGGCTTCGATAACGAGCCTCGTTCTGAACGGATTATATATGCAATCGAAAACGCTTTCGAGCTTTTTAAATCTCGACAAATCGCAAGGCGCGGCCGCTTCGCAAGGGAACATTCCCACGGGCGTTGCGTTGATAATAACCTGCGTATCGAGCTTTTCGCACATATTTTCGTAATTTATCTCGCCCGACCTCGAAACGACGTCTACGCTTTCCGCATTCAAATCCGTTGCAAGCCGAGCCGCCGCAACGCCTGCGCCGCCGCTCCCCAAAACGAGCGTTTTTTTGCCTTTCAACTCGATTTTCGCCGCAGTTAAAGCGTACTTTAAGCCGAAATAATCGGTGTTATACCCTTTAAGCCGTCCGTTTTCGTTCACGATTGTGTTCACCGCGCCGATTTTTTCGGCAATATCGTCGATTTCGTCGAGAAACGGAATCACCGCTTTTTTATACGGAATGGTTACGTTCAGCCCGTCAAAATCCTTTTTTTTGAGAAAATCTTCGAGTTCGTCGGCGGAAAGTTCCGAAAGTTCGTAATTCAAACCGCAAAAACGATGAGTGTCGCAAGAAAAACTATGCGAAAGTTTCTCGCCGACAAGGTAATACTTTTTCATACCGTTTTTCTGTACGCGCCCAAAAATCGAAAATATTCGGAGGTGTTTTTCAGTTCCGCAATGACGTTGAGCGTTTCTTTTTGCATAACGTCGCACTCGAATTCGATAAACGTGAACGTTTTAAGCTTGTCCGAAAATACGGTTTTTATCTCCGTAACGTTCAAGCCCGCACCCGCCAGCCTCGAAACGGGCAAAAGCAAACTCCCTGCGGAATTTTTAAGTCCGACGACAACCGCCGCTCTGTCCGCCCCCTTCAAGATAATCGGTTTTGCGGAAAGCACGGCGCACGCTCTCAAATTCGTTCCCGTTAAACCGTCGCAAGCTTTCACTTTCGTTTCGATTGAACCCTCGCACGCTTTTAAATTTTCTCTGCCCGAAACGGCGCGTTTTTCGTTCGATTCGGTCGGAACGTCGTCCGTTTCCGTAATTTTAACTATGTTTAAATCGTTTTCCTCGATTTTTTTAACGGTTTCCGATAAAAATCCGTCGCCGAAATCGCAGGGCAACGCAACGAAATCGCAAAGTCCGCTTTTAACGGCTTTCACCGCTCCGTCCGTATTTTTAAATTCCGTAACGACGGTGACGGGAAAAGCCTCGGCAACGACTGCCCCGACGGATTTTCCGCAAACGGCAATATTCGCCGAAATGAGCGGAGTTTGCCTGACGGAACTTATTATCTCCTGCCCGAGAGCGGCGTTTTCGGAATAAAATTCGCTTTGATACGCCTTACTTACCGAAAAAATATTCCTGTAAAAAAGCGCGATATACTTCACAAGTTCTTCCGGCTTATCTTTTGCGACGCGAACGATAATTTCGTTTTCCCTCTCGCGCGAGGTTATGGCCTTGTTTTCTTTTGCCTTGACCATTCCTATTTCTTTGCAAAGAGCCATTCTCTCCGCAAAGAGCCTTGAAAGTTCGTCGTCCTTTTCGTCGATTTTTTTTCTTAATTCTTCAATCTTCATATTTTTTAACCGCAAGCAATTCGTCTAAAACCGCAATAGCCGCCGCAGCCTCCACGACGGGCACGGCCCTCACCGCAACGCACGAATCGTTGCGACCTTTAAAAGCGATTTCCACGTTTTTTTCGTTGATTAAATCCACCGTTTTTTGTTTTTTCGAGATTGTGGGGGTTGGCCTGAAAGACGCGCTGAACACCACGTTCGCGCCGTTCGTAACGCCGCCGTTTATCCCGCCAGAATAGTTGGTTAAAAATCGGATTTTTCCGTCGGCATCGTAACGCAACCCGTCGTTCACCGCGCTTCCGAAACTCTCCGAAAACCGCGAGCCCAAACCGAATTCAACCGCTTTAACTGCGGGAATTGCGTAAACCACGGAAGCGATTTTGCCTTCCGTGCCGCCGAAAAGCGAACCGCCGAGCCCTATCGGAAGCCCCGAAACAACGCATTGAACGGTTGCGCCAACGCTGTCGCCGATTTCGCTTGCGCGCCTGATTTCTTCAATCATTTTATCGGCGTTTGTGAGCGCGGGAAAATCATCGTTTTTATCGGCGTTAGAAAGTGCGGAAAAATCATCGTTTTTATCGGCGTTGGAAAATACGGGAAATTTTCCTCTTATTTCGGCGTTTGGAGCGGAAATTTCTTCGTTTGTCAGTCTTTTTTCGCCGTTTTTATAATAATCGTAGTAATCGCCGCCCGTAACTTCGCCCACGCGGGTTAAATACGCAGTGATTTTAACGCCGAATTCGTTTTCGAGAATTTGTTTACAAATTCCGCCGAACACCGCAAAAGGCGCGGTAAGCCTGCCCGAAAACTCCCCTCCGCCCGAAAAATCGAGTTCGCCCGTAGTGGCATATCTGACGTAATCGGCGTGCGACGGGCGCGGCAAGCCGTAAAATTCGTCGTCCTTTCCGCGAAGTTCAGCCGCGTTTTCGTTGTAAATTTCGCAAACGATTTCGCCGTTTATTTTAACGGTTTTCCCTCCGCTTTTCCCAAGGTTTTTCCCGTCGGTTTCGTCGTCGGTTGAAATCCCGTTTAAGAAAATCGGCTCGTCCGTTTCCCTTCTCGTCGTGGAATAAATTTCTCCGTTCGGGCATCTTCTTTTCAAAAATTTTTTCAAATCGTTCTCGTCAAACGAAAAACCGTTTAATCCGCTTATCTTAACGCCGATTTTCTCGCCTCGCGAAGTGCCGTAAATTTCGGCACGCAACGACTCTCCGTTAAAGATTGACATCGAATTTTCCTCCGAGTTTTTCTAAATCCGCAAAAAAATCGGGATAAGATTTTGAAACGCTTTCCGCGTTTTTCACCGAACTTCCGGCGTTTAAAGCCGAAGCGAGAATGATTGAAGCCATAACGATTCTATGGTCGTTAAAACCGTTAAATTCCGCGCCGCCACTCGGTTTTCCGCCGTAAATTTTCAAAGTCCCGTCCAAATAATCGGTTTTAATTCCTGCGTTTTTCAGCATATCGATTATGGCGAAAAGCCTGTCGGATTCTTTAAATTTAAGCCTTTCCACTCCGTGAAATCTGCTTTCCCCGTCGGCAAACGCCGCCACGGCGCACACGACGGGAGCTAAATCCGGAACGGAAGAAAAATCAACTTCTACGGGCTTCAAATCGCGCTTTACGCATCTGACGAATCCCTCGCCCTCCGTAATTTCCGCGCCGAATCCGCGCAGTATATCCTTTATCCGTTCGTCGCCCTGCCCGTCCGCATTTAATCCGCAAACGGTTACGTCGCCGCCTATCGCGCCGAGGCTTAAAAGGAACGCCGCGGAGGAATAATCCCCGCCGACGGTTATCTCGTTCGGTATTTGAAAATCCGATTTTC
>CALDMH010000180.1 GCA_937915565.1 uncultured Clostridia bacterium | reverse complement strand
TTACGGCGAGAAAGACAAGGCAAACGATTGCCAATATCATACCTGCCGTTTTGCAAAAGTCGCCTTTTTTATAATTTGTCCATAACAATATTTCTGCCCCAAGGCAAGTTAAAAACTGAAAAGCGTAAGAAATCAGGGCAACCGGTATAAGAACTATTCCGGCAATCGCCCCGGTTCCTTCGAGAGTCGTCGCATCGTACAATAAGTAGCTTCCGAATGCACACGCCGCAACCGACAAGACGAAAAGTATAGTTCCAACAATAAAACGCGATTTTTTCATATACCTTTGTTTTGCCTCCAAACTCTCGGTTTATTCGTTTAAACTCCGGAGTACGCCGAAAAACCGCCGTCCACGGGAATTACCGTGCCGGTGACGAAACCGCTCGCCTCGTCGTTGCAAAGCCACAAAAGGCAGCCTACGAGGTCGCTTATTTCTCCGAACCTCTTCATAGGCGTTGCCGCGAGAATCTTGCTCGTTCTCGCCGTCGGAGTTCCGTCGTCGTTATACAAAAGAGCCTTGTTCTGGTTGGTTACGAAAAACCCGGGGGCGATAGCGTTGCAACGGATATTGCAAGGGGCAAAGTGAACGGCAAGCCACTGCGTAAAGTTCGATATTCCTGCCTTTGCGGCCGAATACGCGGGAATTTTAGTAAGCGGACGATATGCGTTCATAGACGAAATATTGATAATGTTTCCGCCCGTTTTAACCATTCCCTTTGCAAAAACCTGCGTTACGAGAAACGCGGAGGTGATATTTAAATCGAAAACGAATTTAAGCCCGCTTTCTTCCAAAGCGAAGAAATCTTTTATTCCTTCGGTTTCGGGGAACATATATTCGTTATCGCAAGTGGCTTTCGGGTTATTTCCGCCCGCGCCGTTTATAAGAATATCCACGCCGCCGAAAGCGTCGATAACCGTTTCGTAAGCGGAAACGATGCTGTCTTTTTCAAGACAGTTGCATCTTATGGCTATCGCGTTTTCCCCTATCTCGTCGGCAATCTTTTCGGCCGCGTCGTAATTGATGTCGAGAAGAGCGACGTTCGCTCCGCAATTTCCGAGAGCTTTTGCGAATTCCCCGCAAATAACTCCGCCCGCGCCCGTTATCGCAACGGTCTTACCCGTTAAATCTATATCGAAAGGTAATTTCATTTTCTTTCTCCTTTTAAATCTTTTTCAACGGCCTCGAAAACCCCTTGCAAATAAGCGGCCCCCAAAGCTCTGTCGTATAAACCGTATCCCGGTTTTGCGTCCTCGCCCCAAACGTTTCTTCCGTGGTCGGGACGAAGGTAACCGTCGAAACCGTTTTCCACGAGCGCTTTCACGATTGCGTAAATATCCACGTTTCCTTCGCTCGTCTGATGTCCGTTTTCATAAAAATCGGTTTCGGAAGTATATTTCAATTGGCGCAGGTGAGCGAAGTACACTCTCTTCGCGTATTTTGCAGCCATCTTCGGCAAATCGTTAAATCTACCAGCTCCCAAAGAACCGGTGCAGAAGGTTATTCCGTTATGCTTATCGGGCACTGCGGCAAAAAGTCTGTCGTAATCCTCTTCTCTTCCCACGATTCTCGGAAGCCCGAAAATATCCCACGGCGGGTCGTCCGGGTGAATCGCCATATTCACTCCCGCTTCCTCGCAGGCCGGCATAATCGCTTTAAGGAAATAAACGAGATTTTCAAAAAGCTTCTCGTGAGTTACGCCTTCGTACTGCTTTAAAAGCCCGTTAAGTTGTTCGGGAGAATAACTTTCGTCCCACCCCGGAAGCCTTAAATTGTGCTTATCGAGTTTTTTGAAGTCGGCTTCGCTGTATGAAAGCGACGTCGAACCGTCCTCGTGCTTATAATAGAGATTCGTCCTGAACCAATCGAAAACGGGCATAAAGTTATAACAAACGCACTTAACGCCAACTTTTCCGCAGTTGATTACGTTTTGTTTGTAAGCCTCGATATACTTATCCCTCGACGGAAGGCCGAGCTTTATGTCCTCGTGAACGGGAATACTCTCGATAACTTCCATTTCGAGCCCCGCGGCGTTTGCGGTTCGTTTAAGTTCTTCGAGTTTTTCCACGCTCCACACGTTTCCGACAGGCTCGTCGTAAACGGCGGTGACAACGCCCGTCATTCCCTGAATCTGCTTGATGTAATTAAGCGGTATGCAATCGTTTTTGCCGTACCACCGAAAAGTCATTTTCATAAACGTTATCCTTATGTCTTTATTCAGTCTATACAGACGCGTATATTATAGTATCAAAATCGCGCAAAGTCAACGCATTTTCAAATTTTTACTTTTTTATGCAAGTTTTGAAATATATATTGCAACAAAATCGGCACGTTTTAATTTCGATTGACATTTCCACGGCGAAATGCTAAAATTTTTTTATCTTATCACACTGCTTTTTGAGG
Source organism: uncultured Clostridia bacterium (assembly GCA_937915565.1). Taxonomy (GTDB): domain Bacteria; phylum Bacillota; class Clostridia; order Christensenellales; family Borkfalkiaceae; genus UBA10281. The sequence continues at coordinate 4,934 of CALDMH010000180.1, read as the reverse complement.
AAAATATGGAAAGGAAGATTTTGAAGAACAAAATTTTTATGTACCTCACCGAATTCTTTTCGGGAATGTCGGTTATGGCCGTAGAACTCGGAGCAAGCAGACTTCTCGCCCCGTATTTCAGTTCGTCGCAAATCGTCTGGACGATAATTATCGGCACGATAATGATTGCTATGGCTCTCGGAAATATTTACGGTGGCAAAGCCGCCGATAAAAACCCGAATCCGGATAAACTGTACGGAAGAATTATTATCGCCGCCGTATGGATTGCGCTAATCCCGGTCGTCGGGAAATACGTCATTCTCGGAATTTCCGGGCTTCTGATACTTACCGTAAGCACGAACTTCCTCGTTATCGCGGCTTTCGCGGCGTGTATGATAATCTTCGTGTTCCCGCTTTTTCTTCTCGGCACTGTCACTCCGTGCCTTGTGAAATACTCCGTAGATTCGCTCGACGACAACGGAAAAACCGTCGGTTTTTTAAACGCCTCGAACACAATCGGAAGCATTATCGGAACTTTCGTTCCCACGTTTATTTCCATACCCGCCGTGGGAACTTCCGTTACGTTTCTTATCTTTGCGGGAATCCTCATCGTGCTTTCCGCCGTTTATTTTATCGTTTCAAAGGTGCGTTGGGATAAAATCAAAAAGTTGCCCGTATCAATCGTTATTTTTATCCTTTGCTGTATTTTCGGGCATAGCGGCAGTTTTGCTTTCTGGGCAAACAATCTGACTTACGAGGGCGAATCCGTTTACAATTACCTTCAAGTTTACGAGGACGACAAGCAGGTTTATTTATCGACCAACGTGCTTTTCGGCGTTCAGTCGATTTACGTTAAAAACGACTCGCTCACCGGAATGTATTACGATTACGCGTTGGCCGCGCCTATGATGGCGGATATATACGGCAAAGATTCCTCCGACGTGCTTATTCTCGGAATGGGAACGGGAACTTACGCAACGCAATGCAAAAAATATTTCGCGTCAAAAAAACCTACGATTGAAGGCGTGGAAATAGACGACAAAATAACCGCGCTCTCAAAAAAATACTTCAACGCCGCAGACGATATTAAGGTAACAACGTACGACGGCAGAGCATATCTTAACGCGGTTGACGACGTTTACGACGTGATTATGGTGGACGCATATCAGGATATTACCATTCCCTTTCAAATGTCCTCGAAGGAATTTTTCACGCTCGTTAAAACCCACCTTAAACCCGACGGGGTTATGGTTGTGAATATGAATATGCGCGGCGGCGGAGAGGGAAACATAAATCAATATTTATCCGATACCATTGCGAACGTTTTCTCCCAAATTTACACCGTCGACGTTCCTAATTCTTCAAACGAGGTTTTGTTCGCCTCCAATAACGACGATATGCTGAACGTTTTTGAGAGCAATCTCTCCTCGGCAACCGATTCGAGCCTTTATTATATTTCAAACAAGGTCAAAACCTCGATGAAAAAATACCGCGCGGGAAATTATCTCCTCACCGACGACAAAGCTCCCGTGGAACTTCTCGGAATGAAAGTCGTCGACAGTATGATTTCAAACGAACTCTCGTATTACAAACAAATATTCAAGGAAAAAGGTATTAAAGGTCTTTTGGAAAGCTTCTGACAATCGCTTTTTTGACCTTTCGACGTTTTGGCCCGAATTCCGCTCGGCTATCCGCGCGGAATTCGGGCCTTTTGCTTATTGAAATACATATTTCGGCTCTTTTTACAAAAACTACCTGTGGAAATTCGCCGAAAACAGGCGAAATGAGGAGTTATTATGAAAGACACAGGAATCGTAAGAAGAATAGACGTTTTGGGAAGAGTCGTTATACCGAAAGAATTGAGAAAAACGTTAAGACTAAAAGAGGGCGACCCCGTTGAAATTTACACCGAAAGAGACGCGTTGGTAATTAAAAAGTATTCGCCCGTAAAAACGCTCGGCGGCTCGCTCGACTGCGCGGCGGAAAGCCTTGAAAAATGCACCGGGCACACCGTTATCGTATGCGACGAAACGACTTATCTCTCCGCTTCGGGAATGAACGCGAAAGATATAGTCGGAAACAAGATAAGTAAAGCCGTAGAAGAACTGCTCGGCAAGAAAAAAACGCTCGTCGTAAATCGTTCGGACGGCGGCGCACCCGTTGAAATTTTATCCGGCGACAGGCTGAATTTCGCAAACCAACTCTTTATGCCCGTGATAAACGGCGACGAAGTGATAGGCGGAATCATTCTTGCCGATAAATCGAAAGATAGCCCGATAACCTCGTCCGACATAAGCCTTGCAATGCTCACGGCGGAATTTATTTCGGCGCATTTCTGATGAGCAAACGACAAAATTCATTGTTGAAAAACGCGATGATTATCGCAATCGGCGGGCTTCTGGTAAAACTGCTCGGCGCGCTGTATCGGATACCGCTGAACAACGTTTTAAAAGCGGAGGGACTGGGAATATATCAAACCGCTTTTCCGACGTATTTGATTTTAATGACGTTTTGCGGCGCGTCGGCTTCCTCCGCGATAACGAAAATAATAGCCTCAGGCGAAAACGGAAAAACGGTTCTCAAAAAATCGCTTGCACTACTTTTGCCCGTGGGAATTTTCGGGTGGTTTATAATGACTTTTTTTTCGGAAAGTCTTTCCGCACTTCAAGGGAACGTGCAAGCGAAGTATTCTTACGTCGCACTTGCGCCCTCTTTGATTTTCGTAAGCGTTATTTCGTGTTTCAGAGGCTATTTCCAAGGCAAATGCGATATGAAACCGACAGCCGCTTCGCAATTAACCGAGCAGGTCGTAAAGATTTCCGTCGGTCTTTTTTTATGCTTTCTCTTCGGCTCTTCGCCCGAAAGAGGGGCTTGCCTTGCTTGTTTTGCCGTTTCGGTAAGCGAATTAGCCGCGACGATTCATCTTATCGCCCTATATAAGTCAACCGAAAAAAGCTGCGTCGATTTTTGCCGCTCAAACGATAAATACCTCGTTAATCGACTTATAGCCCAACTTTTCCCCATTGCTTTAACTTCGACCGTCTTGCCGCTCGCCAAACTTTTCGACAGTTTCGTCGTCGTAAACGTTTTGAACGACTATCTTAAAAACGCAACCGAACTTTACGGATTATACTCCGGAAGCGTGGAATCGGTTATAGGTATGCCGGTGGCGTTATGTTACGGAATTGCGGCAAGCGTTTTACCGAAAGTATCCGCCGCGGAGGCTAAACGGGAAAATGAAGAATCGAAAAGGTACGTCGTTCAGGCTTTGGCGTACACGCTTTTCGTATCCGCAATCGCATTTGCGTTTTTAGTCTTTTTCCCTAAATTTACCGTTAGAATACTCTTTCCGAAGATTTCCGCGGAAAACAAAATCGTATTGAGAAGCCTTATCGTCTTTTCGGCAATAAACGTCGTGCTGCTATCGGTTATTCAAACCTCAACCTCCGTTCTCGTTGCCAAAGGCAGACCTTTTGCTCCCGCGCTATCTCTTTTTTGCGGTTTGGCGGCGAAAATTGCGGTTGAAATTCCGCTTATCAAAGAGCCGAAAATAAATATTTTCGGAACGTTATATTCCGATATACTCTATTATTTTGTTGCGGTTATTTCAAATATAGTGTATATTATAGTTATAAACGCAAAAGGAAAAAATGCAAATGAAGTTGTTTCTTGCGGGCGCGGGCGCGCAACCCGGCGACTTGTCGCTCAAAACGCTGGAACTGGCGAAAAAAACGGATAAGGTTATTCTTCGCACGGCCGAAACGAAGGTCGGCAAATGGCTGACCGGCCTCGGATTTGAATACGAATCTCTTGATTTCGTTTACAATAAATCGAGAAACTTTTCAACGCTTGCGAAAAATCTCGCAAACGAGGTTTTAAAAGCCGCGAAAAAAAGCGACGTGATTTATCTTGTGGAGGGCGACGTTAAAGACGACGTTTCCTGCTCGATAATCCTTTCAAAACGCCCCGACGCGGAAATTATTTCCGGCATTTCAAAAGCAGATTATTTTTTGGATAAGGCGGGCGTTTTCGGCAAGTACACAGCCGTTTCGGCATACGACGCGGAATGCGCCGAACTTCCCTTACCTCTCGTCGTTTACGACGTTGATTCTTCGGTGATGGCAAGCCGCGTAAAACTCGTCCTTGCGGACCTCTTCGGCGACGAAATCCCCTGCTATAAGTTCTTTAACGGCACTTTTAAGGAAATATCGCTTTACGAGTCGGATTACGGCGACGAGTTTGACGACACAGCCGCAATCGTTATAAAAGATCTTCCTCTCACCCGAAAGAAGCGGTTCTCTTTTTCCGATTTGCATCGGATTTTACAAATTCTTCGCTCCGAAAACGGCTGCCCTTGGGACAAAGCTCAAACGCCCGAAAGCATAAGAAAAAACACTTTGGAAGAAACTTACGAACTTCTCGACGCCGTTGAGAAAAAGGACGACGAAGCTATCGTCGAAGAACTTGGCGACTTTTTAATGCAGGCGTTTTTCTACGTTTGCTTCGGCGAGGAAAGCCGCGCGTTCACGCTTACCGACGTCACGAGCGGAATTTGCGCAAAACTCATTTCGAGGCACACTCACATTTTCGGTAACGACACGGCAAAAAATTCCGCGCAAGCCCTCGACGTTTGGGAGAAAAACAAGCAGGTCGAAAAGGGCTTTACTTGCGGCGCGGAATACCTCGAATCCGTTCCGAAAAGTTTCCCCGCCGCTCTTCGCGCGCATAAAGTAGGTTCGAGGTCGGGAAAATACAATATGGATTTTTCCTCCGTGAAACAGGTTGCGGATAAAGTTAAAGAAGAGTTTAACGAGGTTTTCGAGGAAGTTGAGAAAGGCAACGAAAAAGGCGTTTACGAAGAATGCGGAGACCTTTTATTTGCCGTTATCAGCCTTGTGAGGCTTCTCGGCGTTAATTCCGAGCTTGCCCTTAACGCCGCAACCGATAAATTTTTA
>CALDMH010000179.1 GCA_937915565.1 uncultured Clostridia bacterium | reverse complement strand
CGCCCGAGTTGATAAGGTGAATAAATCCGTCGGCTTCTTTTGCGTGACCTTCGAGGTTATATCCGGTTACGCGTTTAACGGATTCGCCCGACCAATAAGTTCTGACGTCCGCAAACATCTGCGCTCTGCCCGTTAAAAGCTTCATAAAAAGCATCGAAGTTGCGTTGAGCGTGTCGTTTTCCGTTCCCAAAACATACGGTTCTCTTGCTCCGTTCCAGTCGAACGACGAATTGAGGATAGATTCGGGGAAATCGCAGTTCGGATAAAAATCCGTCCACTGACGCTGCCCCTGGAAGCCGCCGACGATTGCGTTATGCCCGACCATTTCCTCTTCTCTGCCCTTGGGAAGACGTTTGTTTCCGTTGAACAAATCCTTTATAATGCACGCCATTTTTGCGGTGAATTCCCAGTCTTTCTCCTTTTGGGCGGGAGTTTTCTGCATTTCGACGGGGTTCTTATCGAAGTCCGGACGACATTTTTCCTTAACCCAGGCGAGAGCCTTTTTATATTCGGCTTTGTCGTAAATTCCTTCCGTCATTCTGCGGATAATTTCAACCTCGTCAACCGATTCGACTCTCATTCCGAGATATTCCTCGAAGAATTCGGGACTGATTATCGAGCCGCCGATACCCATCGTAACCGAACCGATTTGAAGATAAGATTTACCTCTCATCGTGGCAACGGCAACTGCCGCTCTTGCGAAACGCAAAATCTTCTCCTGCACGTCGGACGGAATGGACGTATCGTCCGCTTCCTGAACCTCGTGGCCGTAAATTCCGAATGCGGGAAGCCCTTTCTGGTTGTGCGTTGCAAGAACCGAAGCGAGATAAACCGCTCCCGGGCGTTCCGTTCCGTTAAAGCCCCAGACGGCCTTGATGGTCATCGGGTCCATATCCATAGTTTCCGCACCGTAGCACCAGCAGGGAGTTACGGTGAGCGTTATATCCACGCCTGCTTTTTTGAATTTATCCGCGCAGGCGGCAGCCTCGGCAACTCTGCCGATTGTCGTATCCGCAATGATTACCTTAACGTGTTCGCCGTTTGAATAAAAAACGTTTTCTTCGATAAGTTTCGCGGCGGATTTCGCCATATTCATAGTTTGGTCTTCAAGGCTTTCGCGAACCTTTATTTTGCCGCGTCTGCCGTCGATGGTAGGTCTTATTCCGATAACGGGATAATCGCCTATAAGTCTTGATTTAGCCATTTACGTCCCTCCGTAAATAATTTTTTACATTTGTAATTATATACTTGAAAAATCATTATTACTTGTGTTATAATATCAAAAAATATAATTATTTTCACAAATACGGCTTTACGCATATCAAGCCGCCCGACCGGCGACTACGGCGTATTTGCGCGACGTTAAAACAAAAAATGAGCTTCAACGAATTGAAACAACACGGAACGGAAGATTTTCCGTTTGGAATATACGTTATCGATAAAGACCACCCGAAATACGAGATGGCTTTCCACTGGCACACGAGCGTTGAGATAATAAGAGTTTTAAAAGGCGAACTTTCGATTACTCTCAACAACAAAAATTTTACGGCAAAACGCGGCGACGTCGTTTTCGTAAACAGCGAAACGGTGCACGGTGCAACGCCGAACGATTGCGAATACGAGTGTCTCGTTTTTCCTTTGTCGTTTTTAAAAAGCGGAAACAGAGCCTGCAACCGCTTTTTGGAGGACCTGACGGATATGAACTGCAAGCTCGAATCCCTCCCGAAAGGCGTTGAACTTTTATCTTGCGCAAACGAACTTTTCGAGACCGTGAAAAAGCGTGAAAACGGGTATCAATTTATTGCAATAGGGCTCGTTAATCAACTTATAGGCAGGTTTATCGCGACTAATCAATACTCTTACGAAACCGACGGACTTACGGATAAGGACGAGCAAAAAGTTTTAAAACTCAAAAAAACGTTAGCCTACGTGCGCGAGAATTTCGACAAGGAAATCACTCTTGACGACATTGCCTCGTCGTCCGGTTTTTCAACGAAATACTTCTGTTCGTTCTTTAAAACGATGACGGGAAAATCGCCGATTGATTATTTAAACTCATATCGGGTGGAACGCGCTTGCAGGAAACTCCTCGGAAGCGACCTTTCGATTACGCAAATAGCATACGGCTCGGGCTTTAACGATTTGAGTTATTTTATAAAGACGTTCAAGCGTTTAAAAGGCGTTTCGCCGAGCGTTTACCGTAAAACCGTAGTTTAACGATTATCGTAAAGCCGTTTAAGAATTATTGTAAAGTCGTCTGACGATTATCGTAAAGCCGTTTAAGAATTATTGTAAAGTCGTTTAAGAATTATTGTAAAGTCGTCTAACGATTACCGCAAAACGGTCGCTTAACTCAAAAGGGTTTTAGAAAATAATTAACGAAAACCGTCACAAAATATTTGACAAAGTCGATAAAAAATTATACAATGTAAAAGTCGCTTGTGAAAAACGTAAAACGAACGAGACGGAAGCGTATCGAAGTGGTCATAACGGGCACGATTGGAAATCGTGTAGTCTTA
>CALDMH010000178.1 GCA_937915565.1 uncultured Clostridia bacterium | reverse complement strand
CCTGTTGCCCCCGTCGGGCCGGTAGGGCCTGTTGCGCCGGTAGCTCCCGTTTCACCCGTTGCGCCTGTCGGACCGGTCGGACCTGTTGCGCCGGTAGCACCCGTTTCGCCTGTTGCGCCTGCCGGGCCGGTCGGCCCTGTTGCGCCGGTAGCTCCCGTTTCACCCGTTGCGCCTGTCGGACCGGTCGGCCCTGTTGCGCCGGTAGCACCCGTCGCGCCTGTGAATCCCGTTAAACCCGTGAGTCCGGTTGCTCCCGTTGGTCCTGTCGGCCCTGTCGCTCCGGTTGCTCCGGTTGCGCCCGTTGCTCCTGTCGGCCCCGTAACGCCGCCCGTCGGTCCTGTCGGTCCGATAGGTCCTGTGGGGCCCGTAGCTCCGCGCGGTCCGGTCGGGCCGATTAACGGATTTCTTCTGCAAGGTCTTTGAGGTTGACAGTTATTTCTGCAATTCCCGTTCGGCCTGTTACAACCGAACAAAAGAGAACATAAATCGTCGAACATATTTTCTCCTTTAAGTTTGATTTAACGAGGTTGTTTCGTTAAGAAGCAAAATAACCTCTCATAGTTATATTATGATTTTATCCGTTTTGCTGTCACACGCATATAATGTATAAGCGGAGTGTTTATATGCGCATATCGGTATGTTTAATCGTTAAAAACGAAGAGGAAGTTATTGAAAGATGTTTGAAATCCGTTGTCGGCTTTGCGGACGAAATAATCGTCGTCGATACGGGGAGCAGTGACGAAACCAAATCGATAGCGCGTAAATTTACGGATAAAATCTACGATTTTAAATGGATTGACGATTTTTCGGCCGCGCGTAATTTCGCTTTTTCAAAGGCGAAATGCGAGTACGTTTTCTGGCTCGACGCCGACGACGTAATTATGCCCGAGGACGGGGAAAAGATAAACGGATTAAAAAAAGAGGAGTTTCCTGCCGATACTTATATGATGAAATACTACGCCGGAGCGGACGAAAACGGAAATCCCGTTTTTGAGTTTTACAGGGAGAGACTGTTGAAAAACTGCGCCGCAGCGCGATTTAAAGGGTTCGTTCACGAATGTATCGCGCCTTTCGGAAAAATTCGTTATTCCGAAATCAAAGTCGTGCATAAAAAATTGCGGGCTGCTCCTCCGACGAGGAATCTCGATATTTATGAAAAAAATATCCGAAAGGGCGTGGTTTTAAACGAAAGAGAGCAGTATTATTACGCAAAGGAATTTTTTTATCTCGGTAAGTATGAAACCTGCATTATTGAACTTGAAAAGTACTTATCGATGAAAAATTTATATCGCGCGGACGAGTGGGACGCAATGCTTACCTGTTTCTTTTGTTATGAAAAAACGGGGAAAAGGGGAGGGGAGAAGTATTTGTTTTCAGCACTGGAAAAATTTGGTCCTCATCCCAAAACGCTGTGCTTGCTCGGCGATTATTATAAAAAAAATCTCTGCCCGAAAATTGCGGAAAATTACTATAAAATGTCGCTTGCCTGTAAGAACGGCGAGGGGTGCTTTTTTCACGAAAGCAAGTACGATTTTATCGAGCCTTGTTTAAGGCTCGTCGCGCTTTGTTTCGAGCGTGGCGATTACGCCGAGGCAAAGGATTATCACGAACTATGCAAAAAAAAGTGTCCGGAAAACGCAAGCGTTATTTACAACGATAAATTTTTTGCATAAAAATCCGAAAAACCATAAAAATTTCTTGACTTTCCCCTACGTTTATTGTAAAATAAACAGGCTTGATAGGGGAGTGGCTCAACGGTAGAGTAGCGGTCTCCAAAACCGTAGGTTGCGTGTTCGAATCGCGTCTCCCCTGCCAACGAAAAAGAGAGAGCAAAAAGCTCTCTCTTTTTCGTTGGCAGGGGTATCAAGAAGAGTTACGCGGCAAACCCGTTTGCCGTCGTTCGTCAATTTGCGAAGCAAATTCTTGCCGAGGGAATCCCGCTTGCGGGAAACGGCAATATCGCGTCGGGGAAAGAAATCAAGGCGGCATCAAGACGAGTACGCGGCAAACCCGTTTGCCGTCGTTTGCTTTTGTCGGAAATAACGCGCGATACGTCAAGCCTTTTTGCAAATTAAAAAATTACGTTGCAAAAATAAAGGCAAAAGGCAATATACTATATATATGAAAAATAATAATGTGTCGATAGTAAAAAATATATTGTCATACGTCGTGATAGTGTTGCTCGGTGCGGCTTCGGTCACTTTCGGGTTGATGTACGTCGATATTACGGGAATTCCCGTTTTAAACGATAATAAAACGCTCACCGAAATTCTCGTGATAGTCGTTATAAGCCTTTTAACGATTGCTTCGGTAATTTGCCAGATAATAAATCAAAATTTCGTTTATAAACTCACGTTTTTAACCCTCGTTTTTATGTCGATTGCTCTCGGGATTATTTACGTCGTAAAAATAACGGGCTTTTGGGATAAAATAGGCTCGGTCGAAGCATTGCGAAAATACGTTTCGGATTTCGGAGCATACGCCGTAATTATCTTTATAGTAATTCAGTTTTTGCAGGTCGTCGTTTTGCCCATTCCGGGGTTTGTTACGATAAGCGTCGGAGTGCTGCTATTCGGCGCGTTCCGAGGCGCGCTGTATAGCGTAATAGGTATCGTAAGCGCGTCCATAGCGGCGTTTTTTATCGGACGAATTCTCGGTTATAAGGTTGCGAGTTGGCTCGTGGGGAAGGAGAGTCTCGATAAGGCTTTGAAAATGGTAAAGGGTAAAGATAAGGTTATTTTGACGTTTATGTTTCTTTTTCCGTTTTTCCCGGACGACGTTTTATGCTTCGTCGCAGGGCTTTCTTCGATGAGCGTTGCCTATTATATCGTTATGATAACGCTCACGAGGGTGATAAATATAACGCTATCCTCATACTCGGTGAACGGAAGCCTGATTCCTTACGATACTTGGTGGGGAATTTTGATTTGGGTGGCAGTTTTTCTCGTCGTTGCCGCGCTTTGTTATCTCGTTTATAAGCACGGCGAAAAAATCGAAAAGTTTTTTATAAAAAAATTTAAAAGGAATACAAAAAAGTAATATAGTATAAATAATCGAGTGTAATTTTATTGTCAATAAAAATCAAAAATGATATAATAAAGTCACTATGGTAGACGGAAAATTTTTAGTTGAAAAATTAGTTGCATATTCAAAGGCTTTTTTATATCTTGCCGATACCGACGAGATATACACGAGAAACTGTCTTTTGGCGGCGTTAAGGCTTACTTCGCCTATGAAAGACGCGCCTAATCTCGATTTCATCAAAGAAATGAGCGTGCCGGACGTTTTGTTTGACGAACTTAAAGATTACTCTATTGAAGTGGGGATTGCCGGCGACGACGTTCAGGCCACGCTTTTCGCTTCGTCCATTTTCGGAATGCTCACTCAAAAGCCGTCCGAAATAAACGATACGTTCAATTATCTCAAAGAAAAAATGGGCGCGCAGGCGGCTTGCGATTATCTTTATAATCTGAGCGTAATGAACAATTACATACAAAAAACGGCAATTTCGAGAAATATGCTTTGGGAATATCGCGACGGCGATAACGTTCTCGAAATAACCATAAACCTGAGCAAACCCGAAAAGGACAACAAGGATATAATGAAACTCGTAAGCGCGCCCGTTGACGGCGATAAGTATCCGAAGTGCGCGCTTTGCCCCGAAAACGAGGGCTATCTCGGGAGTTATACGCACCCTCCGAGAGCGAATTTGCGCACGGTATCGCTTTCGCTCGGCGGAGAGGATTGGAGTATGCAGTATTCCCCTTACGCATACTTTAACGAACATTGCATAGTTTTCAATAAGCGTCATACGCCTATGCAGATGACGAGGCAAACGATAACGAAATTATTCGATTTTATCGATATTTTGCCAAACTATTTTATCGGCAGCAATTCCGATTTGCCCATCGTCGGCGGCTCAATTCTCAACCACGAGCATTATCAGGGCGGAAAACACGAAATGCCGATGCACAAGGCAAAACCCCGCTACGTTCTCACCTGCGAGAAGTTTCCGGACGTTGAAATTTCCATTCTCAACTGGTACAATTCAGCAATAAGGCTCACGGGATATAACAAAACACCATTTGCGAAATAGGCGGCGACATCGTCGAAGCTTGGAAAAAATACAGCGACGAAAGCGTCGGAATTTTCAACAGCGCAGAAGAAAGACACAACACCTGCACGCCTATCGTAAGGTATCTTTCGGACAACAAGTTCTGCCTTGAAATTATTTTGCGTAACAATTCCACGTCGGAAACGTATCCCGACGGAGTTTTCCACGCTCATCCCGAATATCACAATATCAAAAAAGAGGGTATCGGGCTTATCGAGGCGATGGGACTTTACATTTTACCGGGGAGGCTTAAAAAGCAAACCGAGCAAATTGCCGATATTTTAACCGGAGAAGCTCCGTTTGAACCCGATAAAATGACGAAGGACGATTCGCTTTACGTTCATAAGGCTATGATTATCGAACTTAAAAGAGATAATCCGAACGTCGAGGATAAAGAGAAGGCAATGGAGATAATCACGAAGAGAATCAACGAAACCTGCGTGGCTATTCTCGAAAACACGGCTGTGTTCAAAAAGGACGAGGCGGGAACGCTCGCTTTCAGAAGATTTTTGAACACGTTGTCAATTAAATGAAATAAAATAGAAATATTATATCAAAAGGCACAAGTTTTTTTGTGCCTTTTCTATTGAAAAAAATTTTTATTAGGTTTATAATATAGTTACAAAATTAAAATGGAGGAGTTTTTGTGAATAAATTAGATTTACTTAAAACG
>CALDMH010000177.1 GCA_937915565.1 uncultured Clostridia bacterium | reverse complement strand
CTTTTTCGTTTTTTTACCACAAATACGAACGGGATAAATTCAAAGGTCTAAAAAATTTCTCGCAACACATACTTTATCCGTAAGGCAGCCGCCCGAAAACAAAACACGGTTTGTTTTCGGGCGGCCGTAAAGCGGAAATCTATCCAAAACGAAACGAAAATAAAACGCCTGCATTGCGTACCCGAAACAAAAATCAAGCGATTACGAAACTAAAACGGTGAAAAATAAGTAAAAAAAATGCAATTTGCGATTTATATTTGTTTTTAAACGAATCATATGATATTATTGTTATAGTCCGATATTACTTTCGGGGTTATATCGGGCCGACGCAAAAGCTAACGAAACCCGAAGCATCAAGCGAAAACCGCGTTTCGGGCGTTTCAGGAGGTTAAATGAAAAAATCAGCAAGAACGGCGATAATAGTTATCGTAATAATCGCCGCAATATTCGGTCTTCTCGCTCTTGCAAGCACGTTTACGAGAAGAGTCGAGGACGTTGACACGTCGATATTCTTTAAGTACGCCGGTATCGAATATAAAACGAAGGACGGCGTAACCATTCCCGACGGAACTCCCGTCGAGGACGGCCAGAAAATAGTCGTCTACAACAAGCAAAACGCAAAAATCGTAAAAATCACGGTGGACGTTTATAACCTTACCGGTTACGGCGCGGACGGAAAAGCAATTTATTCGTCGAGCCTTTACCCGAAGGATATTTTCGACCAGGAATTCGACCTTTTGAAGAAAAACGGCGTGGTTATCGATTGCGCAGACCCGAATGCAGGTTCGTTCTGGTCCAGCCTTATTATGCCGGCTCTTATGCTCGGCGTGGGGCTTCTCGCCGTTATGTTCCTTATGCGTTCGGTGAACGGAGCGAACAAGGGCGCGATGGACTTCGGAAAAACCAAGGCGCGCGTTAATCAAAACGTTAAGGTGAGATTTGCCGACGTTGCCGGCGCGGAAGAAGAAAAGGAAGAATTGCAGGAAATAGTAGAATTCCTCAAAAATCCCAAGAAATTCTCCGTTTTGGGCGCAAGAATCCCCAAAGGCGTACTTCTCGTAGGCCCTCCGGGAACGGGTAAAACTCTTTTCGCGAAGGCCGTTGCGGGCGAAGCAAACGTTCCGTTCTTCTCCATAAGCGGTTCGGACTTCGTTGAAATGTTCGTCGGCGTGGGCGCAAGCAGAGTGCGCGACCTTTTCGCTATGGCTAAAAAGAGTATGCCGTGCATCGTGTTCATCGACGAAATCGACGCGGTGGGTCGCCAGAGAGGCGCAGGCCTTGGCGGCGGAAACGACGAAAGAGAGCAAACGCTCAACCAACTCCTCGTTCAAATGGACGGCTTCGAGGCTAACGACGGAATTATAATCATCGCGGCAACAAACCGCGCGGATATTCTCGACCCCGCTCTTATGCGTCCGGGCAGATTCGACCGTCAGATTTACGTCAATATGCCCGACGTTCGCGGAAGAGAATCCATTCTTAAAGTTCACGCAAGAAACAAACCGCTTGCTCCCGACGTAAACTTCAAAACGCTTGCCCGTATGACGGCAGGTTTCTCGGGCGCGGATATTGCCAATCTTTTGAACGAAGCCGCGATTTTGGCCGCGAGAAAGAACGAAAAAGCAATAACCAACGTAGACCTTTACGAAGCTATAAATAAGGTTATAATGGGCCCGCAAAAGAAGAGCAGGCTCGTTACCGAAAGCGACAAGCGCATCACCGCTTATCACGAATCGGGACACGCCATTCTCGCAAGGCTTCTCCCCCACTGCGACCCCGTTCAGGAAGTATCGATTATCCCGAGAGGCTCGGCAGGCGGTTACACGCTTACCCGCCCCGACGGCGACGACCAGTATTTAAGCAAGGCGAAACTTCTTGACGACATCGTTATGACTTACGGCGGAAGAGTTGCCGAAGAACTTATCATAAAAGACATTTCCTCCGGCGCTTCGAGCGACATTAAAGCCGCAACCGAACGCGCGAGAAAAATGGTTACCGAATGGGGTATGAGCGACAGAGTCGGCCCCGTGAACTACGGCGACAACGAACAGGTGTTCATCGGCAGAGATTACGAAACCAAAGCCGGTTACAGCGAACAAACCGCCGCGGCTATCGACGAGGAAATTCAGCGCATAATCAAAGAAGCGCATCAGAAAGCCGTTGACCTTCTCACCGAAAACAAGAAGCTTCTCGACAATATGGCTCGCCTTCTCATCGAAAGAGAAACCATTTATCAGGACGAAGTCGACCTTATTATGGAAGGCAAGGACGTTAAGGAAATCATCGAATATATGGATATGCGCGACAAAGAACGCGCCGAAAATCCGTTCAAGCGCGCGGAAGAATATGCGAACGCAAAGGCAAAGGAAGCCGTTAAGCCCGCAAACGAACAAGGCTCTTCCACGGCTGCCGACGCGCCTGTCGCGCCCGACGCCTCCTCCGCTCCCGCCGACGTTCCTTCGATGCCGACGGCAGGCGACGATAAGGACGATAAAAACGAATAAATTCAATAAATCGGCCTATAAGTCGATTAACGGCAAATAAATCGTTAAATCAAGTTCGGGAACTTCTGTTCCCGAACTTTGCGCAAAAAGGATAAAAATGGAAAGAAGCGATAAACAAATCGGCTTTTTCGACGAAGCGGACAGAAAGCTCGCCGAAAGATTCCGAATCGAAAAACCAAACCCCATAGACAC
>CALDMH010000176.1 GCA_937915565.1 uncultured Clostridia bacterium | reverse complement strand
ACCGAGATCTACACTCTTTCCCTACACGACGCTCTTCCGATCTGTACTCGTTCTTTTCCGCCTCGCCGTTTTCAAAAACGACCATCGAACCGACTTTATCCACTCCGCTGATATGCGAAATATCGTAACATTCGATGCGTTTCGGCTCGTTTTTAAGCGAAAGGAGCTTTTTCATCTTCAAGCAAGCCGCCGTCGTCATATCGTCCTTATGCTTGATTCTGTCAACCTCTTTTTCGAGGTAATCCTCCGCGTTTTCGGTTGCCATAACGACGAGTTTTTTCTTGTCGCCGCGTTCGGGAACGTAAATTCGCACCGTTTTCGAGAAGTTTTTCTTGAAATAATCGGCAAGCACGTCGGCGTCGTCAATCGGCTCGGAAATCATAATTTCGTCGGGAATCTCCACTTCCGAATTATAATATCTCGCAATAAACGCCGAAAGCCTTTCGGAATTCGTCTCCTCCGCGTCCGCAACGGCGAAATTCTTTCCGCCCTGCATTCTTCCGCTTCTTATGAAAAGCGCGTTGATTGCGCTGTAAACTCCGTTCGTCGCAACGGAAATAACGTCCGCGTTCACGAATTTATTTAAAGCCGTTATTCTCCTCAATTTGATTTTATCGAGCATTTTCAATTTCTCTCTATATGAAAGCGCAAGCTCGAATTCTTCGATTTCAGAGCATTTCAACATTCGCTCTTTTAATATTTTTTCAACCTGCTCGTCGTCGCCGGAAAGAAAATCGAGCGCGCCGCGAACCCTCTCGGCGTATTCCTTTTCGGAGCATTTCCCCGCGCACGGCGCAAGGCATTTGCCGATATGATAATTAAGACATTCCCTTTTGGGTTTGTTCAAATCGATAGAAGTCGAACACAACCTTATGCAATAAGCGGTGTTTACGATTTCCAAAGTATCTTTCACGTTGACGCCGCCCATAAACGGCCCAAAATACCTCGCGCCGTCCCGCTTGATTTTGCGGGTTATCGTAAACGACGGGAAATTTTCCTTTAAATTGACTTTGATGTAAGGATAAGTTTTGTCGTCCTTTAAAAGAATATTGTATCTCGGCTTATGTTTTTTTATCAGATTGTTTTCCAGCGAAAGCGCGTCTATTTCCGATTCGGTAATAATATAGTAAAAATCGGCTATATTGCTTACCATCGCGGCAACTTTTTCGGTTTTCTTCGTCGAGTAAAAATACTGTTTTACCCTGTTTTTTAAAATTTTAGCCTTGCCGACGTAAATAATCTTCCCCGTTTCGTCAAGCATAACGTAAACCCCGGGGTTTAAGGGCAACATCTTTATTTTACTTTCAAGTACGTCATTCATAGTGAAAAATCCTTGTTAATCGACTTATAGCCTCACTTCTTACCTTTTAAACCGCTTTTACGAACGCTTTTGAAATACCTTTTGAAAGGGTATTACGGACGCTTTTCAAAATTCTTTTTCGAACTCTTTTCAAAGTTTTTTTCCGAGTTCTTTTCAATTCGTTTTTCCGCAAGACGTTTCAGTTCACTCGGCTCGTTGAGGCTCGGCGTTTCCATACAAAGAAGCAACAACCTTTCAAGTTCGCTTCCGACGGCTTTGCCGCTAAAACCCAAGGCTTTAAGGTCTTCGCCGCTTATTGCAAGCGAGTTAAGAGAAAAGCATTCTCCGCTTTTTACAATTCTTTCCGCCATAGCTCGCGCTTTGTCGATTTTCGCTCTTTCTTCAATCGCAATTTCAGTTCCCTGCGCCGCATTGTCGGCATATTTAACCTCGATTAAATCGAAAAAGTCTTCCGCACCCGTTTTGTTAAGGATTTTTTTCAGTTTAAAATCGCTTTCGGGCAACGGTAAATCGTGGTTTTCCACGAGAAAAACCACGTTTTTCCTGAAAGAATTAGGAGCTTTCAGCCGCTGTAAAACCCTGTCGGCAATCTGCGCGGAAAGTTTCGCGTGGCCGTAAAAATGCCCTTCGCCGTTCTTTACAAAAAAAGCGGCGGGTTTTGCTATATCGTGAAAAAACATTACGGTCCTAAATTGCGGTTCGTTTTTAACCGCCGCAACCGACCGACAAATATGCTCGTAAACGTCGTATAAATGCCATTTGCTATGCTGTTCAAAATCGAAACAATCCCGAATTTCGGGAACGACCTCGCAAATTATCTCGCGATAATTCGTCAAAGCGTTAAAAGCGTCTTTGCCGCAAAGCGTTTTCACGAATTCGGAAAAAATTCTCTCTGCGGAAACGTTGTCAAGGCCCGATTTCAGTTTTTCCGCCGCGCGAAGCGTGTTTTCTTCGATTTTAAAACCGAGTTTCGAGGCAAACCTCACCGCGCGGATAATCCTTAAAGAATCCTCCGAAAAACGTTCTTCGGCGTTCCCGACGGCTCGGATTATTTTATCGTTTATATCGGATAAACCCCCGTATAAGTCGATTAAACCGTCTTTTTCGTTGTAAGCAAGCGAATTCACGGTAAAATCTCTGCGCCTTAAATCCTCCGCCACGTCGCCGACGAATTCGATTTTGTCGGGGTGACGATTATCCGAATATCCGCTTTCTTTCCTGAAAGTCGTTATCTCAATCGGCTTGTCGTTTACGATAACCGTAACCGTGCCGTGTTTTATGCCCGTTTCGACGACGCGCTTGTCCGAAAATACTTCTTCGGTTTGGTTCGGCAATGCGGAAGTCGTAACGTCCCAATCGGACGGCGAAAGCCCGAGAACGCTATCCCGAACCGCCCCTCCCACGGCGTAAGCCGAAAATCCGCTTTCCGAAAGCCTTTCGATAACGAATTTCACCTCGTCGGAAAGCTTGATTCGCGCTTCTTTTTTAACGCTCATCGGAAACGGAAGAAACCGCGCCTTTTTCGGCGGCAAACGCGCTTTCGATAAAATCGCCTATTTTCTTGTAAGCGTCCTCTCTCGACGTATCGTTTAAAAGTTCGTGCCTTACGCCCGGATAAATGACTTTTTCAACTTTTTCCACGCCGACTTTGTGCTTATAAAAATCGTAAAGCTTATCGACCAGTTTTCCGTAACCGCCGACAGGGTCGTCCTTGCCGGAGATTATAAGCATCGGCATATCGGTGCGGACGTTGTTATAGTACTTTTTCTTATAATTTTTAGCCAAATTGGTGAAAAACGACTTGTAAAACGCATAAGAAAGAACGAAATTGCAATCGGGGCAAGCCTCGTATTTTTCACATTCCTCAACGATGGACGAAATAAAAGTCCCCTCGGGGCATTTTTTGTTATACGCGCCGAAAGAAAGATCGGAAATAACCTTTGCGGCTTTTTTCTTCCTGCCGAAAAGGCAGTTAAAAGACGCCACGACCTTCCCCGCGAACGAGGTTATATCGTGAAGATACGCGCTTCCGCACAAAACCGCGCCGCAAGCGTTATCGGGGTAACGCTCGATATAGGCCTGCGTTAAAAAAGAGCCGTAACTATGCCCGAAAATGAAAAACGGCAAATCCGGATATTCTTCTTTGTACATTTTCGTAAGCGTGGCCATATCTTTAAGGGTATCCTCGAACATATCGCCGTCGCAATAACCCGTTCTGTTTGAATCGGTAAGTCCGTGGCCGCGATGGTCGTCGCCGAACACCAAAAATCCGCGCGATTTCAAATACTTTGCAAAACCGTCGTAACGCGCCGTGCTTTCGGCCATTCCGTGCGCGATTTGGACGAGCCCCACGGGGTTATCCGGCATCCATTCTCTGTATCCGATTTTCTTTCCGTCGTAAGAAACGAACGTTTTTTCAGTCATATAAGCACCTCCCGACGGCTTTTTTCCAGCCGTCGTATAATTCGTCGTATTTTTTTCTGTCATTTTCCGGTGTGAAGAGTTTTTCACATTCTCTCAACTTTAAAATATCGTTCTCGGCGATAAGCCCCAGCCCCAAAGCGCAAAGAAACGCCGCGCCGAGCGCAGTGCTTTCTTTTTCCTTCGGCCTGTTTACGTTCACGCCGACGACGTTTGCCTGAAACTTCATAAGGAAATCGTTTGCGGACGCTCCGCCGTCGCATTTAAGCTCTGAAAGTTTGCTGCCGCTCTCGCTTTCCATAACCTCCACCAAATCCTTTGCGGAATAAGCCATCGCTTCGAGCGTGGCGCGCGTTACGTGCGATTTCGTCGTGGAGCGGCTCAACCCCGTTATTATTCCTCTCGCTTCCGGCGACCAGTACGGTGCGCCGAGCCCCGTGAACGCCGGAACGACGTAAACCCCGCCCGACGAGCTCACTTCGCAGGCAAGTTTTTCGCTATCCGAAGATTTGCCGAAAAACCCGAGGTTATCGCGAAGCCACTGAATTGCGCTGCCGGCGTTAAAAACGCTGCCTTCAAACGCGTAAACGACCTTTCCGCCGATTCCGTAACCGACGGTCGTTATAAGCCCTTTTTGCGAGATAATCGACTTATAGCCCGTGTTATAGAGCATAAAGAGCCCCGTTCCGTAAGTGATTTTGCTATCGCCGACGTTAAGGCAACCTTGCCCCAGAAGCGCGGCTTGCTGGTCGCCCGCCATACCGCATATCGGGATTTTTACGCCGTCATACTCGAACTCCCCAACGAGCGCGTCCGACGAAACGACCTTCGGCAAAGAGCGTTTATCCACGCCGAAAAGTTCTATAAGTTCGTCGTCCCACGAGCAGGTTTCGAGGTTGAAAAGCATCGTTCTCGAAGCGTTCGTCACGTCCGTTACGAACGTTTTTCCGCCGGTAAGTTTATACGCGAGAAAACTGTCCACCGTTCCTAAACAAAGCTCGCCTTTTTCCGATTTCGCCTTAACTTCGGGAACGTTATCCAAAAGCCATTTCATTTTGCTTGCCGAAAAATAGGCGTCGCAAACCAGTCCCGTTTTTTCGTGTATCAGTTCGCCGTGAGTTTTCGATAGCTCGCTCATAAAATCCGACGTTCTTCTGCACTGCCAGATAATGGCGTTATAAAGCGGCTTGCCCGTTTTTTTATCCCACGCGATAACCGTTTCCCGTTGATTGGTTATACCTATGCCTTTAACTTCGGCAATATCGTCGCATTGTTCGAGAATTTCCACCAAAGACGCAAGCGTTTCGGCGTAAATTTCGGCGGCGTTTTCCTCAACGTAGCCGTGGCACGGATAAATTTGCTTTATTTGCGAAGCCTTTTGAGCGACTATTTTATTCTTTTTTAAATCGTATAAAACGGCGCGAGTACTCGTCGTACCCTCGTCTATTGCAATAACGTAACTCATTTACCCCCATATTGTAAACTAATTTTTAACTATTTACAAGTATTTTATAAATATTTTTGTCAAATCTCGGGTTACCTTTAATCTTTTTCGCCGCTCCGCTCATACTATGAATAAAGGAAAAACGAAATGAGCGTTATAGTTCTAACCGGCGGCGGCACGGCCGGACATTGTATGCCCTGCTTCGCGCTTTTGCCCGACCTGAAAAAAATATTCGACGAAGTATATTACGTCGGCGATAACGACAAAATCGAAAGTAAACTTGCAAAAAGGCACAACGTGACTTTTTTTTACGTTCCGACGGTAAAATTTGAAAGAAAAATAACCCTGAAAAACGGATTGATACCTTTCAAATTACTAAAAGCCGTTTCAGCGGCGAAACACGTTTTAAAAAATCTGAAACCGAACGTGGTTTTTTCAAAGGGCGGCTACGTTGCGCTTCCCGTGGTTATCGCGGCAAATAAACTCGGCATACCCGTAATTTCGCACGAATCGGATTTATCGCTCGGTTTGGCGAACAAAATCGCTTTAAGGTACTCCGCAAGGCTTTTGACCGGATTTCTGCCGACCGCCGAAGATATAAAAAAAGCCGAATACACGGGTATTCCGCTGAATAAATCGCTTTTTAAGCAACGCGACAAGTCAAAGCTCATAAAAAAATACGGCTTCGACGCAAAAAAACGAACCGTTATGATAACGGGCGGAAGTCAGGGAAGCTCGGCGATAAACGATTCGGTTGCCGACGCATTTGAAAACCTCGCCGAAAAATACAACGTTTTGTGGCTTACGGGAAAAGGAAAAACCTGCCCGAAAAAAGCCGAAAACGTTTTTCAAACGGAATTTTGCGAAGATATGGGAGAGGCTTACGCCATTGCCGACGCCTGCGTTTCGAGAGCCGGCGCAAACACGCTGTTCGAGCTTATCGCTTTGCAAATTCCAACTCTCGCCGTGCCGCTTCCCAAAGGGAATTCCCGCGGCGACCAAGTGGAAAACGCCGATTATTTCAGGAAAAAAGGCGTTATTTCCGTACTCGAAGAAAGGCGACTTACGCCCGATTCGCTCGCGTATTCGATTGATAAGCTTTTTGAAAACGAAGCGAAATATCGGAACGCCTGCAAAAAACTCGATTTGAAATCCGCCAACGAAAAAGTTTTGGCTTTTTTGGCCGAATACTCAAAATAAACTGCGTTTTCCGAACAAAAAGCAAATACGCCTCGGCAGAAGGCAAACGCCCGAAACGCTATCGCTAAAAAAAGCCCAAGCTGCATAAAAAAAGAAAACTTCGAAATGCCCGAAACTCCCGAAATAAATAAGCGGTCGGCTCGATAAATCGAGCCGACCGCTTTATAAACCGGATATTTTTTAATCGAGAATAGCTTTAATTCTTCTTACGCCTGCCGAAGAAGCCTCTTCCTTGACGATTTTGAAGTGATGAAGTTCGCCGGTATGCGCCGCGTGCGGACCTCCGCAAATCTCTTTGCTGTATTTGCCTATCGTGTAAACCTTAACCTTCTCGCCGTACTTTGCGGTGAAAACGCCTATCGCGCCCTGGGCCTTCGCCTCGTCCACACTCATTTCTTCGAGCGTTACGGGTACGTCCGCCTTAATGGCCTCGTTCACCCAGTCCTCAACGGCTTTCAACTCTTCGGGAAGCAACTTCCTGTCGAAATTAAAGTCGAAACGAAGCCTTTCCACGGTGATGTTAGAGCCTTTTTGGTTTATTGAGTTATCGTGAAGAACGCTCTTCAAAGCGGCGTTTAAAAGGTGAGTTGCGGTGTGAAGGCGAGCGGTGATTTCGTTTTGCTCTTCCAAACCGCCTTTAAACGCGCCTTGCGGCTGTTGTTTGCTCTTTTCCTGATGCTCTTTGAAAGCTTCGTCGAAGCCCTTTGCGTCAACCGTGTAACCGACTTCCGCGGCAAGTTCTTCCGTGAGTTCGAGCGGGAATCCGAAAGTGTCGTAAAGGCGGAAAGCCTGCTTTCCGTTAATGCCCTTTTCGGGAACGTAAGAAGAATCTTTCTGCGTCATAAACGCGTTTTTTCTTTCAATACCTTCAACGCACTTGTTGAATTCTTTAAGTCCCGTTGCCAAGGTCGCCTCGAATTTCGCCGTTTCTTTGGCGATTTCCGAAACGATATACTCTTCTTTTTCAACGAGAAGCGGATAAGCCTCGTCGTAAATTTTCTCGATATAAATCTTTGAAACGTCGGTGAGCGCAACCGTTTCCACGCCGAGTTTTCTCGCGTAACGGATAGCTCTTCTCAAAAGTCTTCTTAAAATATAACCCGCGCCGACGTTGGACGGAACGATTCCGTTCACGTCGCCGATGAGCATAGTGGACGTTCTGATATGGTCGGCGATAATTCTCATCGCCTTTCTCGCGTCTTCGTCCTCGTCGTATTTTTTGCCCGAAGCCTTTTCGAGATATTCGATAACGGGCATAAACAAGTCCGTTTTATATCCGTCGGTAACTCCGTTCAAAAACGCGAGAAGCCTGTCCAGACCGAAGCCCGTGTCGACGTTTTTGTTGGCAAGCGGCTCGTAACCCGTCGCCGTCTTTTTATACTGCATATAAACGTCGTTACCTATCTCGACGTATCTTCCGCAACCGCAATCGGGCCCGCAATTCGGTCCGCAAGGCTTGTTGTGACGAGGATAGAACCATTCGTTATCCGGTCCGCAAGGCGTTCCCACAGTGCCTTCCAATTCCCACCAGTTGTCCTTTTTGGGGAGATAGAAGATATGCTCGGGTTTAATGCCGACCTCTTTAAGCAAATTCGCAGTTTCTTCGTCTCTCGGAACGGCGTCGTTCCCCTCGAAAACGGTGGAACAAATTTCGTTGCCGTCAAGCCCGAAAACCTTCGTTAAAATATCGTACGACCAACGGGTCTTTTCTTTTTTGAAATAATCTCCGAGCGACCAGTTTCCCATCATCTCGAAGAACGTGAAATGCGTAGGGTCGCCCACGCTTTCGATGTCGACCGTTCTCACGCAGCCCTGAACGTTGCAAAGCCTCGTTTTGCCCGAAGGGTGCTTTTCGCCGAGAAGATACGGCATAAGCGGCTGCATACCCGCAACGTTGAACATAACGCCGGTTGAACCGTCGCCGATAAGCGAAACCGCGCCGATGTTTTTATGGCCTCTTTCCTCGTAAAATTTAATCCAAGAATTCCTTAGTTCTTTTGAAGTAATCATATCGTCAGTTCCTCAATTTCAATGGGAATATTATATCCGTTTAAGTACGTTTTGTAAATCGTTTTCCGTCCGTTTCCCGATTAAATCCGAATTAAATTACGGATTAAAGCCTGAAAACCGCGCTCAAAGGATTGTCGAGATAAATCTTATCCAACCCGAAATAACTTCCGCTTAATGCCGCCAAAAGTTCGCTCTCCGCTCCGCCGCCAAACAAATAGACCGCTTCGAGAATAATAAGCGTGAGCGCAACGGTCGTCGCAACACCGAGAGCCAGCCCGAGAACCGAGCTGAAAAACCTGAAACCGCGGCCGAGCGACAAAAGGCTCGATATTATGGCAACTGCAA
>CALDMH010000175.1 GCA_937915565.1 uncultured Clostridia bacterium | reverse complement strand
CCTGGTATCCCGAATATAAATATCTCGAAGATTATTTTTCGAGGTTGCAATATCTTTTGAATTGCGGCGAGGAGCAAACGGACGCCGCCATAATAAATCCCGTCGAATCGCTTTGGGGTCTAACCAACGAACGTTCTTACGTCAACTGCTTCGGCTCGGAAAATCCGCTGATTTGCAGGCTGGAAAGAGAGTATTACGAGCTTTTTAAAGCAATCAGGCTCGGCGGCGGCGCGGCGGATTATATCGACGAAGGCGTTTTTGAAAAATACGGAAAAGAGGAAAACGGTCGGCTCGTCGTAGGGCGGAAGAGTTATGGTAAAATCATTTTAAACGGCAACTACAACTTGCGCTCTTCAACGCTCGAAGCTTTGAAAAACTTTGTAAAAAACGGAGGTCTGCTTATCGTTGCCGGCGAACTTCCCCGTTATCTCGACGGCGTTCGTCACGATTTTTCGGGCGAACTTCTCGGCGCGAAAAACGTCGGATTTAATCCCGACGAGGTTTTAAGGCTTATCCGTTCGGATGATGTTTCCGTTTCGGAAGGAAATATCGTCTCAGAAACGCGTGTTTTTGCCGAGGGGAAAGCGTACTTCTTCCTTAACCGAGCCGAAAACGCCGTTAAAACGACGATAAAAATCAAAAATAAGCTAAATCCCGTCGAAATAAATCTTTACGACGGAGAAAAACGCCCCGTTTCGTTTAAAAGGCTCGGGGAAGAGGTCGTTATCGAAAAGGAATTCGGGCGGGACGATTCGCTTGCGTTGCTTTTCGACGGCGAGAATTTAAAACAAGAAAATTTAACGGAAAAAGAGGCGAAATTTCCGGACGAATTCGATTACGTTCTCGGCGAGCCGAATATTCTTCCGTTAGATTATGCCGATTGTTTTTTGGACGGCGGGTTTTTCGCGCGCGGAAGCGTGCTTGACCTCGATAGGAAAATAAGGGAAAAATTCGGCGTCGAACAACGCCACGGCGAGATGATTCAGCCTTGGTTTAAGGAAAAATTTTACCCGAAACCGCAAAAATTATGCAGAGTTATGCTTAAATATCGCTTTATCATAGGCGAAACGATTAAAGACGTTTCCTTTATGACGGAGGACGAAACGGCGGAAATCAGGGTGAACGGCAGGCTTTTGAACGCCGAAAAATCTTACGGCACGGAAATTGACGAATGTTTTCGCCTTATCCCCGTCGACGACGACTTTTTAAAGCCCGGAGAGAACGAAATAACGGTGAGCTTCGATTTTGACGAGAGATACGATATAGAGGGCTCGTTTTTGTGCGGAAACTTCGGCGTATTTGAAAGCGATTTTGAAAACGATTTTAAGAAAAATATTAAAATCGACGTTTTAAAAACGCTCCCCAAAAAGCTTAAAAGAGAGGATTTTACGACGCAGGGGCTTAAATATTTCGGCGGAAGAATTACTCTTCAATCACCGTTGAAAAACGGCGTTTATCGACTTATAGCGAGGGATTTGCCTTGCGCGGCCTGCGTAATCAACGGGAAAACCGCCGCATTTAAACCGCTTCTGGTCGACTTCGAGGTTTTAAACGAAAGTCTTTCGCTAACGCTTGCGTTTACGAGACAAAACACTTTCGGATTGGATTATTCCGATAAAAACTCCGATAAAAGGTCGGGATTGATTCCTCAGGGATTTCCCGAAGAGGTTGAACTTTACGAACTTGTTCCGTAAGTTCGTTTTGTAAACCCGTTCCGTAAGTTGCAAGTTTGTTTCGTAAATTTGATTTTCAAAAATAAAAAAGGTTCGTTATTTTAAGTAGCCCGCCCGCGTTTTACGCTCCGTAAAACGCGGGCGGGCGTATTTAGCGTGTTTTTTGACCAATTATTTTTTTATTTAAGCCTTTTTTAACGCTTGCTCGGATTGACTTTGATTATTTCCTTTGATATAATGTAGAAGTATTATAATATTTATATCTTATTCCCGATTGCTTCCGAAGATAATTTATCAAAGGAAGCGAAAAATCGGGGGTTACGACGGAGATAAAATTATGGAAGAAAAAATTCAGGAGATTAAAGGCAGAATAGCTCTCGAACTTGCCGACGTTAAGACGAGCGCGGAGCTTTTTCAGCTTAAAGCCAAGTACGTTCTGGGTAAAGCGGGGATAATCCCCGGGCTTATGAAGGAACTCGGCAAAGCGGCAAAAGAGGACAGACCCAAACTCGGAATGGTTATCAACAGCCTTAAAGAATGGGCGACCGAATATTTTGCGAAAAAAGAAATCGAAATAAACGAGGCGGAGAAGAACTATCGTTATAAAAAGGAAACGATAGACATAACGATGCCCGCAAAACATCTCAAACAGGGAACTCTTCACCCCGTCAGTCTCGTTAAAGCCGAGCTTATCGACATTTTTGCCGGAATGGGTTTCAGAGTTCTAGAAACGAGGGAGATAGAAGACGATTTCCACAATTTCACCGCTTTGAACACTCCCAAGGAGCATCCTGCGAGAGATAAACAGGATACGTTCTATATAAACGACGATTTTATGCTCCGCACGCACACTTCCCCGGGGCAGATAAGAAGCCTTACCACCATTAAGCCTCCTTTTAAAGTGCTTATCCCCGGCAGAGTTTACCGCGCCGACGACGACGCGACTCATTCGCCTATGTTCCACCAGATGGAAGGGCTTGTCATCGACGAAAAAATCACGCTTTGCGACCTTCAAGGTATGCTCGACGTGCTCGTTAAGAAAATGTTTTCCGAGGAGGCGAAAACTCGTTTCCGTCCTTCGTTCTTCCCGTTTACCGAGCCTTCCGTCGAGGTTGACGTAAGCTGCTTCGAGTGCGGCGGCAAGGGTTGCAAACTTTGCAAGGGTACGGGTTGGATAGAGATTCTCGGCGGCGGCATCGTAAACCGCAAGGTTCTCGAAAATTGCGGGGTAGACCCCGATAAATACACGGGCTTCGCTTTCGGCTTGGGGCTCGACCGTATCGCAATGCTCAAAAACGGCGTGAACAACATTCACGTTCTTTACGAGGGCGACCTTCGCGCGCTCGGACAATTCAAGGGTTAAGGAGGAACGAAAGATGTTAGCGCCATTAAGTTGGATTAAAGAATTCGTAGATTTGGACGTTACGCCCGAAGAACTTGAAAAAAAGCTTTTCGATTGCGGCTTTGAAGTGGAGCAGATTATTCCTTACGGCGATAAGCTCGATAAGGTCGTAACCTGTAAGATAAAAGAAATAACGCAGCACCCGAATGCCGAAAGATTGCGCATTTGTCAGGTCGACGCCGGGAAATACGGCGTTTTGCAAATAATAACCAACGCCACCAACGTTTCGGTGGGCGATATAGTTCCCGTTGCGGTTGACGGGGCGACTCTTGCCACGGGCGACAGAATTTTCAACGGTAAACTTCGCGGCGAGCCGTCTTACGGAATGTTCTGCGGCGGCGAGGAAATAGGAATCGACGATAATTTTTACGACGGCGCATCCGGCGACAGCGTGCTTATCTTCAACGAAAAGGAACTTCCTCTCGGCGAGGAGGTCAGGGATTTGCTCGCGCTTAAAGATTACGTTTTCGATATTTCCGTGCTTGCAAACCGCCCCGATTGTCAAAGCGTTCTCGGCATATCCAGAGAAATAGCAGCGGCCTTCAAAAAGCCGCTCAAAGAACCTTCTTACGAGTTCACGGCAAAAAAAGCCGAAGCGTGGGAAAACGTTAAGGTTACCGTTAAGGACAGCGAGCTTTGCCCGCGTTATATAGCTCATTTCGTTGACGACGTGAAAATCGGCAAATCGCCGAAGTGGATGTCGAGAAGGCTTAAAATGTGCGGAATCAATTCCATAAGCAATATCGTCGATATAACAAACTACGTTCTTTTGGAACTCGGCCAGCCGATGCACGCTTTTGACGAAAAAGACCTTGAAAAGAGAGAGATAGTCGTTCGTCGCGCTGAAAACGGTGAAAAAATCACCACGCTCGACGAAAAAGAGCTTACTTTGACAAACGATAACCTCGTTATTTGCGATGGAGTTAAGCCCGTTGCGCTTGCGGGAATTATGGGCGGACTTAACAGCGAGATAAAGGACGACACGAAAGGCGTCGTTTTCGAGTGTGCGAAATTTAAGAGAGATAACGTCAGAAGGTCGGCGAGAATGCTCGGAAAATCATCCGATTCGTCGAAGAGATTCGAGAAAGGCGTGGACGAATACACCACCGAGAGAGCTATGAAAAGAGCCTTGCACCTCGTAGAGCAGCTCGGTGCGGGCGTGCCGACGGACGTTCATACGGACGTTTCTGCGGGTAAGGAGCAGGAAAACAAGTGCGTTCACACCACGTTTTCAAAGATAAACGGCGTTCTCGGAATAGAAGTTCCGAAGGCCGAAATCGTGGATATTTTAAAACGCCTTAATTTCGGCGTGGAAACCGACGGCGACGAAATAACGACCGTCGCGCCGCCGTACAGAGAGGACGTCGAGGGTTATCCCGACCTTGCCGAAGAGGTTATAAGAACTTACGGTTACGAACACGTCGTTCCCACCCTTTTAACCGACGCGAAGATTACCGCCGGCGGTTACACCAAAGAGCAAAAGGACGAACTTAAACTTAAAAACGTTTTTGCGGGGCAGGGTTATAACGAGGTGATGACGTATTCTTTCTATTCAAAGAAAGACGTTGCGGCTTTGCATCTTAAAGACGGCGACGAGGAAGGGAACGTTATAATCATCGAGAACCCCATAAGCGACAATTACGAGGTGATGAGAAGAACGCTTATTCCTTCGCTTCTCGGCGTCGTTTCGAGGAACGTTAAAAAAGGCAATTACGAAGGCAGAATTTTCGAGATAGCGAAAACGTATATTCCGAAGAGTCTTCCCGTTTCGGATTTCCCGACGGAAAGAAAGCATTTGTGCCTTGCCGTCTTCGGCGAAAACGAGGATTTCTTCACCGTGAAAGGCGCGCTTAAAGTTATCGAGGAAAATTTCAGGGTTAAATTCAATCTCGGCGTGAGAGCCGAAAAAACTTACCTTCACCCCGGGGTTTCCGCAAAGATTCTTTTGGGCGGCGAGGAAATAGGCTGTTTCGGACAGGTAACTTACGAAACTTGCGCCGAATTCGATATAGAAAATAAGGTTTACGTTCTCGAACTCGATTTCGATTCGCTCCAAAAAGCGTTTACGACTCCGTTTAAGTTCGAGCCGCTTCCTAAGTTTCCCGAGGTTAAAAGAGACCTCGCTCTCGTTGCGGACGAGACCGTTTCCTGCGGAGAAATCGAGGACGTGATTTATTCGGCTTGCAAAACGAGCGTTAAAGACGTGGAACTTTTCGACGTTTACGTCGGCGACCAAATCGGTGCGGGCAAAAAGAGTATGGCGTTCACCGTGACGTTCCGTTCGGACGGAACGAAACCTCTCGAAGCGTCCGACGTGGACGGATTCGTGAAACGAATTCTCGGAAGTTTGAAGCATAGGCTCAACGTGGAGTTAAGATAAAAATGGTTGATATTGAAAGAATAAATTTTCTTGCGAAAAAACAACGCGAGGAAGGGCTTACGGACGAAGAAAAGGCCGAACAGGCAAAGCTCCGCAGGGCCTATATCGATAGCGTCGTGGGTAATTTGAAATCGCAGCTCGACAACACTTACGTCGTCGAGGGCGACAGTAAGCGTAAGCTTGAAAAGGTGAAAAAGGACGACGAAGGAGAACCGACGAACGGGGCTAATAAACCTAATTAGTCGGGCTATAAGTCGATAAACGGCATATTTATGGCATTCACATTGGTTACGGGCGCGTGCGGCGGATTAGGCAAAGAGTTTTGTAAAACGCTCATTTTAACGGACGATTTGTTTCTCACCGGCAGGAACGAGCAGAAGCTTTTGCTTTTGAAAGAAGAGCTGCAAAGAATCGCGCCGAAAAAACGCATAGAAATTTTTGCGGCGGATTTGACGAGCGAGGAGGAAAGAAAAAAACTCTTCGTTTTTGCCGACAAGAAAAAGATGACTTTTTCGGGATACGTCGCCGTTGCGGGCGTCGATATTCAGAAGGAATTCGTGAAGTACACGCCCGAAAAAGTCGTTTTCCAAACGAGAGTGAATTTCGAGGCGAACGTAGCGATATGTCACGCCGTGTTGCTTCGTCGCGAGGAAAACTTAAAAATTCTGATTGTCAGCAGTATGAGCGGAAGCACGCCGATGCCTTATTTTGCGGTGTATTCGGCAACGAAATCCGCCCTTATAAATTTTTACACCGCGCTTCGCCACGAGGTTAAAAACGCGAAGATAACCGTGCTTGCGCCCGGCGGAATTCCGACGAGAGAAGATATAAAAAAGGACATCGAAATTCAGGGTATAACGGGTAAACTTTCTTCAAAACCCGCGGATTTCGTCGTGAAAAAGGCTCTCGAAGGTTTGGAGAAAAACAAGCGGCTCGTAATCCCCGGGGCGTTCAATAAATTCGTTTACGCAATAGAGAAAATCGTTCCGACGGGGTTGAGATGCCGTTACGTTGCGAGAAAATGGAAAAATAAGGAAAAGGACGCGTTTTAAATTATCAACGCTTAATAAGGAAAACGAAATGAGTTACGCAGATAAGGTATTTAAAGAAAACGTTAAGGATATTCTCGAAAACGGAGTGTGGGACACGGATAAGGAAGTACGCCCGAAGTGGCTCGACGGAACGCCGGCGCACACCGTTAAGAAATTTTGCCTCGTCAACAGGTACGATTTGTCAAAGGAATTCCCCATAATGACGATAAGAAAGCAGGGCTTTAAAAACGCCATCGACGAAATTTTGTGGATTTGGCAAAAAAAATCCAACAGAATTTGCGACCTTCACTCCCATAT
Source organism: uncultured Clostridia bacterium (assembly GCA_937915565.1). Taxonomy (GTDB): domain Bacteria; phylum Bacillota; class Clostridia; order Christensenellales; family Borkfalkiaceae; genus UBA10281. Next base: position 7,190 of record CALDMH010000175.1, on the reverse strand, counting down.
CTGGGATAGTTGGGCGGGCGAGGACGGAACGATAGGCAAAGCCTACGGTTATCAGCTCGGCGTTAAGCATAAGTATAAAGAAGGCGAGTTCGACCAGGTGGACAGGGTTTTATACGATTTGAAAAACAATCCCGCTTCGAGAAGAATTATGACGAATATTTACACTTTTGCCGACCTTCACGAAATGAATCTTTATCCCTGCGCTTATTCGATGACGTTCAACGTTTCGGGCGATAAACTGAACGGAATTTTGAACCAACGCTCCAACGATATGGCGGTTGCCAACAACTGGAACGTTATGCAATACGCCGCTCTTTTGATGATGTTTGCGCAGGTCACCGGCTTTAAAGCGGGGGAACTCGTTCACGTCATTGCCGACGCGCATATTTACGACAGGCATATTCCTTCGGTTAAAGAGATGCTCGAAAATCCCGAGTATCCCGCGCCGAAACTCATAATCAATCCCGACGTTAAGGATTTTTACGACTTTAAGGTTGAGGATTTCGTGCTTGAAAACTATCAGGCGACGCCTTTAACCAAACGTTTGGAGGTTGCCGTATGAGTACGGTGAGGGCAATCGTTGCGGTGGACGAAAAATGGGGAATCGGCAAAAAGAACGATTTGCTTTTTCGCTTGCCGCTCGATATGAAATTTTTCAGAGAAACCACTCTCGGCAAAACGGTGTGTATGGGTTATAACACTTTGCTTTCGTTTCCCGAGGGAAAACCGCTGAAAAACAGGAAAAATATCGTGATTTGCCCAGAGGGAATCGAACGCGACGACGTTTTGGTCGTTCATACGTTAGACGAAATGCTCGGTGCGATTTCCTCCGAAAACGGCGACGTTTACGTTATCGGCGGAGCGTATTTTTACAAAAGTATGCTTCCGTATTGCGACGAGGTTTTGGTTACGAAGGTCGCCGCGGACGGGAATGCGGAGGTTTTCTTTGAAAATCTCGACGAAAGAAGCGATTTCGAGCTTGCGAGCGAGAGCGAAACGTTTGAAACTAACGGATACAACATAAAATTTTGCGTGTATAAACGCGTTTGACGAAAAAATTTCGCTGTTGAAACTAAAATTCGGCTGCGGGCAATCGGAGTAAAATGAAGATAGAATTTAACGGATTATCCGAAAAAAGAATAGAAAAATTCAACGATGGGAACGGGGCGATAAACCTCAAAACGATTGATAAAAACGACGTAAAATTTCTTTCGGCAAGGTTAGAACCGAATTCTTCGGTGGGAATGCACAAGCATATGGACACTTGCGAAATAATCGTTATTTTATCGGGAAAAGCCAAGGCGATTTGCGACGGCGAAACGGAAATGCTCGTTGCGGGAAGCTGTCATTTTTGTCCGAGGGGCAGTTCGCACACGCTCATAAATATCGGCGATGAGGAGCTTTTGTTCGTTGCCGCCGTGCCTCGCCAAATTTGATAGCGAACTAATATCAAAGCGTAAAAGTCGGCCTATAAGTCGATTAACTATATATTTTTAAGTAAAACGATGTATAAAATCGAAATGCACTTGCACGTGAAGGGTACTTCGCCGTGCGCAATGACAGACGAAAAAACCATAGCGGAATTATACAAGGAAAACGGCTATAACGGAATTATCTATACGAGCCATTATAATTCGGCTTTACGTGAAATTCTCGGCTTTAAATACTTTGCGGAATATAACGACAATTTCCGCAATCATTACGAAATTCTGAAAAACGAGTGCGGAAAATTCGGGATAGACGTCTTTTTCGGTATGGAATTTATGCCGGATATGACGTCTTATTATAATCCCGAAGCCGCAAACGCCGAATTTTTGATTTACGGCGCAACGGCGGACGAACTTTTGAAGGACGGAGAGTTTCTTTTAAAAAAAGACGTCGGATACGTCCGCGGTTATTGTAAGGAAAGAGGCTATTTATTCGGTCAGGCTCACCCTTTCAGGGATATTATCACTTATCGTCAACCCGAATATCTCGATTTTGCAGAGGTTATAAACGGCAATCCGCGTCAGCAAAGCCACAACGATAAAGCCTTCGTTTACGCCGAAGAAAACGGGCTTATAACGACTGCCGGAAGCGATTTTCACGAGCCTCAGGACTGCAATAGCGCGGGCGCATATCTCGCAAATTCGGTTAAAAACGAAAAAGAACTTGTCGAAGAGCTTAAAAAGCGCAGGCATACGGTTTTCGGAGATTAAACGGACGATAAGGACGAGGAGTAAAGCAAAAAATGGACGACGTTCTGGAATTTCTCGGCGAATTTTTCGGCGAGATTCTATTGGAATTATATACGGAACTGATATTATTTATAGTTCCCGATAAGCCGAAAAACAAGTTAGTGAAAGTGTTTGCGATTATCATTGCTTTTATCATACCCCTCGGTTCTGCCGCGCTCATAATCGGCGGAGCGATTATGCTCGAAAAGAGTTTATGGGGAATTGCGCTTATCGTCGGCGGAAGCGTTATATGCGTCGGGCATATCGTTGCGGGGCTGGTTCTTTACAAAAAGCGTGCGAAAAAAGAAAGCGTCGGGAGTGTTGATACTGCTGCCGACGGAGAGAAAGAAAGCGGCGGGAGCGGTGATACTGCTGCCGACGGAGAGAAAGAAAGCAGCGGAAGTGTTGATGATGTTGCCGACGGAGAAAAGGAAGGCGGGGCGGACTAACCCGAAATTACGTTCACGGCAATCAATTAAGCCAAAATCACGGCTACGGCAAAACTAACGCAAGACTACGGAAAAGACATATAAATTAAACCAAAGTCACGGCATACAAACTAACCCAAGACTACGGCAACGGCATATAATGTAAAAGGAGATATGTCGTGCGAGAAATTAACAGCGTAGAAAATTTAAACGAATTCGTAGTGGAAATCGTAAATAAAAGTTTCATAACGGACGTTTCGCCGCTTTTTGTCGTCGCGTGCGAAAATCCGCATCACAAATACATTCAAAAATCAATCGGATATTCCGCTGCGCTTGCGGGGGCTGACGTGGTTTTGTTAAATTGCGCTGCGGCAAGCGCGCATTCGCAATTTGAATCTCTTTTTGCGGACGGGATTTTCACGTTGCTTTCAACGCCGCGCGGAATATTTATCGAAGCGGAATTGCACACGGGCGAAAAAGAAACGGTTTTTATGGATTGCCGTTATAAAAAAACCGGAATTATATACAATAATTATATTCAGGGTTTAAAATAAAACGAATGGGTTTCTTTTGCGACAAAATTTGGGTGGCTACGGCAAAAATTGAGCCGAAACGGCAAATAAATACAAAATAAGACACATAAGTTACAAAATAAGACACAAAATAAAAAATAAATTGATTTTTATTTACAACTTTGTTATTATGATGTATTATGTGATTGTCAATTGACGAAGGGCTTGTGCGAAAGCGCGGAGAGCGAAACCCACAGCAGATAGCGATTGACAGCTAATATAGCTCATCATTTTCCCCCTTATCATATATTTTTCAAAAGGCAGTTTGCGAAGAGTTCGCGAACTGCTTTTTGAGTATTACGGTTTTTTGCCCGCCGCATTAGAATTATTTTAAGTTGCATTAAAATTTTTGTCTGCCTTATTAAAATTCCGTCTACCGCATTAAAATTATTGCAGGGTGCATTAAAATTTTGCCTGCCGCACTAAAACTACTGTCGGCTACGTTAAAATTATTGTCGACTGCATTAAAAAGCCACGGATTAAATACGGATTAAATAAAGATTTGTCATACATTGATTTTTTTCGGCGTATATTATATCGAAATATAGCAAAGATTGCTTGCGGGAGGTATAATATTATGATAAAGCCGGAGTACGGAAAAGTATGCGGCAGCGAAACGGCGTATTTTGAGGTGAAACACAGCGCGGAAAGCGCGATTTCAACCGCGGAGGACGTTAAAAAACCTATATCTTTATCCGCCACGGCGTTTATCGTCGGAACGGAAAACAAGGACGCGACTACCATTGCGAAAATCAAGGTTGCGTTCTGCTTTATTTACCTTGCGGAGGACGGCTTCAAAAAAACCGAATTTTCCACCGAACTTACGAGCGAAATTCCGTTTGCAAGCGCAAGGGTGAGAGCCTTTGCGGAGGACGCGAGAGCAGTCTCCTCGCAAGAGGGTTACGTTGCCAAATGCGCCGTTAAGGTTTGCGCCGAGGGAATGAAAAAAACCGAGGATAACGCGCTTATAGGCGGGGATAATTTAAAAGTCAGGGCGAGAACGGAGGAGTTCGATTCGCCTTCCGGCGTAACCACCGATACTTTCGTGATTACCGACGAATTCGACGTCGGTTACGGCATAAAAGAGGTTTTGTGTTACGGCGCAACGTCGTGCCTCAAAAGCGTTACGAGCGGGGTTTCGTGCATAATTTTCGAGGGCGAAGTCAATTTGCTTTTAAAGACCTTGCCTTTTTCCGACAATAATGATATATTAAAAGAAAAGCGTACCATTCCGTTCAGGTTCGAGCTGGAAAACGCAGGTTCGCTTCCCGATATGCGCGCGAAAGGCGAGTGCGAGCCAATCAGGGTTTCTTTCAAGGTTTTCAGTGACGAAGCCAAGGGTAAAAGCACGGTCAGCGCGGAAATAACGCTTGCTTTTTCGGGCGAATCCGTCGAAACGACGGCGGTTACCGTTGCGGACGACGTGTATTCTATAACCAGCGAACTTGAAATTTCGAGGAGCGAAGTGCCGGTTACGCTTTTTGCGGGGCAAAATTCCGCAAGCGAAACGTTCTACGGCGCGGCTTCGGGCGACGTTCCCGAAGGCGGAAAGGTCGTTGCGTCGTTCGGCGAACGCATAACCGTTCTCGGAACGGCTAAAAACGCAAACGGTTTAACCGTGAACGGAATAATCCGCGCGGACGTCGTGTTCAGGAACGCCGATAACGGAACGAGCAGCGTAAACGCCGAAATGCCGTTTTCCGTAGATATTACGGGCGAGGGCGAAATCGTGGGGTTGAAACTCGATTTAACCGATTTCGACGCCACCGTAAAGGACGGCTCGATTTACTTCAACTGCACGGCAAAAGCCGTCTATAAGTCGATTATCGTTAAAAAAATCACGGTAATAGATAGCGTGAACGAGGTTGGCGTGAGAAAAGCCGACGAGTGCGCGCTCAGCGTTTTCGTTCCTAAAAAAGGCGACACGCTTTGGGATATTTCCAAACAACTGAAGGTTGACGAGAACGAAATTCTGAAATGCAACGAGGGGCTGGAATTCCCTCTTCGCGGCGACGAAAGAATCGTGATTTACAGGCAGAAGATTTAATCGTGTGGTTATCATAATTTACAGGCAAAAAATTTAACCGCCGCATTTTGGCGGAAATAACCGCTGTGTTTTCAGCGGAATAACCTCCGCACTTTTAGCGGAATTAACCGCCGCAATCACGGCGGCACGAAGGAAAAATGAAAACGAGTGTTAAGGCATACGCAAAAGTTAATCTCACGCTTAATATAACGGGAGTGAACGGTGGCTTTCACGATATTGAAAGTTTTGTCACAACCGTCGATATTTACGATACGGTCAGCGTTTCTTCGCGGCGTGACGATAAAATCATCGTCGAAATGCGTGAAGCGGGCAGTTTAATCGAAAGCGTTCCGCAGGAAAAGAATAACGCTTATAAGGCGGCGAAACTTTTTTCGGAAACCTATAAAACGGGCGGAGCGGACGTGAAAATCGTTAAAAGAATTCCGTTCGGCGGAGGGCTTGGCGGCAGTTCGGCGGACGCGGCGGGCGTTTTGAACGCGATGAAAAAGCATTATAAAATCGAGTGCGACGTGAAGCCGCTTGCGGATATGCTCGGCAGCGACACCGGTTATATGACGAGCGGCGGATATGCGATTATTTCGGGAAGAGGGGAAAGGGTTAAAAAAATCGATTCCGAAACGACGCTTTATTTCGTGTTGGTTTACGCCGAAGAGGGAGTTGACACCGCCGCGTGTTATAAGAAATTCGACGAGGGGTTCGACGGTTTGATTTCCGATAACGCCCTTGCGGTGAACGCCGTGATAAACGACGACGTGAAAGCTCTCGGCAAATGCGTCGGAAACGCTTTGTATCTGCCCGCCGTTTCTTTAAACGGAGAGGTGAAGAGAAATCTTGAAGAAGTCCGCTCTTTATCGCCCGCCGCGTGCGGTATGTCCGGCAGCGGTTCAACGGTTTTCGCATTGTTTGAAAGCGAGGAATTGTGCCGTTGGGCGGTCGATAAATTGAAAAGAAAGGGGCTCGATTGCGAATACGCGCGCTCGATAAACCCCGACGTGGCCGTTTTCGGCAGTAAAAACGGCAAGAAAAAGAAATTTTTCGGTTTATTTGAATAGTTTTTTATCGTAGCGTGGGGCGGCGTTCGGATTTTTCCGAACGCCGCCCTATTCGTCGTTCTTCAAAAACTTTCAAACGCCGCCCCTTTTTTTCTGAAACTTTCTGCCCGTTTTTTTTGATAAACGAAAAGATAAACGTATAAAAAGGAGTGCAATAGGCAATAATCGGTTTGCCGCGCGGAAGAAAATTATACGTAAAGTTCCGGCGCGCAAAAATGAAAAACGAAAACGCGAAAAGTGAAAAAGGACGGTTAAAATCATTATGAAAAAAATTTGCATAACTTTGGAATTACTAATCATAATACTAATGACAATAGCGTGCGGAACGGGCAGCAGTCGACAGGAAAAGACGGAATATTTGCGGATACATATCCGCGCAAATTCCAACAGCGAATACGACCAAAGCGTCAAATATAAAATAAGAGACGACGTAGTTCCTTATTTAACCCCGTATCTTGCTAATTGTCATAGTAAAGACGAGGCTGCGGACGTAATAACGCAACAAAAGGAAATTCTCGAAAAGAGAATCGACGGCATACTTAAATCAAACGGATACGGGTATTCTTCCTCCGTTAAGATAAGGAACGAAAAATTTCCTACGAGAGTGTACGGCGAACTTACTTTGGATAGCGGTTATTACGACGCAGTTATCGTGGAACTCGGAAAAGCGGAAGGCGACAACTGGTGGTGCGTCGTATATCCGCCACTCTGTTTTACGTCGGGCGAAAACGTTAAGTATCGCTCGAAGATAGCAGAGATAATAGCCGAATGGAAAAAGAAAAGAACGCAGGCGTTTCTCGGCGAAAATTTCTCCGAATCGATTTATTGAGCTTATTTATCGAGCGCGAGGAGCTTATATTTCGAGGGGCTTATTT
>CALDMH010000174.1 GCA_937915565.1 uncultured Clostridia bacterium | reverse complement strand
CTTCCTCATTAACATTTATATTCTTCTGTAACATTTTTTTTCGTCGCCGTCATAAAATGATTTTGACGGAGGATTTTTTTATGAAAGATTTTAACGATTTCAGAAAAGACGAAGACAACGCGCGCGGAGAAGCGGGCGCGCCCAAAGACGTGGCAGAGCAATTTTCGGCTTTGGCAAACGAATACGAGGGCAAAAGCGCGGACGAAATTATGAAAGCCATCTTAAAAGAAGCCGAAAGGGGGAGAAAAAACGGCACTTTAACCGACGCCGACATCGATTCGTTTTCGGAAATGATTTCGCCTATGCTGACCGACGCGCAAAGAAAAACTCTCGATAAGGTTGTGAGACGGCTAAAAAGCAAATAGCCGAAAATCGCAACTAACGGCATAATCGGGAATTGCGCCGAACCGCACAGACAGAAATCGCGCTGAAAACGAAAGATACTGCCGAAAATCACACCGAATGTGAGATTTCGTCGAGGGCGAACAGGAAAGCGTTAATTTCTTTTCTCGTGTTTTGCGGGCTTAAACTTACGCGAACAAGCCCTAATTTTTCGGTTTTTAAGAACTTGTGCATAAGCGGCGCGCAGTGAAAGCCTCCGCGCGTCGCAACGTCGTATTTTTCGGAAAGTATTTCGGAAAGCGTTTGCGAAGAAAATTCGTCGTGAGAAAAGGCCACGATGCCGCTTCGGTTGGGTATCGAATAAAGCTTGACGTAAGGCCTCACGGAAAGTTCCGAAACGAAGTATTCGGTCATATTTTTGAGCTGATTGGAAACGTAACCGACGTTATCGAGCAGATAATCCGCGCCTTCTTTCATCGAAAGGCAGGCGGGAAGATTAAGCGTTCCGGCTTCGAGCGATTCCGGCAAATCCTCCGGCATCGATTTGGAGAACGTGTCGAATCCCGTTCCGCCGAAGGCAAACGGCCGAATACGCGCTTTGTTGCTTAAAATCAAAGCCCCCGCGCCTACGATTCCGAGCATACCTTTATGTGACGGAACGCAAAGCGCGTCAATAAACTGCTTTTCGACGTTTAAAGGAATATGTCCTGCGGCCTGCGCTCCGTCAACGAGAAAGAGAGCGTTCGTGTTTTTCAGCAGCCTGCCTATTCCGTCTACGTCGTTTTCCGCGCCGGTAACGTTTGAAACCGCGTTTAAGCAGACGAGGCAAACGTCGTCGGAAAGATTTTTCTCGACGTCGGCGGCGGTTACGGCGGACGATTCGGGCGTGACTATCGTCAGTTTTATCGCGCCTCTTCTTTCAAGTTCGTAAAGAGGTCTTAATGTGGAGTTGTGTTCGGTCACCGTAGTTATAACCCTGCCGCCTTCTTTATAAAGTCCGAAAATCGCGGCGTTTAAAGCGTAAGTGCAGGAAGGTGTGAAAACCACGCGTTCGGGCGAAGCCGCTCCGAAAAATTTTGCGAGCGATTTTCTTGCCGAAAAAAGAGCGGACGACGCCAAAGCCGATAATCTGTGTCCGCTTCTCCCGGGGTTTGCGTTAAGGTTTTTCAGCGCGCCGATAGCCGCGTCGTAACATCTCGAAGGTTTAAAGCCGCCCGTCGCGGCGTTGTCGAAATAAATCATAATTCTCCGTTTGCCGAAACTCGGAAGTAAGAAAAACCGAATTTCGGACGTGTTATTGTTTTGTTAAATATATATTAAAAATATCAGCGTATAATGCCAACAAAGGAGAAAACGGATGTTGTATTGTTTAGCCGTGTTCCGTTCGCGGACGCAGGTGATGGAATTTATCGATTATATGCAATCGCGCGGGATTGAATGTTACGCCGTAAACACTCCGACGGAAGCTCGCGTAGGTTGCGGAATATCGGCAAAATTTCAAAAGATTCACTTAAACTACGCGAAAGAGGTCGTTTATAGGTTGTCGCTTAAATCGTTTTCGGGTTTTTACGAAATAAAAATAAACGGCAACAGGGTGAGCGTAAGAAGAATTTAAGCGATAAACCGCGTATGTCGGGGTGAGCGTAAGAAGAATTTAAGCGATAAATCGCATATATTTGATTGTAAAAAACGCTTTTTTGTGATATTATATAGGCGGCAAGCGACGACGTCGCTTGCCGCCTGAGTTTAATGCGACGCCGCTCGGCTAACACGACGAGATTTAAGTTGCGGCGGCGGATTGCGAGCGTGGAGAATTACTATGACGAAAAAAACTGCGCTTAAAGTTTCGGAGAGGTTGATTAAGGAATATCCCAATCCGAAACCCGCGTTAAAATACGACACGCCTTACGAACTTTTGATTGCGGTGATTCTTTCCGCGCAATGCACCGACGGAAGGGTAAATAAAGTTACCGCAGAGCTTTTCAAGGTTGCCGATACGCCCGCAAAAATGCTGGAACTCGGCAAGGACAAGCTCGAAAGGTATATTTTTTCGTGCGGATTATATCGCTCGAAGGCCGAGCATATTATATCGGCTTCGGAGGCGATTGAAAAAAATTACGGCGGACAAGTTCCCGAGGAAATCGAGGAATTGAGAAAACTCGACGGCGTGGGGAGAAAAACGGCCAACGTCGTGGGGAGCGTGGCTTTCGGAAAGGACGCGATAGCCGTTGATACGCACGTTTTCAGGGTTTCGGGAAGAATAGGGCTTGCAAAAGGCAAAACTCCTTACGAAACCGAGCAAAAACTGATGAAAATATTGCCGCAAAATCTTTGGAGCAGAATGCATCACGCGCTCATTTATCACGGCAGGCAAACGTGCAAGGCGCGTAATCCCGAATGTGAAAGGTGCGTTATTAAAGATATTTGCGAAAAAGCGAAACGCGATAAGCGTTAAAAGGTAAAGTTATGTTTGTTGATAAAGAAAGTTTATTTTTAAAATCCGGCGACGGCGGCGACGGAATGACCTCGTTTTTGAGGTATAAAGGCGTTTCCAATGGCGGGCCGGACGGCGGCGACGGCGGAAAAGGCGGCAGCATTTATTTCGTGGGCGACCGTCATAAGAGCAGTCTTATCGATTTTATGTATAAGAGAAAGTTCGTTGCCGAAAACGGCGGAAAGGGCGAACCGAACAACTGCCACGGAAAGAACGGCGAGGACGTTTATATCGGCGTGCCGCTCGGAACGGTCGTAAAGGATAGAGAAACGGGCAGGATTATTTGCGATATTTATTACGACGGGCAAAAGCATATGGTTCTGGAAGGCGGCAACGGCGGAAAGGGTAACGTGCATTTTTGCACGAGCAGACGCCGCGCTCCGCATTTTTCCCAAACGGGCGAAAAAACCGAGATGAAAAAGGTTATTCTCGAACTTAAAACCATTGCCGACGTGGGGCTTATCGGCTTCCCGAACGTGGGAAAATCCACGATTTTATCAAAGATTTCGGCGGCAAAGCCTAAAATCGCGAATTATCATTTCACAACGCTTTCCCCGAATCTCGGCGTGGTTAAGTATTACGACGAGAATTTCGTTTGTGCTGACATTCCCGGGCTTATCGAGGGCGCGTCCGAGGGCGCGGGACTCGGCACGGAATTTTTAAGACATATCGAAAGAACGCGTATGCTCGTCCACGTCGTGGATATTTCCGGCAGTGAGGGCAGAGACCCTTACGAGGATTATAAAAAAATAAACTCCGAACTTAAAAAATACAGCAAGGAGCTTGCGAAACGCCCGCAAATCGTCGTGCTTAACAAGTGCGACGCATACGGTGCGGAAGAAAATATAAAAGCTTTCAAAAAGAAGCTTAATTATCGACGCGAGGTGTTCAAAGTTACGGCGGTTACGGGCGAAGGGCTTAAAGAAGTGGTAAAACGCATCGTGGAAATACTTGCCGAACTTCCCGCCCCGAAGCCTATCGAGTTTGAGGAGTTCAGTTACGAAAAGGACGACCCGAGAAAATTCACAGTCACTTACGATGCGGAGGACAACGTTTACGCAATCGAAGGGCCTATCGTAAAACTTCTCGAAAGAAACGTCGTTTTGGACGATATGGATTCGATAGCCTATATGCAGAAAACTTTGCGCAGATACGGCGTTATCGACGCGCTTCGCAAAAAAGGCGCGAAGGACGGCGACACCGTGTTTATCGGCGATATAGCGTTTGATTACATCGATTAACCCAAGGAGAAATAGAATGTTTACAACAAAACAAAGGAGCAAACTTCGTTCGCTTGCTCAAAACGAAGAACCTATCGGTCAGGTGGGAAAAGGCGGATTGAACGAAAATATGATAAACGGGCTTTCGGACGCCCTTGAAAAAAGGGAGCTTATAAAAATCACCGTTTTGAATAACGTCGAGGACGATATTTCCGATATTGCCGCCGAACTTGCCGAAAAACTTCGGGCGGAAATCGTTTGCATTATCGGGCATAAAGTGGTTTTATATCGTTACAGTCACAAGGATAACGTTAAGCATATCGAGTTTTAAAATTCGGGTTTTACCGCGTTTTTTAAAGTCGGATTATTAAAAGTTCAGGTTTGCGGCTTCGGCATTAAAACGTTTCCGCCTGCGGCTTCGGAGCAAAGAAAACGAGCGTTACGGCGAACGCCAGAAACAGGCAGCCAACCACCGTGTAATAAATTTTAAACGTGGCGAACTTTCCGAGAAGAAGAGTGAGCAAGCCGTAAAACGCGAAGCTTTTCGCCTTTTTCCTGTCAAAAGTCGCAATAAAAAACGAGAGAATTTTTCTTTTGGCTTTTACGGGCGGCGGACATTCGGTTTCCGGCATAAGAAGCAGGCAATCGTTTTCTTTAAGCGATTTATAAAGCGTTGCGAAGTCCACCAGCTTCACGCGTATTCCGAGATTTTTCGCAAAAGCCATCGCCGCGTCGTCGAAAAGCACGGCGAAAAAAATTATCGAACAGCCTTTCGGCGTGGATTTGTAGGCTTTTATAATTTCGTCCGCGCCCGTCGGCCTCGACGAGAATTTATAAAACGCCCTTTCGTTGTCCGGCAAAATAATTCCGTAGTTGCTTTTTTGAGCTTGTTTTTTCGTTTTTTTGAGAAGTTTAAGCATTGTTTGCTCAACGGTTTTGTCGTCGGAAAGCAAAAACGCGCTTTTGCACCTGAGGAATTCTTCCTCTTCGCTTTTCTTCACGGCGAGCGCGCCGAACTTTTTTCTTGAAATAAAAACGAAAACGGCGAGGGCTATAACCGCCGCGAAAAACGACGTTATAACGGACGGAAGTCTGCGCTTTAAAAGATAAGAAAAGGGCGCGTAAAAAAGCGTGAACGACAAAAAGAAAACGAAACAACAATCGGATATATAAGATATTTTAAATTTAGTCATACTAATATTATCGACAGAAAAATCGGCCGATAAACTTTGTTAAAAATGAAACGAATGATTTTTTTCGGCGGAACGTTCGACCCGCCGCACAACGAGCATATAGCCGAACTTAAAGCTGCAATGAGAGAAACGGGCGCGGAAAAAGCCGTGGTTATGCCCACCGCAAATCCTCCGCACAAGGAAACGTTTTTCAAGGCTTCCGATGAAAACAGGCTGGAAATGTGCCGCCTTGCTTTCGGCGATATTAAGGGCGTCGAAATTTCGGATTACGAGATTGCCGCCGGCGGGAAGAGTTATTCCTATCTTACGCTCGAATATTTGAAAAACGAATATCCCGATTACGAAATTCTGTTTCTGATGGGAACGGATATGCTTTCCACTTTCAAGGATTGGAAAAATCCGGATGGAATTCTTGCCTGCGCAACGCCTCTTCTTTGCGAAAGGTCGGGCGACGGGGAGAAAAAAGAAAAAACGCTTGCCGATTTTAAGGCGAAATTCGGGGTTGAAGCTCTATCGGTTTCTTACGTCGGCAAAGAGGTTTCAAGCACGGAAATCAAGCTTAAAAAACTGTTGAAACTTCCCGTTGATGACGAACTGAAAAGTGCCGTTAATCGACTTATAGACAGGCTTACGATATATAAACCCGACAAATATTTTGAATTTGTGAGTGAGAACGAAAAGCCGAAAAGAGTCGAGCATACTCTCGGCGTGATGTTGTGCGCCAAGGAACTTGCCTCACGCGAGGGAGCGGACGTTAAGAAGGCGCTTTTATCTGCGCTTTTGCACGATTGCGGCAAATATCTCGCCGCGGAGGATTATCCCGATTGCGAAATTCCGGAAGGCACGCCCGAGCCCGTCGTTCATCAATATCTCGGAGCGTATATCGCCGAAAAAGTTCTCGGGGTTAAGGACGAGGAAGTTATCGACGCGATAAAATATCACACGACGGGTAAACCCGATATGTCGCTTTTGGGAAAGATAATTTTCACGGCGGATATGATTGAGCGCGGAAGGAATTTCGATTCCGTTGACGAATTGCGCAAGATTGTTGCCGAGAATTTTGAAAAAGGCTTCGAGGCGTCGCTTAAACGCTCGCTCGAATTCGTGGAAAAGCAGGGCAAACCCGTTTGCGAACTCACGCGCGAAGCGTACGATTTTTACTTTAAAAAACAATAAAACGTATAATAAAACACAGGAGAACACAATGAAAGCAACCGAAAAGGCAAAAATAATTTGCAACACACTTTCAGCTAAAAAGGCTTACGATATAATAAAACTCGACGTTAAAGAAAAAACCGTTCTTGCCGATTATTTCGTTATTTGCAGCGGAAAATCTTCAACGCAGGTTCGCGCGCTTGCCGATTACGCCATCGACGAGGTGGAGAAAAAAGGCGGCGAGGTGCGCAGAAAAGAAGGAATGGACGAGGGCAGATGGGTCGTCGTCGATTTCGGCGACGTTATTTTGCACGTTTTTAACGACGAAACGCGTCTTTTCTATCATCTCGAAAGGCTTTGGTCGGACGGAAAGAACGAAGAAAAAATCGATTCCTGATTTTTTCGGAGCGGCTTATCTTTAAAAAACGACGCTTTTTAACAGGCGTATTTAAGAATATCGAAGAACGAATATGACGGTTAAAGAATATATCGAAAAAAACGTTTCCAAAACGGTAAGGCAGCCCGAGCAATCCGCAGGCTTCGTGAAAATGCCGAGGCCCTTTTCCGTGCCCTGCATAAACGGAACGTTCGACACGTTTTATTATTGGGACACCTATTTCTCCAACCTCGCGTTTTTGAGATGCGGAATGGAAGAACAAGTTAAAAACAACCTCGATATTATGGCTTTTTTTGTGGAAAAGTGGGGTTTTGTTCCTAATTCCGATATAATTCCCGACCGTTCTCAACCGCCGCTTTTCACGCGCGGGGTTTACGATTTGTTTAAAAAGACGGGCGACGAAGCGGTTATCGGAAGGTATTGCGGCGCAATTTCAAACGAACTCGATTTTTGGTATTACGAAAGA
>CALDMH010000173.1 GCA_937915565.1 uncultured Clostridia bacterium | reverse complement strand
GATTCTCCGAGCGGAAAACAGTTGTACCCGTCGCCGAGACGCCTTTTAAATTCTTCGTAGCTTACACACTGCTCGTTATTCGTTTTTTCAAAAAATGCAACGTTTTTCATTTTGATTTTAATACCGTTTCGGATATTTTTTTGTCGGTAATCGGCTCAAAATCGCCTTTTTTCAATAAAAACAGGTATTCCGTGTTTTTCCCCTGTTTTAAAGGCGCACAAGTAAAATCTATCGGCGTAAGCCCGACCGACAATGCGTATTCCTTTATTTTTACGGCGCAATCGAGCCGCGCTTTCGGAGACTTGACTATGCCGTTTTTATTAAGTTCTTTTTTACCGCACTCGAACTGCGGTTTTAAAAGGGTTACGGCATATCCTCCGCTTTTTAAAACGTCGGATATAGGCCCGAGAACGTAGGTAAGCGAAATAAAACTCACGTCGCAAGTCACCCCGTCGACAAATCCGCCCAAAACTTCCGTATTTAAGTTTCTCGCGTTGAAATTATCGATAACCGAAACCCTGTCGTCATCTTTAAGTTTATTGCTTAACTGGCTTTCCCCGACGTCCACGGCGTAAACCTTTTTCGCACCGTGACGAAGAAGACAATCCGTAAAGCCGCCCGTGCTTGCTCCTACGTCCGCAAAGATAAGCCCCTCGGCGGAAATACCGAAATCACGAAACGCTTTTTCAAGCTTATATCCGCCGTTAGAAACGAATTCGTCGTTATCGGTAACGGTCACAACGCTTTTCTCGTCAACGTCGTAAGACGGCTTAAAAATCGTTTTACCGTTCACCTCAACCAAACCTTTCTCTATCGCCTCGGCGGACTTTGTGCGCGACGGAAACTTCTTTTCGCAAAAAAGATATGCGTCGAGCCTCATTTCTCCACCTTATTGACGGTATTTGCAAGGTAAACGAGAAATTCCGACGAAGAAAGTTTTTTAAGCCCGCAAATAACTTTTTCGGTTAATTCGGCGATTATTTTTTTAACGTTTTCAACGCCGTAAACCGAAACCGACGTAAATTTGTTTTCCCTTTCGTCCTTTCCGGAGGTTTTACCGGTTTGGTCGGACGACAGTAAAACGTCTTTCAAATCGTCCGCAAATTGAAACGCTCTTCCGAAGTTTTTACCTATTTCTTCGGCAATCGGCAATAACGACGCTTCGCCTTTAAGCAAAGCGGGCATAACGAACGGAGCCGTAAGCAGTTTTCCCGTTTTCAACTCGTACGTTTCAAAAAGCCTTTCCTCGTTTTTATCGGTAGCGTTTTCGTTTTCCTTATCGGAGGCTTGTCCGGACACCATTCCTCTCGCGCCGGAACATTCCGCAAGATATTTCAAGGCTTCAACGCCGTTTTTATCCTTTATTTTTCCGAGAATATGCTCAAATGCAAAATTTAAAAGCCCGTCGCCGGCAAGCAACGCCGTAGCCTCGCCGAATTTAACGTGACAGGTAGGCTTTCCGCGCCGTAACACGTCGTTATCCATCGAGGGTAAATCGTCGTGAATAAGCGAATACGTGTGGATACATTCCAGCCCGAAAGCGTAAGGCATAACCTCGGCTCTTTCAAGCCCGATTGCCTCGCCGAAAGCAATCGTCAAAATCGGTCTTATGCGTTTTCCGCCCGCAAAAAAACTGTATTTCATCGCCTCGGCCAACGCGTTCGGCGTGTTTAAATCCGCAAAAACAGTTTCGGAATACCTTAAAAAATCACCTGTAATTTCCGCATATTTTGCGTTAAAATCCGAGGCCGTCATTTATTTACTTTCCTTATTCCCGCAAGATAGGTGTTATAAAGAAGCATCGTTATCGTCATAGGCCCGACGCCTCCCGGTACGGGAGTTATATAGGACGCTTTTTGGTTCACTTCGTCAAAATCGACGTCGCCGTAAATTTTGCCGTCCACCCTGTTTATGCCGGCGTCGATAACTACCGCGCCGTCCTTAACCATATCCGCAGTGACGAATCCTTTTTTACCGACGGCGCAAACGAGAATATCCGCCGTTCTCGTTATCTCGGCAAGATTTTCGGTTTTGCTGTGACAAATCGTAACCGTGCAGTCGTTTTTGAGAAGCATCAAAGCCATCGGTTTTCCGACGATGTTACTTCTCCCGATAACCACCGCGTGTTTACCTTTAAGAGGAATATCGTAATATTCAAGAAGTTTGATTATTCCGTGCGGCGTGCAGGAATAAAGCGCGTCGTCCGAAAATAAGGTAAGCCGACCGACGTTACTGTCGCTGAAACCGTCCACGTCCTTTTCGGGCGGAATAAGCTTTAAAATTCTTTTTTCGTCAAGATGACGAGGAAGAGGCAGTTGAACGAGTATTCCGTCAACGTTTTCGTCTTTAACCTTTTCCGTCACGATTTTTTCTATTTCTTCCTGCGAAACAGACTCGGGAAGAACGACCGTATCCGAAATTATTCCGACTTCCTCGCAAGCCTTCCCCTTATTGCGAACGTAAATCTGCGAAGCAGAATCCTCGCCCGCGATAATCACGGTTAAAGAAAATCTTTTCCCGTATAATTCGTAAGCTTCGGCAACTTTTTGTTTTATCTCTTCTCTTATCGCTTTCGCAACGAGTTTTCCGTCGATTAAACGCATATCACGCCTCCAATTCCTTCTTCACCGAAGCGAGAATTCCGTTGACGAAATTAAGGCTTTCTTCCGTTGAAAACTTCCTGACAAGCGAAAGAGCCTCGTCTATCGATACGACTGGCGGAATATCGCCGAAATATTTTAATTCGGCAACCGCAACGTACAAAGCGCACTTATCGGTCGAAAAAATACGCTCGAAGCTATAACCGCGCGCGTGCTTTTCGATAATTTCCTCGATTTCGCTTTTGTGTTCTTTAACGGTTGAAAGAAGAGCGTTCGCAAAACTTCTGTCGTCTTCGGAAAGGTTACCCCCATCCATCGTTTCTTTTTCAAAATCCTCGTCGTTCTCGTAAAATAAATCCGCGTATAAAATTTTGTAAACCGCTTCTCTCGAATCTCTTCTCATAAATCCTCTCTCGTGTAACTCCTCTTTCGCGTGCCGGATAAGGCTTCGGATTATATCCGGCGATTGTTCTAAAAAATGGTTTTGCCGTTAGAGAATTTATCCCTAACGGCTGTTAAAAAACTTATTTACCGCTCAAATCGCGGCATTTTCGTCGGAGAAAATCACTCCGTTGACCTTTACGTCGATTGTGCCGATTTTGTATTTCGACATAGATTCGACGCTGTGCTTGATATTGCGCTGAATATCGTAAGCCACGTCGGATATGCCGTAGCCGTAGTAAACGTCGACGGTAACCGCAACGTTTATAAGACCGTTAGCACAATCGACCTTTATTCCGTCCGTACTCTTTTTAACAGTTCTTTTTTTCGACTGAATGGCAACGCCCGGAACGTCTTCAACCGCAAGCCTTACAATACCCTTGACTATGCCGATATTGTAAATTACTTTGCCTTTTTTTTCGGAAACGTTATTTTTAAAATCTGCCACCTTAAACCTCGGTTCGCCGCAAGGCGTATAATACTTTTTAAGTATTATAGCATATTTTTTTAGTTTTGAAAAGCGTTTTTCTGAAATTAAATCAAATCAATCAGGAAATCGCCTGTATGTAGACGTTATCGGGCGAAGCTTTAACTTCGTTCGCGCATATCGTGTATATCAATATAGCGTCGTCCTGGTCGAAATCGGCGTCTTTTACGATGATGCTGACGTTATCGGAGCTCATTCCTATGGTAACCGCAACTTCGTCGTAACCTTTGGCTTTGATAAGATTTTCAAGAAGGTTTTCCTGTTCCATTATCTTGGAAAGTTTAAGTTTCATAGCAAGAGCCTCTTTTTTGGCGTCTGCGTTTTCTTCGCCGGAAGAAATTATCTCGTCTATCTGGGCAAGTTGTTTGTTTCTCGAAGTGTTTCTCGTGTTTTTAACTTCGGAGAAATAGCTTGCGGTGGGCGTTGCGTCGTTCCCCGCCGAAACGGATTGAGCAAAGACGAAGTTGAGAACCGCCGTTGTTACAAGCAAGGCAATCATACAGGACAGAACGATAATTTTTTTCTTTTTTGACATAATTTTAACTCCTTTCTTATGGTTTTTATAAAATGCGTTTTACGCAGCTTTTATCGATTATTGAGGGATTATCCTGATTTTATCGCAGGAAACGTCGAAAACGGCGGTTACGGCGTCTAAAACGTTCATTTTATCCGTAACGCTGTTCGCTCCTTTACAAACTACGAGTATTCCCGTTATTTCAGGATATTTTTCGCCTATCTGAACGGGTTTTCCGCCCGAAAAAACGGTGGAAGTCGTAACGGTCGTCTTTCCGTTTTCCGTAACGCTCTTTTCGTCGGTTTGATAAAGCTTTTCAACCGCGCCGGAAACCGAAATCACAACGTTTACCTTTTTTATTCCGTCAATTCCGGAAATAGCTTTTTCAAGTTTTTTTTCAAGCGCGGCAACGTAATATTCGGTGTCGGTTTTCGTTTCCTCCGTTCCTTTTCCGTTGAAGGTGAAAAAAACGACCGCGATAACTATAACGAACAAAATCGCCGCAACGACGTATTCCTTTTTGATTTTTTTTAACGGTGCGCTATCCATATACGGTTAAAACCTCTCTTTCAAGCCCGAGTAATTTCGCGACGTAATCGGTTATTACGTTAATATTTATATGCTCGTATTTTTCGTCGATAACCGGATTACTCAAATAAATTTCCGTTTTTACGATTTTTTTATCACATATTTCGACATTTACTTTTTCGCATATCAAATCGTCTTTTTTAAGCGTCTCCTTAAACGCCGAAGCGTAATATGCTTCGAGGTTTCTGTCAACGTATCGGTTAAACGCTTCCAAGTTCTCCATTTCAAGCGATTCTTCCTCTGTCTTTTCGGGGAAAAACTCGCCGAAAGAAAGCGAACCGATAGGTTTTAAAAAGCAAAATATCATCGCAAACGACAAAACGCCCGTCGCAGCGGCGGAAATTTTTCCCTTCGGCAAAACAAGCCTTGTCAGAGAAATCAATATCACCGTTATGAAAATCGAAATTAAATAAGCTTTCATTTCACGCAAAAACGTATTGGGCGCAACATATTATCGCAACGAACGTAACGACGTACATAAACGCTACGATAACGAGCGCGGCAATTATAAAATTGATAATCGTTATTCCGCTCGTAATAAATTCCCCCGTTCTTCCGTCCGAAAACGGCTCGGTAACGGCGGCTATTAGTTTCAAGACGAGCGTTAAAACGATAATTTCCGCAACCGGAGCAAGAACGACCGAAAAAACGATAAGAACGGCAAACGCGCCGAAAGCGTTTTTTATAATCGCCGCCGAAGCGATAATCATATTCATTCCCTCGCCGACGACTCCTCCGACAAGCGGTAAAGTCGTCCCGACCGTGTATTTAGCGGTTTTAAATCCAAGTCCGTCAAGACTTTTGGCGTTTAGTCCGTTAAGCCCTAAAAACACCGAAAAAATCACCGTGAAAAGGCCTATCGACCATTTCAGAAAACTTGATAAAAATCCAAATAAATTCTTTAATTTTATTGATTTATTCAGATTTGAAACGATGGATACGACAAGCATTAAAACGATAATCGGAAAAACGATTGTCTTTACGAGAATTATAACCGTATCCGATATAAATAAAGCCGTGGGCGTAACGCTGGCGGCGGCATTGTTTGCTCCGCAAGCTACGGTCAACGTCATAACCACAGGATAAACGGCCTCGATAAAGCCGGACAATTTGTCAAGCGTGGCTTCGGCTTTGGATATAGTTCCGTAAACGATTCCCGCCACAATGCAAATTATTGCCGTAAAAATGGCAAAATTGGCAAGTTCGCTGACGTCGCCGAGCTTGTCCGACGGGCTTATAAGCTTAACGAGCGACGCAAATACTATAAGGACGAATAAGGAAACGAATGCCGGAAGTTGTTCTTTAAAACCGCTTGTCAGAATCGAGAACACGTACTTAAATATCGTGTCGTAATTCTCGCTTTGCCCGTTTATCATCGCCCCGATAAAATCCTTTAAATTTCCGCTTTTTGCAAACGGAGGTATTAAATCGTTGAAATATTTTTCTATCTCTTCGGTATTCAGTTCGTTATAAATTTCGTCGGTGACCGTGGCAAAATCTTTCTCGCCATCGCTTTCCGATTGTGCTTTCGCAAAAATGTAATTTGTTGAAAAAAAGCTTATAAATACGGCGATTATAAAAACCATTACGACGCGTTTTCTCATAAAATTCCCACCACCGCCTGAATCATATCGCGAATCAAAGGCATCGCAAGAGTTATCATTATAAGCTTGCCGGCAAACTGAATTTTCTCCCCCAACGCGCTTTGTCCGAAGTCCGTCGCAACGCCGCTCGAAAACTCTATAAGATAAGATATTGCTATTATTTTAAGCGTAAGCTTGAACACGCTCTTTTCGATTCCGCCCTCGTTTGCGATTTCCGAGAAGAAGGATATAAATTCCTTAACGTAAGAAAGAGAAAGAATTATTATTAAAATTCCGCTTGCGACGCCGGCTATAACTGCGATTTCCGAATTTACGCTTTTTAAATACACGACGAGAATTACCGAAATAAGCCCTATCGCCACAATTTTATAAATATCCATAGGCGCATTGCTTTCCTTCAATACAAATCGAAAATATCCTTTATCGAGGCAAACAGGTCGCTTATCATACCGATAACGAGCGTCAAGGCGATAATCAGGCCGGCAAGAGCAACGAGCGTGGCAATATCGTCGTTGCCCGACTTTTTTAAAATCTGACATATCACCGCGATAAGAATACCTATTGCGGCAAGCTTAAAAATAATTTCTATCCCCATATTTTCTCACAAAATCAAAACGAAAATTACTAAACCAAAGCTTAAACCGAGCTTTTCTCCCAAACTTTTATATTTTTTATTATCCACCGCGCATCTTTCCATTTCGGATTTTATCACCTCTTCGCTATAATCGAGAAATTGCTCCTCGGCTTCCCCGTCCCTTTTCCCGATTGACGAAAAATAATCGCAAACGTATTCGTTTTCATCGGGAGTAAGGTATTCGATTTTGGTAAATTCGCCTTCGTTCGCTATTATTTTATAAATATCGGCAAATAACGCATATTCGGGTTTTGACTTCAAAACGGTTGAAACGTTTTCTCGGCGAAAAACGAGATTTCTTTTGAGCTCGGAATTAAAGGCGGAAAGCAATTCGTAAAATTTCATTCTTTTTTTGTAGACGACTGAATAGCTTGCTCCCGCAAAAAAACAACCTATCACGATAAATATTCCGATTACGATTTTCAGCATAATTCCCCTTTTTCGTTATAAACGACGGTCTTTCCGCCATAAGACAATTCAACGTAAAAATCAAACGCTCTACAAGTAATTATCCTTGAAAACATCGGCTTTTTTAAAAGGTTTTTCAAATTGTCGGAATGTGCCGAAGCAAGAACTTTTATCCCCGAGGCGGTAGCTTGTACGCAAGACGCGGCGTCTTCGTCGGTCATTATTTCGTCGCACACTATAACGCTCGGATTGAGCGTTCTTATTCCGTTTGAAAACCCGTATTTTTTATCCGAATACTTCAATACGTCCGAATTTTTACCGAGATAAAACCTGCCGCTTCCCGAAAATTCGTCTCTTTCGTCTATAAAGACTACGTTTTTATCCGATTTATCGGAAAAGTTTCTCCCCAAATCCCTCAAAAAAGTCGTTTTCCCTTGTGCCGGCGGCGATATAACGAGACAACTCGCGCCGTTTTTGGCGTATTTTTCAAAAAACTCCGTCGAAAGGTCTTTTACGTCGTTCGGCAAACGAATGCAAAGCGACGTTATTTCTTTTACGGTTAAAACCTCGTCGTTCTTTTTTACGACTGTTCCGCAA
>CALDMH010000172.1 GCA_937915565.1 uncultured Clostridia bacterium | reverse complement strand
GCTTTTTGCGCCCGTCTGATACATTATACGCAAGAGAATCGAAAGAGGTTACGCCCAAAACTTTTTTTCCGAGCGCATAAGCAAGAGCCTTCACCGTGGCAACGCCTATCCTTATCCCCGTGAACGACCCCGGGCCGACGGCGCAGGCAAAAACGTCGATATTTTTCTTATCGATGCCGGCTTTTTCAAGGCATTTTTCTATTTCGTCCATCAAAACGACGGAATGCGTAAGCGCGCAATCGGGCAAAAAGCTGATTGCAACGCTTTTCCCGTCGACGGAATTACCTTTCCTGCCGGCAGAAATACGTTCTTCGCCAACGGGAATACCCTCTCCGCCGACGGCTACGGTCAAACTGTTTCTGCTTGTGTCTATTGCAAGATAGTTCATTTTAATCCTTTTAATATATGATTTTGCGTGTATTTTGGTCTATTTTTTCTATTTTTACTTTTTTACAGTTATCGGGCAACACGTCCGCGATATTCTCGCTCCACTCGATAACGCACACGCCGCCGCCGTAAAAATACTCGGTAAGCCCCAACGCCTCGGCGTCCTCTCCCGATGAAAGCCTGTAACAATCGTAATGATAAAGCTTTCCGTCGTAATCGTTAAGATAAGCGTAAGTGGGGCTCGTTATTTCGTCCGCAACGCCGAGCACAAGAGCCAAACCCTTCGTGAAAACGGTTTTCCCCGCGCCCATTTCGCCTTCAAGCAAAACGACGTCGCCCTTTTTGAGAGTTTTCCCGTATTCTTTTGCGATTTCTATCGTTTCTTCGCGCGATTTCGTAACTTTTTCCATAGGACGATTATATACCTTTTACAGGAATTTGTGAAGTATTTTTTTAAGCCTTTTATACAACGATACGGTGATTACGGCGTTTGACGCACCTTTTATAAGATTGAAAAGCAAAATCATATACCAAACGTCCGCAAACAAAGATTCCATTCCGTATAACGGAAAAAGCAGATATTCGTTTACGATTAAGGCTATACCGGAAACAACGAGCGTTGCCAGACAAAGAGTTATCGCAACGACCGAGAATTTTCTTTTAAAACCGTAAAAAAGCGACGGCAGAAACACGAAAAACTGCGCCATAATGAAATTTGCGAATTCGCCAATCATTCCCGTTTGCGTGAACGGAAGCCGAAAAAGCGTGAACGCCACGATTATTATTTCGCCCGAAAGCGCGCCGAGCATATACGCCGCAATCAACATTATCGCAAACGAAAAATCGAGTTTTAAAAACGGCGCGGCGGGAAATATCGGGAAATCGAGAAACGACGCGCCGAAAGCAAGCGCGGTGAACGCCGCGATTAAAGCGAGTTTTTTTGCCGTGAACGGGCTCTTTTTTTTCGGCAAATCGTTTTCGTTTGCAGTGAACGAGCTTTTTTTCTGCGGTAAATCGCTTTCCTTTGCAATGAACCGGCTATTTTTTTGCGATAAATCGATTTTGTTTCCGCTTTTTCCCGTATTTTTATCTTCCGCCATATTTTTCTCCGAAAAACGCCTCGTCCGAAAATCGGACGGGGCGTTAAAAACCAAAAATCAGTTTAAAATCATTTTTATCCGGACTGTAACCGCAAGACGTATGCCTGCGGCGTAACCGTCGGTCGGGGAATCTCACCCCGTCAAAGCTCGCGCTCTCGCAGACTTCGCGCTATGCCTCAAAAACTTTTTGCCGAGTTCTTATCAAAAACTCTTGCCGAGGCAGAAACGCTTCACTGCCGGTGGAGAATTTCACTCCGCCCCAAAGATTTCGGCTATATTCTACAACGAAGCCGAAGGCTTGTCAAGCGTTTTATCCGCATCGTTTCGGGCATACGGTTTTCTGCGCCTCGTTTTAACGTTTCGGCTTCCGGAATTTGTTTTTTGCTCTCCGTTTCAACCGAAAAAAGGCAGTTCTTAAACTAATCAATATTTTAAGTTGGACTTAATATCGGCGGCAAGTTCCGCGGCGTTTTTGACGAACAATTTATCCGCAACCGACATAAGCCCTACGGCCTCGTCGCTGCGCCTGCTTGCGGTGAATCCGCAAACCTCGCTTCCGCTGCGAAGATAATACCTGATGTTTTTAACCGCCGAAACGCCCTCGCCCGCGCCGAAAACTCCCGTTGAAGAAACGAAGGACATAACCCCTGCGCCGTTAAGCATTCTTACGGTTCTTTCAATTTCCGCCGACGTCAACATTCCGCTTTCTATAACGGCCGAAACCTTCTTTTTCTTCGCCGCCTTAATAACCTTTTTGAATTCGCGTTTCATAAGGTCGGTCGCGCCGAATTTGACGGTTGAAATCCCGACGGGAAGATAAATTCTGTCCGCGCCCTTTTCCACCGCCTTTTTAACCGCGTATCTCTTCACGCCGAAGGCTTCCTCGCCGAGCGGAAAACAAACCGCCGCCACAACCTCAACTCCGCTTCCTTTAAGCTTTTCCTTTGCAACGCGGATTTTTTGCGGAGTAACCACAACGCCGCCGAAACCGTAATTTTTGGCTTCGATAAGCTTTTGGTCGAGAACTTCGGGGCTGAATACGTCGGTTAAATCGCAATCGAACTTCTTAAAAAGCTTTGCGGCTTTAAACGCCTTGAATTCGCGGCGCATTTCGTCCTCGCTCTGACCGAAAATAACCGACGCCCGATCCGTGGAATCCTTGCCGAAAAGCGTTCCGTCCGGAAACGCTCTTTCCATAGCCTTGTCAATCGGAGTTATTCTCCTTCCGTTTTCGTAAACGTCCGGAAACGCGTTAAACGGCTTATCGGCGGGGGCGGAAGTCTTTTCTTCGGGCGTTGAGAAAAGACTTCCGCCCCTCTCGTTATCTTCGCCCGTCAAATCCTTTTCATAAACCGAATTTTCAAAATTGACCGTTTCAAAATCTCGGTTTTCCTGCGTCGAATCGCCGTCGGCGCAGTTGCCGCAGTCGCCGTAATTACGCTCCGCGTCCTTGGATTGATATTCGACGTTTTCTAAATTTTCGTCAGATTTTTCTTTTACGATTAAATCCATATAAACAACCTCTCTCTTTTCGTTTGAAAATATTTTTGACCTTTTATAACGAATCTATACGCCGCTTATCTTTCTCTTTGACTAAAATCGACCGTTTTCGACGATAATATTCGTTTTTTACAAGCGCAACCGATATATAATAAAGAAAAAACGAGAAGGAAGAAGTATGCCGGAATTATATCAAGTAATATTGTTGTTTTTTGCCGTATTCGGAGCGGCGTTCGGCTTCGCCTGCCTTATAAGAAGCGGCGAAAGATATTTTGAGGAAAGAAAAAACGAACCGCAAAAAAGGAGGATTCCCGAATCGGACAGCCGTCCGACCGAACAATCCGACCCCAAAATTTACTATATCCGCAAATCGGAATCGATTCCGAAACCCAAAAAGAGAACGAGAAAAACACGAAAAAAGCCCGATTTGGCTTTCAAAAGCATCAAGGGAATCGTTATTCAGCCCGAAGAATTCTGCAAAAAAAGATACGATTAAAAAAACGCGGCGTTCTCTTTGCTTTTCGCAAAGAGAACGCCGCGTTGCTCAAAAGATTAAAGTTAAATATCCTTGTTTAAAACCCTGAACAAAAATTCTTTCGTCCGCGGATTTTCAGGCTCGTTGAAAATAACCGACGGAGCGTTGTCCTCGGCGATATAACCGCCGTCCATAAACACGACTCGCGAAGATACGTCCTTGGCAAACTGCATTTCGTGCGTGACGACTATCATCGTAAGTCCCGTTTTCGCAAGTTCTTTCATAACCGTTAAAACCTCGCCGACCATTTCAGGGTCTAACGCCGAAGTGGGTTCGTCGAACAAAAGCACGTCCGGATTCATCGCAAGAGCTCTCGCAATGGCAACTCTTTGTTTTTGTCCGCCCGAAAGTTGCGACGGACGCGCGTCGACGTATGCGGCCATTCCGACCCTCGAAAGGTATTCCAAAGCGATTTTTTCGGCTTCTTCCTTATTCCTTTTCAGCACCTGCACCTGACCTATAACGCAATTTTTCAACACGTTCATATTATTGAAAAGGTTGAATTGCTGAAACACCATTCCGACCTTTGCGCGATATTCCGCCAAATCGAAATCGGCCGCCAAAACACTCTGCCCGTTATATAAAATATCTCCGTCGCTCGGCGTTTCGAGAAGATTTATGCAGCGAAGCATAGTGCTTTTGCCCGAGCCGGACGCGCCTATAACGGAAACTACTTCTCCTTTTTTAATCTCTAAATCCACGCCTTTTAAAACTTCGTGGTCGCCAAACGATTTTTTTAAATTTTTAATGGAAATAATGCTTTCAGTCATTGGGAATTCCCTCCTCCGTAACTTTTATCATCGCGGCGGAATCCGTCTGTGAACCGCAGATTGTGTAATTGTCCTTTCCCGCGAGAAGTTTTTCAACAAGTCTTAATAGTCTCGTTATCGTAAACGTCAATATAAAGTAAATCACGCAGACGATAAAATACGTTTCGAAAATCGCAAGCGTGGCTTTTGAAGCAACCGTTGCCTGATAGAAAAGTTCGGTAATGTTTATTACATTCAGAACAGAAGTATCTTTGATATTGATTACGAACTCGTTTGATACCGCAGGCAGAATATTTTTGATAACCTGCGGAATAATGACGTGTATCATAATCTGCGTATGCGACATTCCGAGGGATTCCGCGCCCTCATACTGCCCTTTATCGACGGAAATTATTCCACCTCTTACTATTTCGGCTATATACGCACCCGTATTTATTGAGACAATAAGAAGCGCGGAAGGTATAGGCGGAAGAGTTATGCCGTCCGTGATAAACGCATAGCCCCAATAAATAACCATCGCCTGTACCATCATCGGCGTACTTCTGAAAATCTCTATATAGCACGCGAGAAGAAAATTTACTATTCTTTGAATCCAGGCGAGCCACTTTTTTCTCGAAAGAGGTATCGTCCTGATAATTCCTACGATTATACCTATTAAAAGACCAAAAATCGTAGAAACTAAGGCGATAAGAAGAGTATTCCCGACGCCTGAAAGTAATTGGGACCCGTACGTATTAAGTATCGTTTTAACCGACCCGAAAAAAGATTTTTCCTCTTTTATTTCCGCAACGAGTGTTTCGGCGGATTTGACCGCGCTTTTCATAAGCTCCGAACGCTCTTCTTCGCTTATCCCGTATAAAACGTCATTTATCGACGCAAGAAGCGGCGAACCTCTTTTCACTCCAACTGCCAAAGTCACGTTGGAAAGATCTTCAACGGTGAAGCCTGTGTCGTTATTGATAAGCGGAGCAAAAACAAAGTCCGAGTTTGCATTGCAGTCCGCCGTCGCACCGGGCTCTTCCGCAATGTATCCGTCGATGGTTTTAGTTGTTAAGGCGGTTATCATCGTCGGAAAATCATCAAGCGGAGTTTGGTGTTTTACGTTTTTTATCTGGTCGACGACTTTGTCGTGAAACGTTCCCGACTGCGCAACTATTCTCGCACCCTCGAAATCGGCAAGGCTTGTAGCGTTGGCATAAGCCCCGTCTTTTCTTACAACGATAACAAGATTGGAATTGTAATACGGCACCGAAAAATCTATTTCCTGCTTCCTTTCTTCCGTAGGACTCATACCCGCAATGATAATGTCCAGCGTACCTGATTTTACCGCAGGCACGAGAGATTCCCATTTATAAGCGTGAATTTCAAGCTTTTTTCCGAGCGATTCGGCTAATTTCTTCGCTATTTTGACATCATAGCCGTTGGCGTACATATTCTTATTGCCATAAATAGGCACTGCTCCGTCGGTATCGTCGAGTTGAGTCCAGTTGTACGGCTGATAGCCGCATTCCATACCGACTTTGAGCACGTTTTCGTCTTTTGTCGTTCCGCACGACGCGAACATTGCGGTAACAACCGATAAAACGAACATCGCAACAATTAGTTTTACATACTTTTTCATCTGTTATCTCCTACTATCTCTCGTCGGCAAAATCCGATTGTCCGGATTTGCCTTGATTTCACGTTTCGATTCATTGAAACTCCGTCAATAAGATTAAAAAAAATCCCGCGGGAAAGCCATAAAGCAATACCCACGGGAAAAAACCGCCAATATCACGATAGCCCTCCGCAAAAAGCGACAGTCGTCGATATGTTTTACCGACGCCCAACCTATTACGCAGCCGAATGCGCAACGGTTTCGGCAAGACTTCCTTTCATTCCGCTCCCCTTCGACGGGTTTCGAGCGGCGTTACTTTTAAGCCTTGCGCCTCTATCTCTACTGTTAAGTTATCTCGATTTTAATACATCGCGCCGAAAAAGGCAAGCGTTTTAACGCCGTTTCGTCATTTTTTTTCGTCGTTGCCGTTTTCGTCGTCTTTTTCCTTATCCTTTAAGGCTATCGCCGCCGCGACGGAACTGAAAACCGCTCCCACCGCAAGCGATATAACGGCGTAAGTGATAAATCCGCTTCCGTCGCTGCGCATAAAGAAGAAAACCGCCGCAATAACGTAAAAAACTACCGATAAAATGCGGAATATCAACTTTGCTCCGTTTTTATTCTTCATTTTCTTCCTCCGAGAAGTCGTCTTCGCCGTCGGACGAGCCGTAAAGAGCGATATTTTGCAAAATTTCGTCGAGTTTGGCAAGAACCTCGTCCTTTCCCTGACGGGTTTCGGACGAAACGGCAATTACGTTTTGCTTCGTGACGGCAAAAAACCGAGCGATGTCCTCAACGTTCTTTTTAACCTGCATTTTGGAAAGTTTATCGGCCTTTGTGGCGATAAAACTGAACGAAAACGCGCAGGAATGAAGAAAATTAACCATCGTAACGTCGTCCGCCGTAGGCTTATGACGAATATCCACGAGCGAAAAAACGTAATTCGCGTTAGATTTATCCGCAAAAAACTTTTGCATCGTAACGCCCCATTTTTCCTTTTCCGCCTTGGAAACCTTGGCGTAACCGTACCCGGGGAGGTCGGCAAGAACGAATTCGCCGAAATCGAAATAGTTCACGAGCCTCGTTCTCCCGGGAGTATCGGAAGTTTTTGCAAGTTTCTTTTGGTTGGCGAGCATATTTATAAACGAACTTTTGCCCACGTTGGACTTGCCCACAACCGCTATTATCGGTTTATTCGGTTTTATGAACTGCGACGGCGACGCCGCAGACGTTATGAACGTTGCGTTTTTTATAACCATAATTATTATCCGATGAAAATTACTCTTTGACGAGAGCCGTTTTCAACACTTCGTTGACGGTTGAAACGGGAATAAATTTCATCTCTTTTCTTATATTTTCGGGAATTTCTTCCAAATCTTTTTTGTTCTGCTCGGGAATAATCACGTTTTTCACGCCGAGCCTGAACGCCGCGAGAGCCTTTTCTTTAAGTCCGCCTATCGGCAAAACCTTGCCGCGGAGAGTTATCTCGCCCGTCATAGCCACGTCGCCGCGCACCTTTTTACCGGTGAATGCGGAAGTTACGGCCGTTGCCAAAGTTACGCCCGCGCTCGGACCGTCCTTCGGGGTCGCACCCTCGGGAACGTGAACGTGCACGTCGTACTCCTCGAACGTTTTTGAATCTATCCCTATTTCGGCGGCGTGCATCTTAACGTAAGTCAACGCGATTTTCGCGCTCTCCTGCATCACCTCGCCGAGTTTACCCGTGAGATAAAGATTGCCTTTACCTTTAAACAAAGCGACCTCGACGGGCAAAGTAGTTCCGCCGACGCTCGTCCAGGCAAGCCCCGTTGCGCAACCGACTTCGTCGCCGCGAAGTTCGTCCGTATAAGAAAACCTATCCGCGCCGAGATATTTTTCAACGGCTTTATCGTCCACGACGAATTTCCTTTTGCGTTTCCCCTCGGCAACTTCCGTTGCGATTTTCCTGCACACCGAGCCTATCTCTCTTTCGAGATTTCTCACGCCCGCTTCACGCGTAAACCCGTCTATAA
>CALDMH010000171.1 GCA_937915565.1 uncultured Clostridia bacterium | reverse complement strand
TAAAACTATAAACAGGAATAAAAAAATGATTAAAATTTTGGCAATAGGTAACAGTTTTTCACAGGATTCGACAGCGCTTTTACAACTTCTGACGGATAAAATTACGGTCAGAAATTTATATATCGGCGGATGCAGTCTTGATATGCACACGGCGAATATTGAAAACGACGCAGCGAAATACGAATTGCAGGAAAACGGCGAAAAAATGCAAACCGCGCTTGTAAGCATAAAAGAGGCGTTGATTAGCGATAAGTGGGATTATATAACGGTTCAGCAAGTCAGCGGGCGTTCGGGCATTTACGATTCGTTCTATCCGTATCTTAGCGAACTGCTCGATTACGTGCGTAAATACAGCGATGCCGAAATCGTTTTGCACGAAACGTGGTCGTATGAAACGGGCAGCGGACACCCCGATTTCGGCGCGTATAATTTTGACCGTGAGCAAATGGCGCAATCGATTAAAGAAACTTACGAAAAAGTTTCCGCAAAAGAAAAATTGCGGATAATAGGAGTGGGCGAAGCCGTTCAGGCTTTACGCGCAAAGCCTTCGTTCGATTATAAAAACGGCGGATTGTCTTTAAACAGAGACGGTTTCCATTTGTCGTTAAACTACGGAAGATTGCTCGCCGCCTCCGTATGGTGTAAGTTTTTCACCGGCGAAATTCCGCAGTATTTCAATAAAGTCGAGCTGTCGCAACCTATGCGCGAAATTCTGGAAGTTTTGCAGGCTGTCGAGTAGTTTTAATGAACCGTGGGGACTACGAACGGAATCCATAAAATTTTATATCTGACAAAAAGATAGTAAATCGATAAAGTTGGTGAAAACGAAAAATGAATATTATATCTTTAAACGGAAAATACAAATTATATATAACCGACGGCAAAAATTTCGATTTTGACGGGAGCCGTTTTAACGGACTCGGCGAGCCTGTCGACGCCGTAGTTCCCGGGAACGCGGAACTCGACCTTATGAGAGCGAATTTGCTCCCGAACCTTTACTTTGCCGACAATATCAAAAAAGCGGAATATCTGGAAAGTAAAGATTTCGTTTACGTTAAAGATTTTGAATTTAATTCCGATAACGACAGCCACAGAGAACTGGTGTTTAAGGGCGTCGATACGATTGCCGAATACTATCTTAACGGCGTTAAAATAGGCAGAAGCGAAAACGCTTTCGTCGAATATAAATTTTCGGTTGATAACGTTTTGAAAAACGGGAGCAACAGGCTCGTCGTGCATATTTTTTCAAGCGTTAACCACGCAAAAAAATACGAATATACGCCGCTTAATATAGGCATATACGACGGCTGTTACGAGAGTTTGAATATAAGAAACCCCGCTTCTTCTTTCGGTTGGGATATTTTGCCGAGAGCGGTTTCCGCGGGAATTTTCAGGGACGTTTATATACAAGAATATTCGCCCGTCGAGATTACGGACGTTTACGTTGCGACAAACAGATTGGTCGATAATCTGGCAATACTTACCGTGTCGGTAAACGCTCGGATAGCGGACGAGTTTTTAGGTAAACTGACGCTTAAAATCACGGGAAAATGCAAAGACAGCGAATTTAACAAAACCTGCCCGTTCACGTTTACTTCAAAAACGGTTTTTCCTTACGTGGAAAATCCCGTGCTTTGGTATCCTTGCGGCTACGGCGCGCCCGATCTTTACGACGTAACCGTCGAACTTGTCGCGGACGGCAAGGTTGTGGCGGAAAAACGAGTCAAATTCGGAATAAGAAGCGTTGACGTCAGATACACGGAAGAAATCGGAGATAACGGTAATTTTCAGATTTTTGTAAATAACAAACTTATAAAAATCAAAGGGGTAAATCACACTCCGATTGACGTTTATCACAGCAAAGATAAAGAAAAATACGCCGATATAGTCGACGGCATAAAGAATATGAACTGCAATTTCGTTCGCATATGGGGCGGCGGAATTTACGAGGACGACGAGTTTTATTCGCTTTGCGACGAAAAAGGCATTATGGTATGGCACGATTTTATGCTTGCTTGCCATATGTATCCGCAAACGAAAGATTTCTTGAATAAAATTTCCTTCGAGTGCAAAAACGTGGTCGAAAGGCTGCGCAATCATTCAAGCATTATCGCCTGGTGCGGCAGTAACGAAACGGACTGGATGTATACCTGCATAGGCTTGAACCCGAACGACGATAAGATAACGAGAGTAGTTATGAAAGACGTTTTATCGGCAGTCGATTCGTTCAGACCGTTTTTCCCGACGACGCCGTATTTTTCAAACGATTTCATCAAAAAGCAGGGCGGTGTTTTTTACGTCGATTTAGCTGAAATAACCGAAAGAAGAAGACCGCTTGCCGAAGAACACTATTGGTGGCACAGAAACGATTTTCTGAAATTTATCGACCAGAATCATAAGTTCATAATGGAAATCGGCTACGGCGGATGCAATTCTTTGGATGAGTTAAACAAATACCTGCCGGCAGGGTGGAATTTTAAAGACGATAAATATTGGGATTGCCACTCTTATCCCACGGAAGATAGCAGAACCGCAGGGCTCGAATACTTGTTTGACGGCGTTGAGAATAACAACGAAGAATTGGTTTCGGCTTCGAGAGCGTATCAGGCGGAAGCGTATAAATACGTCGTCGAGCGGTCGAGGATAAGACCGTATTTTAACGGTATCTGCCTATGGAATTACCGCGACGGATTCCCGATTTTTTCGTCGGCGTTCGTCGGTTACGACGGTGATAAACGACCTGCTTACTTCACCGTGAAAAACTCTTACGAACCCGTTCAGTGCATAATGAAATACGAAAACGGAAAAGTCGAAGTTTATATAGTAAACGACACGTCGTTCGAGGGTAAAGTCGGCTTAAAACTTTCGTGTATTTACGGCGTAAAAGAAAAAGAAATCGAAATCAAAGCGAACGATATTCTTTTGGTTGATACCGTAAGCTGCGGCGAAAACGAACTCATAACGAGCGAACTGAACGTAAACGGCAATACGATTAAAAATTATTTATACGCGTACGGCGAGAAAATAGATTACGGAAAATATAAAGAATTATTAAAAAACAAAGTTCAATTACGTTAAACCGATTGCAAGTTTTAACTGTGATAGCGTAACAGACAAAATCTTGACGATAAATGCCGGTATTTGATTAAGTATAAGGAAAAATGAAAGACGGTACGTTTGCATTGATAGACGAATTTCTTAAAAATTCGGGAATGAAAGGTAAATATAAAGAAGAAATCGTTGCCGCTACGGAAACGATTTGCAAAGCGTTTCAAAACGGCAACAGATTATACGTTTGCGGAAACGGCGGAAGCGCGGCAGATTCCGAGCATATCGTAGGCGAATTCGCAAAATCGTTTATAAAAAATCGCCCCGTAGACAAAGCTTTCGCTGAAAAATTCCTTAAAAGTTTTCCGGAAGACGGCGAATTGATGAAAAGGACGGAAACGGGATTTCCTGCTTTCAGTCTTATAAGTCAAACGGCAATTATGACGGCAATCAATAACGATATTGGCGGAGATTACGTTTTTTCGCAGCAGGTATACGCCTACGTGAATATGGACGATATACTCATCGGTGAACGAGACGAAAACGATATAAAAATTTTCGACCGCCGCGAGTTTAAAACCGAAGGCGCGCCGAGCGAGGTTACTTATTTCGCTATTGCTTGACGAATTGCATACCTTCGGTAAAACCGAAAAGGAGTTGTCGGCAATAGGAATTCTCTGCGTCGGCCCGTTAAACGGAAAAAAGGGCGTAATATTTCTTCCCGCCGAACTCGGTGAAAAAATAGGCGATTACGCCGCGTTATCCATAGTCAAAGGCGAGTTTTAATATCGTATCTAATAATCGAAAGGGGTCAACGGTATGTTAAAACGGGAATTGACAAAAAAATCCTGGAAACTTTATATAGAGCAAAACGAAACCGTAGTCGACAAGGGCTTCTCGCCCGATAAAATAGTCGATTTTTCAGGGAAAGAGTGTTACGATGCGGAACTTCCGTCGTGTCTGGAAAAAATATTGTTTGAAAACGGAGCGATAGAAGACCCGTGTTATTCGGATAACGTTTATTCGTTGCGTAAGTACGAAAGTTATCATCAGTGGTATTTTACTACGTTTGACTCGGATTTTGGCGAGGCTGATATTATCTTCGACGGCGTCGACACCGTAGCGGATATTATCGTGAACGGCAAACCCGTCGGGCGTTGCGAAAATATGTTTATTTCACATACTTTTGCGCTTTCGGGTTTAAAGAAAAAAGGAAACGAACTAATCGTGCATATTTACCCCGCTTGCATAGCGGCGAGAGAAGCGTATATTCCCGCTATGAGTTACGCAATGGCGTATGAGTATCCGTCTCTTACGATGCGCAAAAGCGCGTCGTCGTTCGGGTGGGATATACTGCCGCGATTTGTTTGCGGCGGTATCACGCGAGAGGTTACGCTCGTAAAGCATATAGACGAAAAGTTCAATGAAGTATATCTTTATACTGCAAAATGCAGCGAAGAAGCCGCAAGATTGAATTTGTATTACAATTTCACGGCGAAAAACGACGATATTCGCGATTATAAAATCGTGGCGGAAGGACAGTGCGGAGATAGTCGGTTTATCATTGAAAAAACGCCGTGGTTTACGCAGGAAACGACCTTCGTCAATATAGAAAAACCGAAACTTTGGTTTCCGCACGGCTATGGGAAGCAGAACCTGTACGCCGTCAGCGTAAAACTTTTTAAAAACGGAAAAGCGATAGACGAACGCCGTTTCGATTTGGGAATCAGAACCGTAGACCTTCAAAGGACGTCTCTTGCCGCAAACGGTAAATTTGAATTTCACGTCAACGGGAAAAAGATATTTATTTTAGGTACGAACTGGGTGCCGACGGACGCATTGAGAAAAGAAGAGCGCGAGCGCACGCAAAAAGGCTTGGAGTACGTGACCGACGTCGGTTGTAACTGTATCCGCGTTTGGGGCGGCGGAGTGTACGAAAGAGATTCGTTTTACGAATATTGCGATAAAAACGGTATTCTCGTATGGCAGGATTTTATGATGGGCTGCGCAATATATCCCGAAACGGAAGCTTTTGAGAAACGAATCACGCAAGAAGTGGCGTTTATCGTAAAGCGTTTACGTCAGCACGCAAGCCTTATCCTGTGGGCAGGCGATAACGAAGGGGATATTTGCCATAAATGGAACGAAATTATAAATCGCCTCCCCGTCGATTATTCGGTAACGCGTGAAACGGTGGCGAAAGAACTTCGTCAGCACGATCTGTTGCGTCCGTACTTACCAAGTTCGCCGTACGTAGACGACGTGGCGGCGAAGGCGGATAAGTGCGAGTTATCGGAAAATCATTTATGGGGGCCCAGAGATTATTTTAAAGGCGATTTCTATAAAAATACAACGGTTGAATTTGCTTCCGAAATCGGTTATCACGGTTATCCGTCGCCGCGGTCGGCGAAAAGGTTTTTAAAAAATCCCGAAAGGCTTTTTGCGGATAACGGTCGACCGACGACGGAATATTTGGCTCACGGAACGAGTCCGGGCGGATACGAAGCGGATAATCCGTTTGAATATCGCACGAGACTATTCTTCAATCAGGTCAGAACTTTGTTTAAAGAAATGCCGGAAGGTCTGAATAACTTTGCAATGGCAAGTCAAATATCGCAAGCGGAGGCGTTGAAATATTTTATCGAACGTTTCAGAATTCAGAGAAACAATAAAGGCGGCATCATCTGGTGGAATTTATTAGACGGTTGGCCGCAAATATCCGACGGAATCGTTGACTATTATTTTGATAAAAAACTCGCATATCGGTACGTTAAGCGTAGCCAGACGCCGGTTTGTATTTTGGGAGATGAAAGTAACGGAAAACTCAACGTCTTTGTTGTGAACGATGAAGATAAAGAAAACACCGTTGAGTTTACCGTAACGGATATATACGAAAATAAAGTAATTCTTACTTGCGTTGCAACGATACGGGCGTTTTATTCCGAACAGGTTGCTGAAATAGAGTTGGAAAAAGAAGAAAAGAAGTTTTATTTGATTGAATGGACTCACGACGGGAAGAAATATTCCAATCATTTCCATACGGGAATTATAGATATTTCTTTTGAAAAGTATTTACAGGCACTTGAAAAATGCGGGTATAATCAATTTGAGGGGTTTTAAGATTGATGACGGCGAGAGTATTTATCGGCGTAAAAGAAGTTTAGCGATGCGGTTGAGTACGTAGAAATTCAATTTTCGACCGGCATACGTTCGTATAACGAAGATTAGAACGACAAACCACGGAAAATCGTTCCGTGGTTTTTTGTTGCGCATTAAAGCAAAAACCCCCTCAAAATAAGTTTAGTTTTAGCAATGTATTAGGTTATAAAAGCTTATTTACATTTCATTTTATTAGTGTATAATGGTATCACGACTTGATTTTTCGTTATACGCAACGAAAAAGTATATCAGAAATTTTAATCTATGGAGGAAAAAATGAAAAAGATTCTTTCAGGTATTCTTTGCGCAATGCTCGTTCTTGCTATGACGGCTTGCGGAGATTCCGGCAACAATTCGGGCGGCAATTCGGGAAATTCAGTTCCGGACGACGTGGATACGAAAACCGTTATAAAAGTTCAGAACTTCCCGGGCGGTATCGGCACGAATTGGCTTTATAAGGCGGCGGAACGCTTTCAGGAGCAATATAAAAACGAGCATTTTGAAAGCGAAAAAACGGGCGTTTACGTTCAGATAACCCCCGAAACCCCCGATAGCAGCACGCTTTCCACCTCGGCTTATCATATTATTTTCGACGAGCGTTATTCCAACGTTTACGAGCTTGCTCAAAGCGGTGCGATTATTAAGCTTGACGACCTCGTCAGCGAAAAGGACGCCGACGGAAAAACTCTCGAAGAGCGTATTGCGCCGGCAGTTCGCGGCGGACTTAAAGGCGCGGACGGCAGTTATTACGCTTTGCCTCATTACGAATGGTTTCCGGGGCTTTCCTACGACAAGGATAATTTCGACAAAGAGGGCTGGTATATCGCAAAAGACGCCGAAAACGGCAAACTTGTCGGAACGAAATACGGCGACGTATACCTTTTAAAGAACGCATCGGCGGCCAAATCCTGCGGTCCGGACGGCAAATTCGGCACGGACGACGACGGTTTGCCTTCTTCTTTGGAAGAATTGCTTATTTTCAGCAGCGTGCTTAAAGATAAAACCGGCGCGGGCCCGTTTACGGTCACCGGCTCTAACCTTTATTACACGAACTATCTCGTGGAGGGGCTTTGGGCTTCTCTTGCGGGAAACGAAGAACTCAAAGCCGTTTATAATTTTGAGGGAAACGTTGACGTAGTTACGGGTTATAGCGACGAAAATCTCTTTAAGGGTATCGATTATATCAAAAAACCCGAGGTTACGAAAACCGTTATAAATAAAGACAACGGCAATCTCGCGCTTAAATCCGCGGCAAGATATTACGCGACGTCGTTTATCGAAATACTTTACAAGGAAGGATTTTTCTCCGATATATCCACTTCGGTTTCGCATACCGGCGCGCAGAAGAACTTCATCAACGGCGGAGTGAGAGATAATCTGGTGAGAGCGTTCCTCGTGGACGGTTCTTACTGGTATAACGAGTCGCTTGACCAAGGTACGTTTAAGGATTACACGACGATGACCGGTAAAACGACGAGAGGAGTACGCTTTATGTCGTTGCCCGTTACGGCTACCGGTTCGGTTACCCCCACGGAAACGGCGACAAAGGCTTCGCTTATCGATAACGGTATTGCTTACGCTTATATCAACGCGAGATACAGCGACAAAACCGAAATCGTGAACGCCTGCAAGACCTTCCTCAAATTTCTTTACAGCGATGCGGAACTTAAAGAATTCACCGCGCTCACCGGCGTAACCAGACCTATGATTTATTCACTTACAGACGCGCAATACGACGCTCTTCCCGAATTCCAGCAAAAGGTTTACGATATGAGCAAAAACAGCGATATTCTTTATTTCGGTTCGGAAAACAAGATATTCAAAAGTAACCAGCAAACGTTTAAAATTCATTTCTCTTCGCAGATTATGAATCCCACGGTGAATAAAACCGCTTATAAGAGCTATTACGAGGCTATTATGAAAGGCGGGGCGACCTCGAAGGACGTTTTCGAGGCTACGGTTATAACCGACGACGTTTGGACGAAAATACTTGAAAAGTCGGGTGTGAACGCCTGATTGGGTTAAAAAAATTCAGCAGGCAATCCGATAAAAATCGGGTTGCCTGCGGTGCCAGCCGAGAATAAAACGGAGAACGTTTTATTCTCGGCTGGCATTGATTAAAGAGGCGAAAAATGAATTCACAAACACAAAGCGCGGCGGAGCGCAAGGTTATGAATAAAAAGACGAAACGGCTTATTTTTTATATAGCCGTTATCGCGCTGCCCGTATTGCAGTTCGCGGTATTTTACATTTACGTGAACTTCAATTCCATAATTCTTTCTTTTCAAAGATACGTTCCGCCCGTGGACGGAGAAGTCGGGTTCAAAAAGGTATTTGCGCATTTCGACAATTTCAAGGTGGCTTTTCAAACGATTGCGGACGGTTGGTATATGATTGCCAACTCGCTCAGAATGATAGCCTGCGAGCTTTTTATAGGCTTACCATTGGCGTTGTTGTTTTCGTTTTACATTTATAAAAAGTTTTTCTTATCGAAGCTTTTCAAGGTGATGCTCTTTATGCCGCAGATAATATCGAGCATTATTTTCGTAACGCTGTTCAAATATCTCGTGAACGACGTTTATATTGCCGTTTTCAAAACGCAATGGGGCTTGACGTCCACGCCGTCTTTCGGTACGAGAATGGCCACGATACTTTTTTACAATATATGGATTTCTTTCGGCGTGAACGTTATGATGTTCACCGGTTCTATGAGCTCGATAGACGAATCCGTCGTGGAAGCGGCGCAACTTGACGGGGCAAACCTCGCGCAGGAGTTTATTCACGTCACGCTGCCGATGATTTGGTCCACGTTCTCCACGTTCGTGATTATTTCGCTGACGGGGCTGTTCACTCACCAGCTCAATCTTTTCGCGTTTTTCAGCGACGGAGCGGCCGACCTTTCGAGCTTCGGTTATTATCTTTACGTTATGAGTACGAAAAAACACCTCGTCGAAGAAGTCGGGCTTAAAGAACTTACTTATTCACAACTTTCGGCTCTCGGGCTTATTCTCACGGCAATCACGCTTCCGATTGTTCTCGGAACGAGAAAACTGATGAGTAAATTAGGCCCTTCGGCGGATTAAGGAGGACGCGCGATGAAAAACGAAAAAAACAAAAGCGGCGCAACCGTTGCGGTTAAAATCGCGGTGATTTTATTGGGCGCGCTCCTTATCGCATATTCTTTGTCGATATTACTTATGCTTTTGTGGGGTTTGTTAAGCTCACTGAAATCGGACGGCGACTTTTCCAAAAATCTGCTCGGCTTGCCCACGATTTCCAACCCCGAGTGGTTTGACAGAGTGAACGACCCCGACAGCAGTTATAAAACGCTGTTCAGGCTTGAAAATTACGTTCTCGTCATAAAGCGTTTCAACTTGCACGCTTCCACGAATTTCTTCGTGGGGAACAGGGAAGTTACTCACACCACCGACAACGACTTTTTGAAAATGCTTTTAAACTCCGTGATTTATGCGTTCGGAAACGGGTTCGTTCAGGCGATAATCCCCGCGATAATGGCGTATATGTGCGCGAAGTATCAATATAAATTCAGCAAAGTGCTTTATATGACGGTTATCGTCGTAATGACGTTGCCGATAGTCGGGGCGTACCCCTCCGAACTTACGCTTTTGAGAAATCTCGGCTTGTACGACACCTGGTACGGAAACTTCATTCAGCGTTGCAGCTTTATGGGTATGTACTTCCTTGTTTTTTACGAGTTCTTCAAGGGTATGCCGGACACTTACAGCGAGGCGGCGGAAATAGACGGAGCTTCGCAGCTCACCGTTATGCTTAAAATTTACATTCCGCTTGCGGCGAAAATAATCGGCTCGGTGTTTTTGATAAGATTTATCTTCTTCTGGAACGATTTCGCCTCGATAGAATTGTATATGCCCACGAAGCCCACGCTTGCGTATTTCATTTACGCGCTCGGCGCGGGAAAGAAAATTTCCAACGATATGACGACGAACCCGAGGAAAATCGCGGCTTGTATGATTCTCGCTCTGCCCACTTTGATTTTGTTTTTGATTTTGCATAACAAGGTTATAGGCAGTATGACTTTGGGCGGGATAAAAGGCTGAAAACACGAAAAAAATTAAGCGTGTATACGCTTTTTGCTTGCTTTGACAAGCAAAAATAACTTTAACGGAGAAATTATATGAGAGAAAAGCGGAGAAAATCGATTGCGAGCGCGACGCTTGGCGTTGCGGCGACGTTATCGCTCGTTTTTGCGTTAATTTTCGCCTTCACGGCGGGCGGCGCAAGAGCGGAAAAGGCGACCGTCGGCGAAACTTCCGTTGCGGAATTTTATTTCGTCGGCGACGAAGTGGATTTGCCGTTGACTGCCGACGTTATATCCGACGGCGAAACTTACGAGGGTAAGTTCGCCGCGCTTATCGTGCCGAACGGAAACGTCGTTACGAAAAGCAGTTTAACGCTTGACGAAGTCGGGGCGTATAGAATTTGTTTCGGCTATGAAAAAGGCGGAAAGAAATATACCGCCGAGAAACGATTCCAGGTGTTGAAAAAGAACTGGGAAGTGGGCTCTGCCGATTCTTCCGTTTCGTACGGGGCGGTTTCCACGCGCGAATCGCGCGAGGATAGCGTAGGTTTAACCGTTAAGCTTGCCGCGGGCGACACTTTCAGTTATAACGAGCCGATAGACCTTAATAAAAATTCGGTTACGGATATAATAACTATGTTTTCCACGGCGGTTTACGCCAAGCAGACGCATATCGACGCAAATAACAATCCTTCCGTCGTAACCAAGGATTTCGAGGCGGGGCTTATAGAGGTTAAACTCACCGATTGTTACGACCCTTCGAGATACGTTACGGGCGTAATCTTCATTTCGAGGCTTACGGGCGAAGGCGTTTACGCACGCACTCGCGCAAGCGCGCAGGGCGAGTTCGGCCTTTATTTCGATTGCCCCCCGAAATTCGGCAAACCGGACGTTTATATCGACGGTCAGCGTTACGGCGTTTATAACGGAGATTTCGGTCAGTCCGTCACGGAATTTGCGGGCAAGAGATACGTTAAGTGGAGCATAAACAACGAAAAAGGAAACGTTGAGCTTTCCGCTCCGGAAAAAGACGGCGAAAAGAGCTTCCTCATAAATCAGCTTTACAACGAAGATATAGGCGGAGCTGTTTTCAACGGATTTACGACGGGCGAGGTTTACGTTTCGCTCACCTCCAACGATTGCTATATGAACGAAACCACGTTTGAAATCGAGCAAATCGGCGGCAGGCGCGGCGAAGCTCTCGTTTCCGGCGGCTCCGCGGATACGGTCGCTCCCAAAATCGTTATAGACAGAAAGGGCGCGGACGGAGAACTTTACGTTAAACGCGGCGAGGCGTTCGAACTGTTCGAGGCCGTCGCTTACGACGTCAATCTCGTCGGCGAAGTTAAAGCGAACGTATATTATAACTACGGCACGAACGTGCAAAGTTCCGTGCTCGTGAAGGACGGCAAGTTTATCCCCACGAGAACGGGCGTGTACGTTATCGAATACAGCGCGAAGGATTCCTTCGGGAACGTCGGCAAACAAACGGTAACCGTTTACGTTATGAAAGGCGACGTGGCGTCCATCGAAACGGAAAGGCTCGCGGAGATGACGGCGGGCGAGAGCGTTACTTTGCCGGCTTATAAGATAACGAGTTTAAACGGAAGCGTAAGCGTTAAAATCAAGGCGGTTTACGGCGAAACGGAAACGATAATCGACGCCGAAACGAGAACTTTCACGCCGCTTTCGGTCGGCGAATATAAAATAGTTTACGAATACGCCGATAAACTTCGTTCTTACGAATATTCTTACGCAGTGAACGCAAAGCCGAACGATAAATGCGGTTTTGCAAGCGTTCCCGTGCTTGACAGGTATTACGTCAAGGGGCTTGCTTACAGTATTCCGCGCGTTAAGGCTTACGAGTTCAAAGGCGCGCAGCCCACGGAGGTCGAGTGCGAACTTTACGCAAGTTTCGACGGCGGCGCTTACGAAAAAGTAAATTTCGACGAAGTTTCGATAACGGGAAGCAAAACCGTAAGTTTCAGATACGTTGCGAAGGACTCCGTTTACGAGAGCGAAAAAATAGAAATCGCAGACGTCGGCTACGACGGCTCGCTCGATATGAAAAAGTATTTCAAGGGCGACTTTAAGGCCGAAGCGGATTATTCCTATATTTCTTTCAAATCGCTTAAAAGCAGCGGTAAAAACTCGCTTTTGTTCATAAATCCTCTGGCCACGGAATTGTTCTCGATAACTTATTCCGTTCCGGAAACTTCGGGCGCGTCGTCTTACAGCGTCGTTTTAACGGACAGAGAAGATTCGAGAATAAAAACCGAATTCTTATTCTCGTCGAGATACGGAGTTTCTTATCTTTCCGTAAACGGCGGCGAGGAAAAGGCTTTAAACGGCAAATTGAACGACGGCGGAGAACGCAAAATTTATTATAACGCCGAAGCGAAAACATTTGTTTACGCTTCTTCCACACAGACGATTTCTTTCCCTGCGGAAACGAACGGTTCGCGTTATTGCTATGCAGAGATAATTTTCAACGACGCCTCGCTTAATTCCGAGGTGAGAGTGGCGCGAATAATGAATCAGCTTATTTGCAAGGATACTTCCGACGATTTCGTGCCGCAGGTTCGCGTCGAAGGGGCTTTGGGCAGCGTTTCAATCGGAACGACTCTTAAAATACGAGCCGCGGTTTATTGCGACGCGCTTTCGTCGGTTTTAAGGGCGAACGCCCGCGTTTCGGTTTCGTTGCCGAGCGGCGGCTACGCAAAATCCACGGACGGAAAAGAACTTAAAGACGTTTTTGCGGACGAAGAATTCGAGATTTCGTTCTCGGAATACGGCATTTATCGTTTAACTTACGTCGTTAAAGACGCTTCGGGAAAAATCACCGAACAGCCTTACGGAATAGAGGTTGCGGATATGGTTGCGCCCGAGGTTTCGTTCGACGACGGCTCTGACGCCGAAACCGTTCAGACGATAAGGCTCGGTTATAAATATAAAATCAAGAAATACACTTTGAGCGACAACTACGATTCCGCCGACGATTTAACCGTTCACACTTTCATTTACGATAAAAACGGAGTTATAGTCAAATACGGCGTGAACGAATTCTCGCTTACGGAAGTCGGGGATTACACCGTTTACGTTTACTGCGTGGATACGAGCGGAAACTACGGTTACGCTTCGTATAAACTTAAAGTCACGGCGTAAAGAGGAGCGGAAAAAATGAGTAATAAAAAGAATGTTTTCAAAACCCTCGTCGCATTGACGCTTGCGGGCGTTTGTTCGCTTTTCGTCGCTTGCGGAAAGGGCGGCAACGGCGAATCCGGCTCGTCGGGTTCGAGCGACGGCGGAGTTTTCGATTCCGACGCGAAAGCTATCGTTAAGGACGTTTATAACGGCACGCATAATTTCACCGCGCCCGACACGGACGCTTCGCTCGTTTCAAACGGCTCGTGCGAATATACGATAGTTATTCCGGAAAATCGCGGGGCGCAGGTCAATATGGCGAAAAACGAACTCGTTAA
The DNA here is from genome assembly GCA_937915565.1 of uncultured Clostridia bacterium. GTDB lineage: Bacteria > Bacillota > Clostridia > Christensenellales > Borkfalkiaceae > UBA10281. The sequence goes on along the minus strand of CALDMH010000171.1, from coordinate 11,155 downwards.
ATTTTTTGCCGAGGCAACGGGCGTAACTCTTCCCGTGGTTACGGACGGCGAGTTTACCGATAACGGCAAAGGCTTTATTTCTCTCGGCCGAACTTCGTTGCTTGCTTCTTCCGGCGTTTCGGTCGATTATAAAAAGCTCACCGAGGACGGGGTAAGAATAAAAACCGAGGGCAAGAATATTTATCTCGTCGGCGGCGGGGATTACGGTACGCTTTACGCGGTTTACGATTTCCTCGAAATATATTTCGATTTCGACGTTTATTATAAGGACTGTTACGAAATAAACAAAAACGTCAAAAATCTCAAACTTAAAAACTTCGACGTTACCGATATTCCAGATTTGGAATTCCGTTCCAACGGTTATTATCAGCTCGTCAAGGACGAATGGATGTATCGTTTTCGCGTTCCGAGAACTTACGGAACGATAACTTTCCCGATTTACGAAGTCGTCGGCGACCCGTCCACCTCGGCAAGAGGCGTGCATAATTCGCTCAACTGGTTGCCGAAGGACCAGTTTTACGTCGCTCATCACGATTGGTATAACGATAGCGGAACGGAACTTTGCTACACGGCGCACGGAAACCGCGAGGAGTACGAAGAAATGATGCAGGCTTGCGTGGATAAAGCCGTCGCAACGCTTAAATATTACGACAAGGAAGAGTTTCCTTATCTTCGTATTCTCAATTTCACCCAGCAGGATAATTACGACGTTTGCGCCTGCGCGGCTTGCTCTGCGAACGTCAGCAAATACGGCACGAATTCCTCGTCGCTCATACTGTTTATGAACGACCTCAGGACGAGAATCGACGCGGCTATGGCAAATCTCGACGAGAAATATCGCAGGGACGATATGACGCTCACTTTCTTCGCTTATCTTTACAGCGAAACCGCGCCCGACGCAAAGTTTGCCGAAATGCACTTAAACGACGGCGTGAGCGTGTTCCTCGCAACGAGCGCAACGTTCGACCATCAGTCGTCGATTTATTCCGATTCCAACACCGAGGGCAGAGAGAACCTCAAAAACTGGGGCAAACTTTCAAACGATATACTTCTTTGGACGTATTCCACGAAGTTCAGCCACTATATGTACCCCGTGGACACTTATAACTTCTACGGCGAGGACGCTTACACCTTCTTTGCGGCGAACAACGTTAAACTTATGTATAACCAATCGCAGGTTACGCAAAAAGGCACGGCAACGGCGTGGCACAACTTAAAGGCGTATCTCGATTCCAAGTTCGAATGGGACGGAACGAGAGATTCGGCTTATTACACCGAGAAATATATGAACGCGATGTTCGGCGAAGCCGCGCCCGTAATGAAGGAAATTTACACGGCGGTGCGCTTGCAGGCGGGAATCGTCAAAACGAAATACAACGGTTTTTCGCTTTTGAGCAGCGTTACAGACCTTGAAAATCCGAGTTTCTGGCCGAGTTTTACGATAAGGCAATGGCTTGAAAAATACGACGAGGCTTACGCCGCGCTCGAAACTTACCGCTTGTCCGACCCTGCGGCTTACGAATTATACAAGAGCCATATCGACGCGGAGTATTTATCTCCGGCTTATATGATGCTCGTTCTTTATAAAAACACGCTTTCGGCAATCGAGGCGGCGACAATCAAAGAGCGTTTCCGCGAGGCGGTTAAGGTCACGGGTATAACCAACGTGTGCGAAACGGGCAGCAATCAAATCGGAAGTTTCGTCAGCGGACTGTAAAAAGGGGAGGAAGAAAGTCAGATGAAAAGAAAAATTCTTTGGTTAATAAGCTTAACGGCTATTATCTTCACAACCCTCTTCGTCGCTTCCTGCGGGAAAAAGGGCGGAAATTCGTCGTCGGAATCGGTTTCGGAAGTAAGCGAAGTTATTCTCGACGAAACCTCCGTCACGCTCACGCTCGGCGACTCTCGTTCGCTCCGCGCAACGGACGGAAACGACGTTTTGCTTTGCAACTGGACTTCGAGCGATGAAAACGTCGTTTCGGTGAACGAATGGGGAACGTTGACGGCAAACAAACTCGGCACGGTTACGATAACCGCGGAATTCGGAGGGAAAAAGGCGGATTGTTCGGTGAGCGTTTCGCTCGGCGGCTATCTTCCCGTTCTCGAAACGAATAGCGACGACGAGGTTCAGGTCGACGTCGCTCACTCGACGGATATTTCGGGTAAAGTTTTGTTCAACGGAAAATATTATACGGACGCGGAAATAAGTTACGTTTTGTCCGACGAATCGGTCGGAAAAGTGGCGAACGGAGTTTTCAAACCGATTAAAGCGGGAAAAACCACCGTCACTTTAACCGCGAAATGGCGCGGCGTGCAATCGGACTTTTTAACCCGCGAAATATCGATAAGCGTAATTCACAACGTTAATTTCTATGCGGACGGAAAGCCCGTTCCCGACGAAGTGAGCCTTTACACGATAAAGAACTTCGAGGGCGAGGTTTTTGAAACCGAATGGAAACTTAACCCCACGATAGACGTGGACGGCGTTGAAAAAACTCCGCAAATAAGCGTTGAAAACGAGGACGTTGCGGAATATAACGCAAAAACGGGCGTTTTGTCCGCAAAAAAACGCGGCGAAACCCAAATCGAATTGTATTATTTCGACGGCGACGAAAGAATAAGCAAAAGCATTACCTTAAACGTTATTCTTCCCGTTGCGGAATACGGAGAGATAATTTCGGATTTCTCCGCGCTCAACGGCGAAATTAAGCATAACGGCAAAAATCTTTTAAAAACTCTTTTTGCCGACGGCGTTTCTTCTGCCGAACAGGACGGCTGCGCTCTCGACGTTTCCGAAAACGGAAAAATTTTGGGAGTTAAGACGGATAAGAGCGGTATTTCGAGATTTTCGGTTACCGTTATCGGCAATTCGTACGGTTACAAATTCAACCTCGAGGGTTGCGCGCTTATAATAAACGACGCAAAGGACCTTCTCGATTTCAAGCTTACCGCAAAGAGGAAAACCGTTGAGGGTTACGTCGTTATGAAAAACGACGTGGATATGTCCTCGCTCGATTTAAACGGCGACGGTCAAACCGCAACCATGGGAAGCGTGGCGATGTACGACACGTTCTATCCTTATTATCTTAAAGGCGGTGCGCTCGGCGCGACGGATATGCTCACAAACGTGGAAAGCAGCAAAGCCGTTGCGGGCTTTACGGGCATTTTCGAGGGCAACGGACATGCGATAAAGAATTTCCACGCAGGCAATTCTTACGGGTTCTTCGGAACGATTTCTTCGGCTACGGTAAGAAACGTCGCATTCACCGACGTGGATTTATATCCCGCTTATTCGCTCGGCATAGTCTTTGCGAAATACGCGGCGAACGTTAAAATGCAAAACGTTTATCTTTCGATAAAAACCGGCGACCTTTCTGACGTAAATTACGTCAGAACCAAAAACTGTATGCTTTTTGCCGGCGCGGATTCCACCGATAAGTCGTTTGAAAACTGCATTATAGAAACCGATGCCACTTACGCGGAGGATTCGCTTGCCGGTTGGAGCGGCGCGTCCGTCGGCGTTTTCGGCAGTGCCGGTACTACGAATTATTACGTCGATTATCCGGCGTACCCGGGGTATATGGCAAAGTTCTCCGTAAAAGGACTTTATCTCGTTGCTCCCAAGGCTTCAAACGGCAGGGTTATGCCGCTTATTCAGTATAACGGAACGTCGGTTTACGCTTCCAACGATTTCGTCGATTTTGCCGAAAGAGGAGCGATGAAACTCGACGCCGCAACCCGCAACCCGATTGCGGACGCTTCCGGCAATCAAAAGATATATCACTGGGCCGACGCTTATCGTTACGACAGTTACGCGGATATGACGGCGAACGGAATAACGAAAGTCGGCGGGTGGAAAGTCACTGCTCGCGGCGTAAGTTGGGCAGGGTAATTAAGGGTGATTTATTCGGTTTTTAGCGAGTAATCGCATTAAAAATAGGAGGAAAAGATGAGGAAAATACTAATTGCAATAATGAGCTTGATTATGCTCGTTTCGGCGTCGGCGTTCGTTGCCTGCGCCGAATCGGGCGAATCCGCCGCGGCTCACACGCACGGCGGCGAAAAAGCTACCTGCACCGAAAAAGCCAAGTGCGACGAGTGCGGAAAAGAGTACGGCGAACTTGATAAGGAAAACCACAAAAGCGCAGAGTTCGTTTACGTTTCCAAAGGCGACGGAACGCACAAAAAGGCGCATAAGTGCTGTAACGCAGAGGTTGAAGCGAACGAGGCTTGCTCCGGCGGCGAAGCCGCTTGCGGAGAAAAAGCAAAATGCGTTAAATGCGGCGGGGAATACGGCGAAACGGGCGCGCACAGCGGCGGAACGGCCACCTGCAAGGAAAGGGCGATTTGCACCGATTGCGGGCAGGAATACGGCGAACTCAATCCGCAAAAGCACGCAAGCGAGGAGTTCGCTTACGTTTCAAACGGCAACGGAACTCATAACGAGGTACATAAGTGCTGTAACGCCGTCGTAGAAAAAGATATTGTCTGCGCGGGCGGCAAAGCCACCTGTGAGGAAAAGGCGAAGTGCGACGACTGTGGCGGAGAACACGGCGAATTAGGGGCTCACGATGGCGGTACGGCCACCTGCCAGTCGAAAGCAAAATGCAAAACCTGCGGCGAAGAATACGGCGAATTAGGAAATCATTCGTATACGGTTGCGAAAAATAACGGTGAAAATCACTGGTATGCGTGCGAATACTGCGACGAGATAAACGAAGAAACGCTCGCTAAACATAGTATAGCCGGGTGGGAAACGACGGAGAACGGCGAAATCGGCAAGTGCGAATGCGGAGAAACGGTAACTACTATCGTCGAAAACGTTCTTGCAAACGAAATGGAACTTCACACGATTGCAAGCTTCGGCGGAGTTAATTATAACGTAGAAGAAGCGTATAATCCCGTCGTAACGGTGAACGGAGCGGCTTTGGCGATAAGCGTTTCCTCGGATAACGAAAACGTAGCCGTTTTTGAGGACGGCAAAATAAAAGCGGTTAAAGCAGGAAAGGCGGTTATCACGGTAACTTACACGTTGCCGAGCGATAGAGGCGAGGTTAAAAAGACGTTTGAAGTAAACGTTATCCGCCCCGTCGTAACCGACGAAACCGCCGTGAATTATTTCTCCGCTATCGACGGTTGGCACGCGTATCTCACCGAACTTTTCGGCAGCGACGCGATAACCGAAGCGAAGCAGACTTATAAAGGCGAAAATTACGTTTTGACCTATGCAGACGGAAAGCTTTGCGGAACGTTTACCGAAAGCAAAACTTCAACCGTTTGCTCGCTCACCGTTTGCACCGATACTTACGGTTACGAACTGACGAACGTAACTGCGTACACGAAAGTTATAAATACGGTAGACGACCTTGCGGATATGCGCCTTACGGCCGAAAGAAAAACGGTTGACGGCTATTTCATTATGAACGCGGACGTAGATTTGTGGAGCGTGGATATTAACGGCAACGGAAACAAGTGTAACGTTGACGGAAACGATACGTTTTATCCCTATAACGGCGGCTCGAAAGATATGCTCACTGTCGTAAACGACAACACGAGAGCCGACGCGGCTGCCGGGTTCGTCGGCACGTTCGACGGCAACGGACATACGATAAGCGGTTTCAGGGCAGGCAATTCTTACGGATTCTTCGGCACGCTTTGCGGAAAGAGGACGGATAATCCTATCGTCATCGATTACGCGGTAGTTAAAAACGTGGCCTTCCTTAACACGCATATTTTCTGGACGAGTTGGACGACCGGTAAAATGTTTGCCGAGTACGCCGCTTACACTCAAATCGAAAACGTTTATATTCAGTTTACGCACGACGGAACGAACGCTGCAACGGAAAATAAGAATTTTTCGTTGTTCGGCAGTCAGGATTCGCCTTACGTTAAAATGAAGAACGTTATTCTCAATTACAATAAGACTTTCTCAACCGATACGCTTGCTTCGTCCAGCACGGCAGGCGTGGGTATGTTCGTCAGCGCGGCAAACACCAACTACTATGCCGGGAAAGGAGATACGAGCGCGCTCGGCTATATGATGCAAGGCTCAATCGAAGGGCTTTACGTCGTTGCGCCCAAAGCGGAAAACGGCAGAGTAATGCCGCTCGTTCAGCACGGAAATTACACCAAGAACGCTTCGGGCGCTTGGGAATTGTCGGGAAGTATGACTATTTACGCGGCAAACGATTTTGCGGATTTGAGCGAAAAAGCGACGATTTCTCTTGACGAGAAGTCGCGCAATCCGTTAGCTGCCGAAAGCGGCGCGCATTACGTTTACCACTGGAAGAACGCTTATCGTTACGACAATCTTACGGATATGGTTGCCGCAGGCAATACGAATATCGGCAAATGGGTTGTGTCGGACAGCGGCGTTGTTTGGAAATGGTAAAATAGAATTCCTATGCGGGGCGGCTTTTGCCGCCCCGCATAGGAAAATCTTGTCTTTGACTTTGAGTAACGTGGGGCGATTGCGGTGGAAGAGGTTTTATCGAGCGGCAAAAAATAAAAAGTAATATTGTGAACGAAAATTATTGAGGTTATGAAAAATCTTGCTTTTAAATTCCCCGAGGCGGGAGAAACAAAAACTTACGGCTACGCGGGCGAGCTTATCGGCTACACGATAGAAAAACAATACGCCGACGAATCGACCTGGAAGCTCCTCGTTGACCAGTTCAGGTATCGTTACGACGTCGATAACGGCTGGCGCGGCGAATTTTGGGGAAAGATGATGCGCGGCGCGTGCCTTACTTACAAGGCCTCCGCAAACGCGGATTTATATAAGGAAATAGTAAAAACAATCAAAGATATGCTGTCCGTAAGGGAAAAATCGGGCAGAATTTCCTCTTATCCCACGGAAAAAGAGTTTTTAGGGTGGGATATGTGGTCGAGAAAATACGTTATGCTCGGCTTTATATATTTTTTGGATATTTGCAAAAGCGAAACGTTAAAAAAAGAGGTGATTGACGCGGTTAAGGGTTGCGCGGATTATATTCTCGCTCACGTCGGAGAGGGAAAAGAGAAAAGCATTTTCAGCACCTCGCAAATTTACGGCGGACTTAATTCCTGTTCGATTTTAGAGCCGTTCGTAAGGCTTTACGAAATTACGGGCGAGAAAAGGTATCTCGATTTTTCCGAATACGTAGTCAAACAGGGCTTTTGTTCGGATATGAATATAATCGAGCTTTGCCTCGAAAAAAAATTACACCCTTATCAATTTACGCATAAAAAGGCCTACGAGATGATAAGTTGCTTCGAGGGGCTTTTGGAATATTACAAGGTCACGGGCGAGAAGAAGTATCTCAAAGCCGTGGAAAATTTCGCTGATATGGTCGTTAAAACCGATTATACGATTATCGGCTGTTCGGGCTGCACGAGCGAGTTTTTCGATAATTCCTCCCAAACGCAAACGGAAGAAAAGGAAGGAGTTATGCAGGAAACCTGCGTTACGGTGACTTTTATGAAGCTTGCTGCAAAACTCCTTTCGTTGACGGGAAAGGCTAAATACGCCGAAATTATAGAGCGTTCCGGCTTGAACGCGCTTTTCGGCGCGGTGAACGACGAAAATCAAACGATGGAAAAAGCCCAAGGCAGAAAATGGGTGGGAGATAACCTCATTCTCGTTAAGCACGGTGCGTTTCCTTTCGATAGTTACAGTCCTTTAACGAAAGGCAGGCGCGGAAGAATCGTCGCAGGGTTCGAGGAACTGCAAAACGGAAGGTCTTACGGTTGCTGCGCGGCAATCGGCGGTGCGGGAACGGCAATTTTCGGCCTGTCCGCAATTATGAAGAAAAAGGACGGCTTTATCGTCAATCTATATATCGATTCCGAGCTGAAAACCTCGTTTAAAGGCGGCGAAGTTAAAATAAAAACGATTGCCGAGCCTTACGGGAAAAGCGGCGCGAAAATCAAGGTTTCGGCGGGCGGCGAAAAGTTTCGGCTTTTATTCAGAATCCCTTCTTACGCAGAGGGGTTCGAGATTACGATTAACGGTGAAAAACCTGCCTATAAGTCGATAAACGGTTATTTTGTCGTTGAAAGAGAGTGGCAAAACGACGACGTTTCACTCGCTTGGAAAGCTCCGCTTAAAGCGGTTTATAAAAACGGAAAGGTCGCGTTTACGAAGGGCGCAATCGTCCTCGCGAGGGACGAACGCTTCGGCGACGTCGATTTGCCCGTTTGCAAAAGCTTAAAAAAGAACTTCAAAAACGGTGAGACCATTCCTTTCAAGGCGATAAAAAACGAACTTTTCAAAAGCAATCTCGCATTGAAAGTTAAAACGGATAAATGCGAAATTACGCTCGTCGATTATTCCTCGGCGGGAAAAAATTACGACGACGAACGTTGCGATATAGCCGTTTGGCAAAAATAACGGCGTTTTGGCGGGGGCTAACGCAATCGCCTGAGGCTAACGAAAACGACGAAAAAAAGTTCCTAATCGACGGCAACGTAAAGGCAAATTAAACTCCGACGATTAACGGACGATTTAAAAAAAGGATAAAATTATGAGAGTTGGTATTGCGGGGCTCGGAGCAATCGCGCCCCTTCATATAAGGGCGATTTTGAATCGCGGACAAAAAATAACGGCTATTTGCGATATTGATTCGGAAAAATGCAAGGAAATAAACGCGGAATTCAATCTCGGCGCAAAAGAATTTTCCGATTATAAGGAGATGCTCGATAGCGGCGAAATCGACGTTTTGCACGTTTGCCTGCCGCATTATCTCCACGCCGAAGTCATTTGCAAGGCGTTGGGCTTGGGCGTGCACGTTCTTTGCGAAAAGCCTCTCGCCATAAATTTCGAGCAGTTAAACGCAATCGAAAAAGCCGTTAAAAATTCCTCGGCAACGCTCGGCGTTTGTTTCCAGAATCGTTACAACGCTTCGGTTTTATACCTTAAAGAGTTTTTCAAAGGCAAAGAAATCACCGCGGCGACGGCGAATCTCGTTTGGCAAAGAGATGAAAAATATTACGCGTCGGGTGCGTGGAGAGGTAAAAAACGGTATGAAGGCGGCGGCGTAATGATAAATCAGGCGATTCATTCGCTCGACCTTTTGCAGTGGTTTTGCGGAATGCCAGAAACGGTTATCGCTCACTGCTCGAACAATTCTTTAAAAGGCGTTATCGACGTCGAGGACACGGCATACGGATTGTTTTCGCTCAAAAACGGCGGAAATTTCGTTATAAACGCGACGAACGCTTCAAAAAATTGTTTTACGATTATTTCGATGTTCCACGCCGGAGCGGACACGGTGGAGCTTTCGGGAGATAATCTTATCGTCAACGGCAGGTTCGTAACCAAGTCCGACGGCTCGCCAATTTTCGGCAAGGAAGAATGGGGCGTTGGGCATAATAATCTTATAAGGGAATATTACAACTGCCTTGAAAGGGGCGAAAAATTCCCGATTGATTTTTACGAAGGCTCGAAAACCGTTAAGCTTATTCTTAAAATGTACGAGTCCGACGGAAAGAAAATTAAAATTTAACGAGTAAGGTGTTTTTGAAATGAAAAAAATCGTTATTTTAGGTTGTGAAAATTCACACGCGGATATGTTTCTCGGTTTTATGAAAGGGAACGAGAAATACGCAGATATGCAAACGGTGGGCGTTTATAGCGACGACAAAGCCGCCGCGGAAAAACTTGCCGCAAAATACGGCGTTAAAGCGATGAACGCTTACGACGAGGCGGTCGGCGATGTCGACGGAGTTATAGTCACCGCTCGCCACGGCGACAATCATTATAAATACGCCGCTCCATATATAAAAACCGGCGTGCCGATGTTTATAGACAAACCCGTTTCGATTGCCGAAAGCGACGCGTTGAAACTTGCGCGCGAATGTAAGGCGGCGGGCGTTAAACTTACGGGCGGCTCTTCGTGCGTTCACGACGAACTCGTTCAAACGCTGAAAAGAGAACGCGAAGAGAATTTTGACGGAAAAACTCTTTCGGGCTTCGTTCGTTGCCCGATAAATCTGAAAAACGACTACGGCGATTTCTTCTTTTATTCGGAGCATCTCGTCGGCGTGGCGTCAACGATTTTCGGGTTTTATCCCGAAAGCGTTAAGGCTTATAAAAACGATGATAAGCTCACCGTTTTGTTCAGGTATAAGGATTACGACGTCACGGGCTTATACGTTGACGGGAACTATTCGTGTTATTACGCTATGAGGGTTTCCGAGCATCACGTTCACGGCGGAGAGTTTCCGATAAACGAGGATAGTCCGTGCTTTAAAATCGAGTTGGAGGAGTTTTACGGGTTGTTGAACGGCGAAAAACAACGCCTTTCTTACGAGGATTTCATTGCGCCCGTTTTCGTGCTGAACGCAATTCAAAGGTCGTTGGATTCCGGCAACGAAGAACCGGTAGATAAATTCAGGATATAATGAATAAGTTGATTTTATCCGCTTTTGCGGACGAATACGCCGATAGTCTGAAAGAGCAATGCGAAGCGTTAAACTGCTTTGGCATCGAAAATATCGAGCTTCGCGGCGTGGACGGAAAAAACGTTTCGGTTTTGACGGCAAGCGAAGTTAAAGAGGTTAAAAAAACGCTTGACGATTACGGAATAAAGGTTTCGTCGATAGGTTCGCCGCTCGGGAAAATAGATATAAACGGCGATTTGAACGGGCATTTTGAAACGGCGAAAAGAGTTTTTGAAACGGCGAACGAGCTCGGTGCGAAAAACGTGAGAATTTTCTCGTTTTATTCAAAAGAAACGCCGTTTGAAAATTGCAAAGGAAAAGTGTTCGACGCGCTCGAAAAACTTATCTCGTTTGCCGAAAACCGCGGCCTTACGCCGTGCCACGAAAACGAAGCTCTCATATACGGCGAAAGCCCCGAAAAATGCCTTGAAATCGCCGAATATTTCGGCGGCAGAATGAAATGCGTTTTCGATATGGGTAATTTCGTTCTGGACGGGTACGAACCTATGGCGGCTTACAAACTTTTGTTTGATTATATCGAGTATTTTCATATAAAAGACGCGCTTTTTGCGGGCGCGGTAGTTCCCGCGGGCAAGGGCGAAGCAAAGATAAAGGAAATTTTGGACGATTACGAATTGAACGGCAAAAAGGATACTTTTATAACCTTAGAGCCGCATTTGCAAACGTTTTCGGGGCTTAACGCACTTGTGGGGAAGAGCTTCGATAATCCGTA
>CALDMH010000170.1 GCA_937915565.1 uncultured Clostridia bacterium | reverse complement strand
ATTCTGACGCATTCGTTTATTTTTTCAACGGCAAACCGAACGTCGTTTTCCGTCGTTTCGGGTGAAAAACTGATTCTCAACGCTCCGTCGAGAACGCTTGGGGCGTATCCGCAATTTTTAAGCACCCTGCTGTGCCGTTGACGCGACGAACAAGCCGAACCCGTTCCGACGATTATGCCGAATTCTTCGAGCATATGCATTATCACTTCGCCCCGAAGCCCGACAGCCGAAAACGAAACTATATACGGCGACGAATTTTCGCCGCTTATGATTTTAACGAAATTCTTATCTAAACCGTTCGTTAATATCTCTTTTAGCTTCTGCGTTTTTAAAAAGTTTTCCGAAACCGACGGAACTCTTTTCAAAGCCGCAAAACCGAAATCGATTATGCCTAAAACGTTTTCCGTTCCGCTTCTTTCGCCGTTCTCCTGTCCTCCGCCGTGAATGAGCGGCGACATAACGAGATTCTTCTTTTTTATGAGCGCGCCGACTCCTTTAAGTCCGCCTATCTTATGCGCGCTTACCGAATATGCGTCTATTTTATCGTTTAATCTATACGGAATCTTCCCGTAAGCCTGAACTCCGTCGCTATGAAAAACAACCGACGGCTCTTTCTTTTTAACGAGCTCGGCAATAGAGTTTACGTCGTTTATCGCGCCCGTTTCGTTGTTGACGTGAACGACCGATACGAACGAGGTTTTTTCGTCGATAAGACTTAAAAGATTTTCAACGTTTACGCTGCCGTCCGCGTTAAGTTTTGCAAAACGAGGTTCGACACCCCTCTTTTTCAATTCGCAAAACGATTCGTAAATCGCGGAATGTTCCCCGCTCGTCGTGACGGCGTTGCCGCGTTTTGCAAACGAGAAAACAGCCGTGTTGTCCGATTCGCTTCCGCAGGACGTGAAAACGACCTCGAACGATGACGGAAATCCTTTTAATATTTCTTCTTTTATCGCCGTTATTTGCTTTTTTACCGCAAGACCGCCGGCGTATAACGCCGACGGGTTCCAAAAATTTTCTTCGTAATATTTTGCGGCTTTCGAGAGAATTTCTTCATCGGGTTTCGTCGTCGCCGCATTGTCTAAATAAATCATTATTTATAGTCCTTTTCGATTATCTTTCTTCCTGCGAAGTTAACGAGATTGATAAGATAATCTTCTTTACATTCGAGCAAAACGAGATAGTCGTTTCCGTCCTGAGAAAGATAAACGTAGAAGCCCTCGGCAAAATATTTGTTGGGCGTTGCGTAAATCTTTTTAAGTTTTGGCGTCGCGTACAATTTTTCAAACGATTCGCTCCCCACTCTTCCGACCTGAATCACTTCGTTATAATCAAAAACCAACATCTTTCTTCTGAATTTGTAATGAATTACTTTGATTATCCTCGTTTGCCCCGTGACGAATATCAAATCGACGCAGTAGTAGATTTTTCTTCTTAAAAACCAGAATCCCACGCAAGAAAGCGTGAGAAAAATAAGCGAGATAAAATCCGGCGTGTTAAAAATAAGCACTAAAAAATCAAGTATGCCGAAAATCCATAAAACTACGGTATAAACGATATACATTGTTTTTTGAAATTTAAGATTTAGCGGGTTGGCCGACTCTTCGTATAAAACTTCTTTCATATAATCTCCCGATTTTTCGGATTATCGCCATTATAGCATAAAACAATCGAAAAATCAATTATTTAAGTTTAACAAACGTAACTCCTCTTTCGCCTTCGCCGTATTTTCCGAAGCGATAGCTTTCGACGTTTTTATTGCGTTTTAACGCGT
>CALDMH010000169.1 GCA_937915565.1 uncultured Clostridia bacterium | reverse complement strand
TTCGCCTGTTGCACTTAATAGTATAATTCACCGGCGGGCATAAAAAACGCGTCCTTTAAGGACGCGTTTTTAAATACTCTTTATAAATATTTTAACAAAACAGCCAGATAATCGACTTATAGACCGACTTTTTAAGGTTATTACCTTTCGGCGGCAAACGGCCTCCCGCAACCGCTCCGCGCGGATTTTAAACGCAACCGCAAAGCGTAAATCAAAAATAGCACACGCCGATAAGATTTTTTTTCGCAAGTTTGAGCGTATAATAAGTTCCGCCCTCTTTCCTGCCGTCGTAATAAGCAAGCAAAAACGAGCTGTTTTCAACGAGGTATTCGTCGCGGACGAGCATACAATTCTTATAATACTTCCTTTTTTCTTCCGCAATATAATCGGCGTCTTCAAGGCATTTTCGATATGCGATTTTATTCTCTTCCGAAAAGTTCGCGGATTGGTCCGCGCACGGAATAACGGCGCAAATTTTAACGTTTTTCCCTTCTTTTTTCATTTCCGAAAGTACGGAGAAACATTCGAGGTCGAACCCGACGGCCATTCCCACGAGAAAAATCTCGTAGCCCGCTTCCGCGATTTTTTCGAGGTATATTCTCAATTTTATCCTGTCGAAATCGGGCGGAAGAACCCTATGCCCCGTGACGGCGCACGTTTTGTTCCTTGAAAACGGCGGAAGGTTGCTTACTATCATCTATCCTCTTTTTAATAAATTTCGGGCGTACCCTTTTAAAATTTTCGTGTATCAGCCTTTTTAAAACTTCGGGCGGCAGCCTATTATTTTAAAAGCCTTTTATTTAGAAAGTTCTTTTATCGCTTTTTTATAAATTCTGAACTGCAATTTAAGGTTTTCTATCGAAACGAATTCGTTCGGCTGGTGAATCCTGCAATCCTCGCCGCTTTCCGGCCCGAACGCCGCGCCGTACTTCAAAGCTCTTGCATAAGTGCCTCCGCCGATAGCGATAGGTTCGCTCGTTTCGCCCGTTTCTTCGTTGTAAACGTTCAAAAGCGTGGTTATAAGGTAGCCCTCTTTATCGTTAAACAACGGCTTTTGATGCGAAAGAATTTCAACGGGCGCGATGAGTTTCAACGCCTCGACGAGTTTTTCGCCGTCCAGAAGCGACGGGTAACGGAAATCGACGGACACTTTTATTTCGTCGCCGCAAAGTTCGATAATATCGGGGCTCATCGTGAGATTTCCAGTTTCGTCTTTAAGCTCTTTCAAGCCCATTTTGTCCTCGAAGAGGTATTCCCTGATTCTTCCGTCGATAACGCCGACGCCTTCGAGATATTTAACCATTTTCAAGATGGCGTTCACGCCTTTTTCGGGCGTTGAGCCGTGCGCGGAAACGCCCCTCGCAACGAGTTTTCCCTCTTCCTCAACGACTCCGCATTGCTCCGCCAAATCGCGGTTTAACGGTGATACAGCCTCACATTTGTCGCAAACGACGTTAATTCTCTCGCCGCCGCAAAGCTCTTTAAGCTCGTCCGATAAACGTTTGAACGCGAACTTCGCGTGGAGAATTCCTTTCTCGGCGTAAATCACGGGGAAGTCGCCGTCGGGCGAAAAGCCGTAATCGGGGAAGCGCGAAACCTGTTTGAAATGCTCGATACATTTCCAGCCCGTTTCCTCGTTGCAACCGAGAATAAGCCTGATTTTTTTATTCGGAACGAACCCCTCGTCTTTGAGTTCTTTCAGGCAATAAAGGCAGACCATAGCCGGACCTTTATCGTCCGTCGCGCCCCTGCCGTAAATTTTCCCGTCGATTTCGGTCGCCTCGAAGGGCGGATATTTCCAAGCGGAAAGGTCGCCCGCCGGCACGACGTCGAGATGGGCAAGCACTGCGATTTCGTCAGCCTCGGTTTTGCCCTCGCCGAAATCGACCTCGCCGATATAGTTGTCGTAATTTATCGTTTTAAAGCCGAAACTTTGGGCAAGCGTTAAAAAATAATTCAAAGCGTTATAAACGCCCTCGCCGAACGGCTTGTTTTCGCTCGCTTCCTCCTGAACGGACGGGAAAGCGATTAAAGCCTTTAAGCTTTCCTTCATTTTTTCAAAATTATCCATAATCAACCTACTCGAATTTTGATTTTAACGGCGGTGGCTTTGGTTATTATTATCTATTATTTTAAAATAATACGAAAACCTGCCTGAATTCATTATACACTTTTTTTTATTTGTGGTAAAATAAAAACGTAGACCTTTTTAAATTCGGGTGAAAAATTTTTTTAATCGGGTTTGAAGCCGCGGGCGTTCGCGCTCGTTTTTTCACGCAAGTGCGAACGCCCGCGGCTGACCGAGCGAGAACGAAATTCCGCTCAAAACCCCCAAAAGAGGAGATTTATGGAAAAAGTAAGAACGAGATTCGCTCCGAGCCCCACGGGATTTATGCACCTCGGCGGGCTTCGCACCGCGCTTTACGCTTATCTTTACGCAAAACACAACGGCGGAGATTTCATTTTGAGAATAGAGGACACCGACCAGCAACGTTACGTCGAGGGCGCGGTGGAGCTTATTTACAGTTCGCTTAAAGAATCGGGGCTTATTTACGACGAAGGTCCGGACGTGGGCGGAAATTACGGGCCTTACGTTCAGAGCGAAAGAAAGGAAATTTACCAAAAATACGCCAAAAAGCTCATCGAACTCGGCGGAGCGTATTATTGCTTCTGCTCGAAGGAAAGGCTCGAATCCTTAACCGACGAGAACGGCAACAGAAAATACGACAAGCATTGCCTCAATCTCCCCAAGGAAGAGGTTGAAAGAAGACTTGCCGCCGGCGAGCCATACGTTATCCGCCAGAATATCCCCTCGGAAGGCGTCAGCGAATACGAGGATATGGTTTACGGAACGATAAGAGTGGATTACGCCGACCTCGAAGACAATATTTTAATCAAGAGCGACGGTATGCCCACTTACAACTTCGCAAACGTCATCGACGACCATCTTATGGGCATAACTCACGTTATAAGAGGAACGGAGTATCTTTCCTCCACGCCGAAATACAACCTTATGTACGACGCGTTCGGTTGGGAAAGGCCGAAATACATTCACCTGCCCACGATTATGAAGGACGCCACGAGGAAACTTTCCAAACGTTACGGCGACGCGAACTTCGACGATTTCGTTAAAAAAGGTTACCTTAAAGAGGCGATTATAAACTACGTCGCGCTGCTCGGCTGGTCGCCGAAGAGCAACGTTGAAAAAATGACGCTTAAAGAAATGGTGGATACGTTCTCGCTCGACGGAATTTCAAAATCGCCGTCCATTTTCGACGAGATGAAACTCCGCTGGCTCAACGGCGAATACATCCGCGAACTTTCCGAGGACGAATTTTACGCGCACGCGCTTCCTTATCTTGAAAATTCCGCGGTGAACGGCAAGTTCGATTTGAAGAAAATCGCAAAGCTTCTTCACGGAAGAGTGGAAGTTCTCGGCGATATTCCCGAAAAAATCGACTGGCTCGTAACCCTTCCCGATTACGACCTCGCGCTTTTTGAAAACAAGAAAAACAAAACCGACGAAGAGGTTGCAAAAGCGCTTTTGCCGGAAATTAAGGAATGGCTCGAAGGAATCGACGATTTCTCCAACGATTCGCTTTTCTCTTCGCTCAGCGAAAAGGCAAAGGAAAAGGGCGTGAAGAGCGGCTCGATTTTCTGGGTTATGAGAATCGCGATAACCGGAATGGCGGTAACCCCCGGCGGAGCAACCGAAATCGCCGAACTTTTGGGCAAGCAGGAAACGCTCGCGCGTATCGAAAAATCCATATCGCTTCTCGCTTAATTCGCGCTTGATTTGCGTCTGACGCGCACCCGATTTGCGCTTGAATTCCGCCCGATTTCAGCGGGCGAACCGCTTCCGCAAAACGAGCAATTAAACGGTAAACACGCGGCTATAAGTCGATTAAACGCCAAATTCAATTAAAAACGGCGAGGCAAAATTCTTTTAGAAATTTTGCCTCGCCGTAATTTTTTCACCGCAAAAGTCAATCGTTTGCGATTTTGCCCGTCGTGCCCTTCGTTCTTGCCTCAATAAGGTCTAAAACGTCTTTGGGGAGCGAAACCTCCGAAGAGCCGATATTATAATATTTGAAATGGTTTAAAGCCGCAGGTTTCGTTGCAGGCGTAGTCGCCGTTCCGGCTTCTTCCGACGATTCGTCGATAATATAATAATCGGCTTCGATATAAACGAGTTTGCCGTCCGCCACTTTTACAACCAGGTTTGAACAAATCACCTTACAAAGAACCACCTTTTGTCCGTCCTCGTAGCCGTAGTTGGTAGTTTCTATTTCGTCCGCGCAAACGTAAGTTCCGTTCTCTTTGTTGAAGGAGAACTTTTGGAAGTCCTCTTTAAAAGAGAATGAAAGTTTGGTTTGCTCGTGCAGGTCTTTATAATAGGCGTCCGCGTTTTCCGTAAGCGACCAGCCTTCGTTTCTATATTTATAATATCTATCGAACTTCCCCTCATCGTTTTTCAAATAATACTCGTTTAAACCCGAAGCCCAAGAGAGATACATTCCGTTTTCGGTAACGCACGCTTCGTTCGTACCCACAACGTATTCTTCTCCTTTTTCGTTAGCTTCCTTAAACGTGATTATCATCGAATAATTATCTCTGTCTATATTCTCGAACACGTCGTACCAGACTCTCGCGTCGTCCACAACGCTGTCCACGGTTATGGTTTCGGTTTTGGAAAAAGCGCAAATCGTGCAGGTGTAAACTCTCGTTATCGAGGTTTCGCCGAACGTTTCTTCGGGGTTGCCGAAAGTGTGTTCCGCATAGCCCTTTTTAATCTTGCAGTTCGCGTCCGAACAATCGTACCAGTGATATTTTTCGTTATATTTTGCCGTTTCGCCGTAAGAATGTTCGTGCGATTTATCCGATTTAACGGCGTAACCGCACGCGCAACTCATAACGTCGTTGCCGTCGTCGTCCTTGCCGTAAGCGAAAGCGTGCGGGGCTTTTTCGGAAACCTTTTCGCAACCCTCGATTTCGCATTTACGCCAGTGATTTTGCTCGTCGTAAGAAAATTTTTCGACAAATTTGCAAACGTGCGAATTTTCCTCCGCGTATCCGCAAACGGAGCATTTGATTATCGCGTTTCCGTTTTCGTCAACGGCTTCTTCCATATTATGTTCGGCCTCGCCGTCCACCTTATCGCAAAGATTTTCCTCGCATTTATGCCAATGCTTCGTTTCGTTATAACTCCACGCCTCGGCAAACTTACACTCGTGGTCACCCCCGCAACCGGTGAAAATCACACTTGAAAAGAGCATAATCACCGCCAGAAGGCTCAAAATAAGTTTTTTCATAGTTCCTTCTCCTTTTTAACCCGCTTTTGGGTTTATCGATGAAAGTATAAACCTTTGCGAGGGTTTTGTCAACGGTAAAAGTGATTTTGTCAACGGCAAAACAATTTCGCCAACGGAAAAAGTGAAAATAAGCGCAAAAGGGGGGCGGGGCCGTTCCGCAAGCGGAACAGCCCCCCCCCCTAAAAAAATTGTTTTTGCCGTTAATTTCGGCTGTGATTTTCCAACGATTACTTACCGGCAGGAGCTTCGAGAGTGAATTCCACCTCGTCAACGCTCGAAACGATACCGTCTATTATCGTCCGGTCGGTAATTTCTACGGCGTTGTTTCCGTTTTTATCTACGCTGTAAATCTTCGCGTTAAGGCTTACGGTGAAATCCTTTTGCGAGAAGAAATTATTGACGGTGTAAGTTATTTTTCCGTCGTCGTCAACCTCTCTCACAACCGCAAGAGGAGATTCGCAAACGACCTTGTAATATTCCGCCGTTCCCGTTTCCGCGTTTTGGTTAAGAGTGAAGTAAGACGTTGCGGAAACGATATTTCCCTTTGCGTCCGTTGCGAAAACGACCTTCGTGCAATTTCCGTTATTCTTAACGTAACCCTCGTGATTGCCCGCCGCAAGTTTGGTATCGGTGGCGGCGACGACCTTTTCAAACGGCGCGTATTCTTCGGCTTCGATTCTCTCGTTAAGGAAGGAGAGAGTGAAGTTTCCGGTGAGATATAAACCGTTTATAACGATTGGTTCGCTCGTCACGCCGCCAACGGTTATCCCGGGGATTGTGATTTCACCGATAAGCTCGAAGTCTTCCGCAACGAAATCGGCGGAAAGCGCGTTGCCCTTTTCGTCCGTTCTGAGCGTTATTTTAACGCCTTTTAAGGAATCGACGAAGGAGTTAATATCCTCTTCAATCGTAACCTCGTCTTCGGAATCGTCGTATTTTTCGATAAGTTTATAAAGCGAAAGCTTACCGCAATCGGCAATGAGTTCGTCGTATTTCGCCGTTTTTTCGGCTTCGGTGAGGCTGTCGTTGCGGTATATCGCCATCTGGATAACGTTTTTAATCGCTTCAAAGGTATCCTTGCCCAAAATATTATCGACAAACGCCTCGAACGGCTGGGTTGCCACGACGTGGTTGAATTCTTTAACCATTTCGGCGTCGGGAGTAATATCGAATCCGCTTTCGGTTTTGTCTATTTTCGCCACCGAGGTGATTACGCTATGTATTCCGGTGTTGAGCCTTTTAACGGTCGCGTCCGTGCCGTCTTTGGTTTTTATCTCGTCGAACAGCGTTTCGAGTGAAGATATAACGCTCTCTCCGCTTATGCCCGAACCGCCGAGGATTCCCGAACCTTCCGAGCCACCCGAACCGCCGATATTTTTGATAATTTCGTCCTTATATCTATCGTAAAGTTTCTTCACGGCTTCGCCGTTCGCTCTAACGTAAAGTTTTTCTTCGCCGTCGACGGTTCCCGTAAGTTTCAGGTTTTCGGAATCGGAAACAACCCGAAGTTCCACGTTATTCGCGCCCGAAGCGGTGAACGAAAACAGTTCGTCGGGGTTTTCGCCCGAAGATTTTCCGCGCAAGAATTTCACGGAATCGTAAACGCTCACGTTTTCGCCGTTTTTAATCTTCACGTCGCCTTGGTTTGCGAAAGAATATTTTTCGGAATCGATAAGCGAGCAGAGAAGATTGACGTAAAATTTATCGTTTTCTTTTTCTATGGGGTCTGCGCAACCCTTACGCGTGCAAAATCCGGCAACGTAGTTATGCCCGAGTTTGGGCGTAGTTTCCTTTTTGATTACCTTTTTGCAGTCGTTACACTTAACGATTACCGTGCCGTCCGAAGTGCAGGTTGCGCTCGTAACGGTTTCCTTTGTGTTCAAATGCTTACATTCGCTCGTTTCGTTCCCGCAGGAAGCCAGAGCGAAAAGCGATAACGCCATAACGAGCGCGACGATTATCGCCGTTAATTTTTTCATAATAAACCTCCTTTCTTTCGTATTGAAAGAATTAAGCTTTAAAACTTTCGGGTTTAAAGCGATTTTTTTCCGTTCTTACGGTAATACGGATTACCCAAGCGAATTATAACACAATATATAATACGTGTCAATAGCAGAATTTTGAGATTTCAGTGATTTTTCGGCGAGAAAAACCTTTATTTACCAAAGAAAAAGCCCCCTTTTTCAAAGAGGGCTTTTAACGTTAATCAAGGTGGGTTCTAACCGTTACTTTTTATATCTCCGTCGGTGCAATGAACGACGTAATCGTCGGGCCAATAACCCCGTTCGTCATTTTTTTGGATTGCATTCCATTGTTCTTTCGTGCCGTTAAAGTTAATATCTTCAAGTTTATTGCAACGATAAAACGCACTGCCTCCAATAGAAGTTACGCTTTGGGGTATGGTAATGCTTGAAAGTTCGGTGCAATCTCTAAACGCTTCATAACCAATAGAAGTTACGCCGTTTGGTATCGTAATACTCGTAAGACCCGTGCAATATTCAAACGCAATATTACCGATAGAAATCACACCGTTCGGTATGGTAACGTTTGTAAGTTTTTTATAACTATAAAACGCTCCTCCTGCGATTATTTTTGTGTTTTCGTTAATGGCACAGGAAGTAATATTTCTATCTGCCCCTCCAACTAAAACAAGATATTTATTGTTTTCGTTTCCGAGATAATAAGCGTTGTCGTATTCGTTATATTCTAAATTATCACAGCCGGCAAACGCCCTTTCGCCAATAGAAGTTACGCTGTCAGGTATCGTAATACTCGTAAGACCGGTACACAGCTTAAACGCTTCGTCGCCGATAAAGGTCACGCTATTCGATAACGTAATACTCGTAAGACCGGTACAATCGTAAAACGCAGCGCTGCCGATAGAAGTCACGCTGTTTGGCAAAGTAATACTCGTAAGCTTGGAGCAACCATAAAACGCACTAATGCCGATAGAAGTTACGCCGTTCGGTATCGTAATGCTCGTAAGGCCGGCGCAATCGTAAAACGCGGCATTGCCGATAAAAGTAACACTGTCGGGCATAACGATGCTTCTAAGCCTTTTGCAACTATAAAACGCTCTGTTACTGATAGACGTTACGCTATCCGGAATGGTTAAACTTGTAATATTACCGCACTCACGGAACGCTTCTTCTGCAATTATTTTCGTTTTTTCGTTAATGGTACAGGAAGTAATTTTTTTGTCCGTAACTTTAACTAAAACAAGATACTTATTATTTTCGTTTCCGAAATAATATGCGTTATCGTATTTGTTTAATTTTATATTATCACAGCCATCAAACGCCCCGTCATCGACGTAATTTACGCTATCCGGTATCGTAATGTTCGTTAAGCCCGTGCAACCTCTAAACGCACTGTCACCAATATAAGTCACGCTGTCCGGTATCGTAATATTCGTAAGGCCCGTGCAACCCCAAAACGCACTCCCCTCGATAGAAGTCACGGTGTTTGGTATGGTAACGTTTGTAATGTTCGCACAACCCCAAAACGCACCGTCAGCGATAGACGTTTCACCGCTTTCTATAATAACAGCGGTAACACTTTCGTAATCTCTTAAATATCTGAAAATATCGCTCTTTGCTATTGTTATGCTTGTAAGACCGGTACATTCAGAAAATACGCCGTCCCCGATAAAAGTCACGCTTTGGGGTATAATGACGCTTGTAAGGCCGGTACAACCCCTAAACGCACTGTCACCGATAGAAGTTACGCTGTTCGGTATCGTGATGCTTGTAAGACCGGTGCAACCGAAAAATGCCCACTCGCTGATAGAAGTTACAGTATCCGGAATGGTAATATTCGTTAATTTCCCGCAAGAAAAGAATGCATCCTTACCGATAGAAGTCGTGCCGTATGGTATCGTGAAACTCGTAAATCCGTCATAGCCTCCAAACGCGCCGTTTTGTACTGCCATAATCATCATTTTTTCGGACATCGATATGTTTGTAAGGCTTTTACACCGGCTAAACAAACTCTCGCCGAAAAACGTCACGCTGTCCGGTATCTTAATACTTGTAAGACTTTCACAATCACCAAACGCTCTCTCACCGATAGAAGTTACGCTATCGGGTATAGTAATACTCGTAAGGCCTGCGCAACCGCTAAACGCACTCTTACCGATAGAAGTTACGCTATCGGGTATAGTAATACTCGTAAGGCCTTTGCACTCACTAAACGCACTCTTACCGATTGTGGTCACACCGTCGGGTATCGTAATGCTCGTTAAGCTTTCACACCGCCAAAATGCACTGTCGCCTATACTCGTTACGCTGTCCGGTATCGTAATACTCGTCAGCCCTCTACAATAGCTAAACGCATATTCACCGATAGAAGTTACAGTGTCCGGAATGGTGATACTCGTAAGTCCACAACCGCTAAATGCGGCTTTATTCAAAGCCATAGCCATTAAATTGTCCGACATCGTTACGTTCGTCAATCCATAGCAACAATGAAATATTTCCTCTCCGATACTCGTTACGCCGTCCGGTATCGTAATACTCGTCAGCCCTTCACAAAAATCAAACGCTTTTTCTAAAATTATTTTTGTTTTTTCGTTAATGGTACAAGAAGTAATATCTGTGCTCTTTGCTTTAACCAAAACGAAGTATTCGTTTTCTTCGTTTCCGAGATAAAAAGCATTATCGTATTCGTTATATTTTAAATTATTGCAAAGCGAAAACACGCTCTTGCCCATATTCGTAAGACTGTTCGGTATCGTAACGTCGGTGAGCTTACTGCAATAAAAAAACGCTTCGTCCCCGATAGAAGTTACGCTGTTTGGTATTGCAACGCTCACAAGTTTGTTACACCCGGAAAATGCTTTTTTACCTATTGCGATTAAGCCGTTTCCAAGCGTTACGTTTACGAGATTTTTACAATCCGAAAATGCGGATTCTCCTATAACAGCTTTGCTGTTTCGTATTGTTACGCTCGTAAGGTTATCACAGCCGTAAAACGCATCACGACCTAAACTCGTCACGTTATCAGGAATCGTAACGGAAGTAATTTTGTAAGACGAAAACGCACCGCCTGCGATTATTTTTGTTTTTTCGTTTATGGTACAGGAAGTAATATCTACGTTTTTGGGTTCAATTAAAGCAAGATATTTATTTTTTTCGTTGCCGAGATAAAATGCATTGTCGTATTCGTTGTATTTTACGTTTTTCCCAAACACATAGCGGCCGATAGAAACAACGTCGTTCGGTATTGAAACGTTCGTAAGTTCCCCACAACCCCAAAAAGCCCAGTCACCTATAATCGTTATGCTGTCCGGAAAAGTTATATTTGCCAGTGCTTCACAATCACCAAACGCATTTTTCCCGATAGAAGTCAAACCGTCGGGCAGCGTTACGCTCGTCAGTTTACGGCATTGCGAAAACGCGCCGCCTGCAATTATTTTTGTTTTTTCGTTAACAACGCAAGAGGTAATGTCCTCGTTTTTCGCTTTAATTAAAGCAAGATATTTATTATTTTCGTTGCCGAGATAATACGCGTTGTCGTATTCGTTATATTTTAAGTTTTTGCATTCGTCAAAAACTTTGACGCCAATCGTTGTTAAACTGTTTGGGAGCGTTATAGTGAGTTCTGAAAAAAATCCCATATCTCCATCACCGATTGCCGTAACGACGTGTCCGCTCGGACTTTTTGAGGGAATTACGACGTCGGCATCTACGGAATCATACCATATTACGGTGCAAGTTTTTCCGTCGGCATTAACTTCATATTTCAACCCGGGCGTTCCCGCAACCTCGTTTTCTATGCCGTTTTCCGAACTGTTTTCCGAGCTGTTGCCCGGGGTTTTGTTTGATACGACGATACCTATCACCGTTCCCGCCGCGCCTAAACATACCGCTATCGCAACGATTATCAAAACTAATTTCTTACCCATATTTTTTCCTCCTTTTGCTTAAATCATTATAATATATAGCCGTAAAGTTATATAGCCCGACGGGGTATGAAATTTCAAAATTTTATAACCCGTCGGGCGAACCTGCAACTACCCGTAACTATTTGCAACTATAAAAACTATCGTTATATAAAGATTGCAAAGCGATTACTTTATAACTTCAATTATTTTATAGCTTCGCTGCCGTCGGAAAATATGCCGACGAAGATACTTCTTACGATTGCAATGGCAATCAGGCCGACGGTTGCCCAGAACGCAAACACCGCGCCCGAAGCAAACGAAAGATTGAGCGTTTTGCCGATTACGTCCACGATATGCATCTTTCCCGCAAACAGTTTTTCGGTTATGAAGTTGTGCGAAGTGAACGTTTTATATAAAATGGTGGGAAGAATAACGAGGTTAAAGCCGTTTTCCCAGCCGAGCGAATATGCGAGCTTCATTTTGGTTTTCATCTTGCCGTTTAACGTGTTTACGATAAGCTTCAAAAGCAGATAAGCCCAGATAAGCGCGTTGAAAATGATAAATCCGCCCACGACTTTCATAGCGATAAGTCCGTATTTTTTGAAATTGTCGGGAATAACCGATTTGATTTTATCCTTAACCGTAGACTTGATTTGCTCGTAAGAACTTTCTTTGTCGGTTTCTCCCGCGCCGCTTTCGATTCCGGATTCGGTTTCGCCGCCCTCGCCGCTCTCGGAAGTCCCTTCCTTAATTTCCGCGTCGGCTCTGTCGAAAGCCCCGAAATTCATAGACGTAGCGAGAAGCCCCGATTTAACGCTCATTCCGCCGAAAATATCGGGGAAGCCTTCGGGTATCGTGGGCGAACTCGGATTGTTATCGTTTCCGTCCGCCTCGCCGAGAGCTTTGTTTATGTAACCCATAACGATGCCTTCAACGGCGTCGCCGAGATTGACGGTGGAGTTTTTGCTCGCTTCAATCATTTCGGGCGTGACGTCCTCGGGTTTGAATTCGTCGATATTCTTTTCGCCGCTGCCGACAACCGTTAAATAAACGAGAAGAGAAGTTATATTCTCTTCGAGAGCCGCCATTTTTTCGTCGGAATTATCGAAAGCTTCGGGGTTTTTCTCTCCGTATTCGCTGGTTTTCACCTTGTCGAACAAATCTTTAACCACGCCCGTGACGTCGCTCGCCGCTTCGGTTACGGTTTTATCGGTGGTAAGCGCGCTGTAAACGGTGCCTATCTGCGTGTCGACGTATTCTTCGGTTACGCCCGCGTCTTCAAGGAATTCCTTGGCGTTTTTATCGCCCATCATTTCGTCGAGTTCGGGATTATTCTTTCTCAAATCGTCAAACTTATTGAAAAGAATGGTTTTGGTTGCGCTTTTCATCGCGCTTTCCATAAATTTATCGGTTTGTTTTTTGAAATCGTCGCCCAAACCCTTTTCAATCATATCGTCGAGGAATTTATCGATAAGGGTTACGTCGTTAGAAGTGAGCGCGTTGAGAAATACACCCGTGGAAAGTTCAAAGGAGAACTGCAATTTAGCCTCATCCTTTGCCATTTCCGTGAGAATTCCCTTGATAATATCCGATTCGCTCTCGGATTCGCTCGTAGATTCTCCGCTTTCCGCGCCCGTTACCTCTGCGGATTCGCCGTTCGTTTCGCCGTCTTTCTCGAAAATCAAATCGAGCACCGCCTGATTTACGGTTATCGTGGTGGTCGTTTTCATTATCGGTCCGGCGACGTTGCCTATTATCGCCATAATACACAACGCCGCGGAAGCAACGTTGCATATAAGCATTATGAGTTTCGCTGTTACCTTCATTTCCTCTCCTTTTTTTTAGCCTTTTCGGCAAGTTTTATTAACGCAATCACCCGCGCGGCCGTATGCGGTAACCGCCTTGCGACAATCGTCCGCGGCTTTGCCGGTTTTAAGTTTTAACTTGATTTTCCGTGGCTAAAAGGTAAAAAATAATAATCCCCAAGCGCGCAAAATAACGAATAACGCGCGCCGCTTCTTGTAAATTATACATTGTTATCATATAATTGTCAACGATAAATTATGAAAAAATTTAAGCGATAAAGCTTGCGTTTTTTGGAGATTTACATTGTTTTATCACTTTCGCTTCAATTTCGTTGACATAGTTTGTGAAATAAGTTAAAATTAAAATCTATTGTGAAATGCGGCGAACGACGTTGTCGGAATCGTCCTCACAAAGGAGGCAAATTATGGAAAACTCTAATCAGCAGGAAAAGACGTCTTTCTTTGACAGAAAGTTCGGAATTTCCGCGAAAGGAAGCTCTATTAAAACCGAAATCGTTGCCGGTATAACGACCTTCCTTGCAATGGCTTACATTCTCGTGGTAAACGCGGGTATGTTCGGCACGCTCGACGGGGTTTCGTTCGACGCGATTTACGTCACGACGGCTCTTTCGGCGGTTATCGGCACGGTTCTCATCGGCCTTTTGGCAAATCTGCCGCTTGCACAAGCCCCGGGAATGGGTTTGAACGCGTTCTTCGTTTTCACCGTTTGCAGCAGTGAACACGGGCTTGGTTTCACTTACGCCAACGCGCTCGTATTCGTTCTTATCGACGGTCTCGTTTTCATTCTTCTCACCCTCACCGGTCTTCGTAAAATAATTTTCGAAGCAATCCCGAAAACGATTAAAGCGGCTATTCCCGCAGGTATCGGTTTGTTCATTGCATTCCTCGGTTTGCAGGATTCCGGCCTCGTTATTCCGGACGGCTCTACGGGCGTAACCCTTGCTTCTTTCAACCTTATAAGCGGTTCGTGGAAGGCAGTTATGCCGCTTATCGTTGCGGTCGTTTCCATTCTTCTTATAGCCATTCTTTCTCACAAAAAGGTTAAAGGTTCAATCCTTTGGGGAATTCTCGGCGGCGCGGTTTTATATTATCTTTTAGGCCTCACCGTTCCCGGTTTCTACGAAGGTTTCGGCGAGACTTTCTCGCTTAACCCCATCGAGCCTTTCAAAGCTTTCGGAACGGAGGCTTTCGGAAAGGTATTCACCGAAGGTTTCGATTTCTCGACTTATCTTGCTGCCGAAAATCATTCCGTCGGCGGACTCGTAATCGCGCTTATCACCACTTCGCTTGCTTTCTGTATGGTCGATATGTTCGACACTATGGGTACTTTATACGGCGCGTGCCGCGGCGGTAATCTTCTCGTGGACAACGGCAAAGGCGAGCTTGAAGTTCCCAATATGGAAAGAGCGATGCTTGCGGACGCTATCGCAACCTGCACCGGCGCCGTTTTAGGTACTTCCACGGTAACCACGTTCGTCGAATCTTCTTCGGGCGTTGCCGTCGGCGGAAAAACCGGTTTCACTTCGCTCGTAACCGCGGCGATGTTCGTTATCGCGCTTTTCCTTGCTCCCGTTGCAAAGCTTATCCCTGCCGTCGCTTACGGCGCTGCGCTCGTTTACGTCGGAATTCTTATGATTGGCTGCGTTAAGGACATCGAATGGTCGGACGTTTCCGTTGCCGTTCCCGCGTTCCTTACGATGGCTATGATGCCGTTCACCTACAACATTTCTTACGGTATCGCGTTCGGTCTTATCTCGTTCGTAGTAATCAAGATTTTCAGCGGAAAGGCCAAGGAAATCAAAGTGGGAACCTGGATTATCACCGCGCTTTTCCTCGCGATGTTCTTCCTCACTCACTAATCCGTTTTATTTGCCGGGGTTTTGACGGTTTAATCGTCGAATTTTCAGTTCCCGAAAAAGAGTAATTAAAACGCAAACGCGCGGATATGAGTCGATTAACGGCTTATATCCGCGCGTAATTTTTTTGTCGTGCGTATTTTGTTGCGCTCATTTTTTAGTTGCGCGCACTTTTTGTTACGCGTATTTTTTTAGCCGCGGGCGGGTGCAAAAGCAACCGCCCGCGGCTAAATTATTATCAATCGTTTAACGGAACTTTTCGTTTGCCCGTTTATAATCTAATCGTAACTTCGCCGCAAAAAAGTCTTTTACCGTTTTTTAAAACGAGGCTTCCGTCATTCGCAACGGTTTCCGCAACGGCCTTGTAAACTCTCTCTTTTTCTCGGGAGTTTGCTCCGTCGGCGGCTGCCTCGCTTCCGCCGTCGTCGTTATTTGCGGCGTTATTCGTTCGTTCGCTCGGCAGATTTTCGATAACCGTAATTTCCTTGTTTAAAACGATATTCAGGCGACGATATTCTTCAACGGAATACTTGCCGTAAAGATTTTCAATGAGCCTGCGGCAAAATTCGTCCAAATCGACTTCGCCGACGAGGCTTTTCAGGTTTATCGCAATATCTTTCAGTTCGGCGGGAATATCGGCGTTCACGTTCACCCCCACGCCCGTTACGGATTTCTTCACCATATCCCCCTCCAAGGAGTTTTTAATGAGAATTCCGCATATTTTCCTGCCGCCGACGTAAACGTCGTTGGGCCATTTTATATCGGCTTTAACACCGTAAAAATCGAGAGTTTTAACAACCGCCATACACGAAGCGACCATTATCGAAAACGCCTCGTTCGCCTTGCAGGGATATAACCTTACGAGCGAGAGATAAGCCCCGCCTTTGGGAGAAGCGAAGCTCCTGCCCTTCGTGCCTTTGCCGCCCGTTTGCTCGCGGGCGATAATCGCGGTGTCCTCGTTGAAATCCCTTTCTTCGCAATATTCGTTCGTGGAGGGAATTTTTTCAAAAATCGTTATTTTCATCGTCGTTATCTTCGCAGTTGATTATCTTATCCGTTGCGGATTTCGCCGTGTCGTAATCGAAACCCTTTGAAAGCAAGTATTTGTAACATTTAAGCGCGTTCTCGCGCGTTTTATCCTTGGAACGGAGATGTTTTTCGGCAACGCGAATTGCGGACTCCGTTTCGTCGCCGGCGTTTTCCAAAACCTCGCTCATATCCTCGTCGGAAACGCCCTTGCGTTTAAGTTCCGCGGCGATGAGCCTTTTGCCCTTGTTTTTGCTCGACTGACGGAAGTATTCTTCGGCGTAAAATTTATCGTTTACGAACTTATAGGCGGACATTTTATCCAAAACGGCGGCGAGCGTACAGGCGGTGTAACCCTTCTTTTCAAGGTAATCCGAAACCTGTTTTTTCGTTTTTTGCGAGCGTGAAACGAAGTTCATCGCCTTGTCCAAAGCGCGCAAACTTTCCGATTCGGCCTGAATTTCGTCGAGCCTTTCGGGCGTAATTTCCTCGCCGATTTTAAGCCTGTTGCGCATTATCGTTTCCAGTTCGAGACCGCAATAAAAGCAATTATCGAGGTAAATATTGCACCTCGTCGGGCTTTTCACCTGCGGTTTTATATCCGTGATTTTCTTCATTTTTTCTCGCCATACCCCTCGTTTTTCGTTTCGTTCATCGGTTTTAACCCTCGTAAATAATATAATCCTCGCCGTTCGCTTGAATTGAAGCCTTGCCGTTTGTTAAATCGATTATTTTATCGGCAAAACTCTCGTCAGAAAGAGGCGCGGCGACTTTAACCTTTACGTTATCCGCAAAATCCGTTGAAATTACGGCGTTTTTCACTTTGCCGAGGTATTTTAAAAGCGGCTGATAATAATCGTAGGGGAGTTTTATTTCGTAAACTTTCGATAAAACGTTTTCGGCAAGCCCGGCCTTTTCGATAACTTCTTTCGCCCCTTGCGAATACGCTCTTACGAGCCCGCCCGCGCCGAGTTTAATACCGCCGAAATAACGGGTTACGACGACTGCGACGTTAAAGAGTTTTTTGTTTTTTATAACTTCGAGAATAGGTTGCCCCGCCGTGCCTTGCGGCTCTCCGTCGTCCGAGAACCTCGCGATTTTTCCGCAGTCCGTAACGTAAGCGTAACAGTTATGCGTGGCAAACGGGTGAGCCTTCCGCTTTTCTTCCAAAAAAGCGCGAGCCTCCTCCTCCGTTTCGCATTTTTTAACGAAGGATATAAACCTCGAACGCTCGATTATTATTTCGTTTTCGGTTTCGCGTTTCACGCAAAAATAGCTGTTAATCGACATATAGCCTCACTTTTGCCGTTTGATTAGGGTTTTGAAAATTAAAACGACGGCGGGAACTCCGACGGCGGAAACTCCGATAACGAAAACTCCGACGACGTGAACTCTTTAAAAAAATCCGCCGCGAATATGCGTTGAAGCGTATTCGCGGCGGAGCAAAATTTCAAGTTATTCTTTATCGGTGTCCTTTAAACTGTTTCCGAGGAACGTGCCGAAGCCGCTCGTTTTGGGTCTGGGCTGGCGGGGAGCGGAATCTCTTCTGTCGCCTCTTCCGTAGCCTCTGTCGCCACGGCCGTATTTACCGCCGCGGTCGTCACGGCCGCCTCTTCCGCCTTTGCGGAATCCACGGTCGTTTCTATCACCCCTGTCGCCTCTGTCGCGGCCGCCGTTGGAGAATTTTCTTTCGTTAATTCCCTTATCGTCGGGGTCGGCAAGGTTGTTGGGGATAATCGAAACGTATCTGTTCGGTTCTTTGCCTTCGGAAAGAGTTTTAACCTCTTCGCTGTTTGCAAGAGCGGAGTGGAGAATTCTTCTTTCGTAAGGATTCATCGGTTCGAGATTGATTTTTCTGCCCGTTCTCACGGCCTTTGCTTCGAGCTTATGCGCAAGCGAAACGAGGGTGTCCTCTCTCTTCGTCCTGTAATTTTCACAGTCCACGACGACTCTTCTATATTCCTCTCTGCCGGTGTTCGCAACCGCGCCCGCAAGGTTTTGCAAAGCGTCCAGAACTTCGCCTCTATAACCGATTATAGCCGACGAATTGTCCGTGATTATATCGATGGTAACCTTTTCGTTCTCTTCGGTGAGATTGCTTTTCGCATTGACGTTCATCAAATCCAAAAGTCCGTTCAAAAACTCAACGGCTCTTTCGCCGTCGGTCTTTTTGGCGGTAATTTCAACTCTCGCTTTTTTGGCGGCAATACCTAAAAAACCTTTTGTAGGCTCTTCCAAAACCTTAATTTCCGCCTTATCTTCCGCAAGATTCATCTCTTTTAAACCGTTTTCGATTGCTTCCTGAACGGTTTTGCCTGTAAATTCCATTATATTACTCCTTATAATAACGGGCTTTTATCTCATTTTCCCGTATTTATGATTATCGATTTTTTCCTGTTCGGCCTTTTGAATTTTGTTCTTGAACGATTTTTCGACTATGAGATTGATGAGCAACGTCGAACCCGTTGAAAGAAGGGAGTTGGTCACCATATAAATCGAGAACGCGGCGGAATAGACGAACGAGAATATACCGAACATAATCGGCATCATCCAGGTCATCATTTTCTGCGTGGAAGCGGCCGTGGACGCATCGCCCTCAACGGACGAAAGCTGCATTTGCGTCTTTTGGGTTTTGTTCATAATAATCGTTGAGCCTGCCATTGCGAGAATGGAAAGCGCAACGAGAATAAACCAACCGTTACCGTTTTTAAAGCCTTTTTCTTTATATCTGCCGAGGTCGTAAGTGAGTTCTTCGTAATCGACCTCGCTCATTCCGACGCTTATTTTGTTGTTTAAATCCTTGGTGGTTGCGGGGAGAGCGGTCGTCCACGAACAGTCGGCAGCCCAGATGTTTTTAACCCACGGGAATATCACCGAGCGAGCCTTGTTTTCGTCGCTTTCATACCAATCCGCAGCGGCTTTTCTCGCAACGGTTTTAACTTCTTCAACCTCTTTTTTAGAGATAACCTTGAAGAGTTCCTCGGTGAGAATTTCCTCCGCTTTACTTTCAAAAACAGCCTTTTCCGCGGCGAAATCGGGGTTATTCATTATCGCTGCGTAATCGACTTTCTTATCCTCGGTGAGTGCGTAATATTTTTCGCGAAGGCTCTCGCATTCGTCCCAGAATTTTTCCTCGTCGAGAATATAATAAGAACCCTCGCCGTCGTCGCCGAGCGCGCCGGCCGAAATAAGATTATCCTTCAAACCGTCTTCAATCGCGCGGTTTATAAGGCTTTTCTTAATTTCGCTGTCTATAATCTTTTTAAAATCGTGATAACTCACGTTGAACGTTCCGTCCGCGGCGATTATTTTCGTAATATCGTCGCCGTAAATTTCGATAAGTTTTGAGATTTTCGTTCTGTCTGCGACGTAATCGTTATCCGAACCGGTAAAACACTCCGAAATACCTTTTTTTGCAAAGATATTATCGAAGTTAAGGTAATAAGCGACGTGCTTATTGCCGTTTTCGTCGGTGGTTTCGGTTTTCGTTACGGTAGAATTTTCCTCGTTTGAAACGTTTTCGATAGCCTGATTATAAGAAACTCTCATTCCGTCGAAAACCTGTCTTTCGCTGACCTGCGAATAAGAGTTGAACGCTCCGATAACGATAAAGAAGAAAACGATGGTTATAATCGTCGGCAGGCAAGCCGAAAAAGCAGAGTAGCCGTTCTTTTTATAAAGAGCCATCATTTTTTGCTGAT
>CALDMH010000168.1 GCA_937915565.1 uncultured Clostridia bacterium | reverse complement strand
CCGCGAGGTGTAAGTTAAAAGATACACGTCGTCCTTATCGGGCTGGGAAACCCTGTTTATTTTTGCGCCGCGAAGAATTTCGTCGAGTTCGGCGGCGGCGTGATGAAGCGTGAATGCGTCCTGCGGCATTTTTTCTCCTTTTTGCGAAGTTTTGCGAAGCGTTTCCGGCCGTTTTTTATATGCAAGCGGCCGTTTTTTCAAAACGTTTATAACTATTATATATTTTTTTTGCGTAAAAGTAAATTTTATTGGCAGAAAAATTTGCAAAATAAA
The DNA here is from genome assembly GCA_937915565.1 of uncultured Clostridia bacterium. Taxonomy (GTDB): domain Bacteria; phylum Bacillota; class Clostridia; order Christensenellales; family Borkfalkiaceae; genus UBA10281. The sequence goes on along the minus strand of CALDMH010000168.1, from coordinate 19,237 downwards.
TAAAAATGTGGTAAAATATCGAAGCAAAACCAAAAAACGAGTTAAGAAATACTTATCTTTAAGGAGCAAATATGAAATACACTTTTGAAAAAGGCGAAAAAAGCTCGGTTAAAATCACCGTGACGCTTACGGCGAAGGAATGGGCCGCGATGCAGGATAAGGCCTATGAAAAAACCAAGGGCAAATACCAGTTGCCCGGTTTCCGTAAAGGGCACGTTCCCAAGTCCGTTATCGAACAGGCTTACGGAAAGGGAGCTTTTTATGAAGAAGCGGTAAACCTCGCTTTCGCTCAATATTATTACGACGTTCTTGAAAAAGAACCTACGATAGAGCCTATCGACAGGCCCGAAGTCGAGATAGACAAACTCGACGATAAGGGACTTACCTTCACCGCCGTAACCCCCGTTAAACCGGACGTTAAACTCGGCGAATACAAAGGTATAAACGTTGAAAAAGTTGAGTATAATGTTAAGGACGACGATATAGCAACCGAAGTCAACAGGCTTTTGGAGCAGCACGCCACCGAGGAAAACGTCGAGGGCAGGCCCGCTAAAAACGGCGATATAACCGTTATCGATTACAGCGGAAGCATCGACGGAGTTAAGTTCGACGGCGGCACTGCCGAAAAACAAAACCTCACTCTCGGCAGCGGAATGTTCATTCCCGGTTTTGAAGAACAGGTTGAAGGAATGAATATCGGCGAAACCAAGGATATAAAGGTTAAATTCCCCGACGATTACGGCGCGGAAGACCTTAAAGGCAAGGAAGCCGTTTTCACCGTAACTCTTCACGAGATAAAGGAAAAGAAACTTCCCGAGCTTACCGACGAGTTCGTTAAAGACAAAACGGGCAACGAAACCGTTGAAGCTTATAAGGCGAGCGTTAAGGAAAGGCTTGAAAAGGCAAACGAACAAAGAGCGGAAAGAGAGCTTGAAGATAAGATTATCAAAGCAATCACCGATAAGAGCGAAGTCGAAATTCCCGACAGCCTCGTCGAGAGAGAAATCGACAATATGGTTCAGCAGGCTTCTTACAGGCTTATGTATCAGGGGCTTAAATTCGAGGACTATCTCAAATATACCAACCAGACGATGGAGGCTTACAGAGAAGGTCTTAAAGAATCCGCGAAGGAACACGTTAAAACGCAGCTCGTAATCGATAAGATTCTTACCGACGAGAAAATCGAAGCGACGAAAGAGGACGTGGACGCGAAGATAGCCGAGCAGGCGCAGTCGGTGGGAAAAGACGCCGAAGAGTACGCCAAAACGATGAGCGACAAACAACGCGGTTATATCGAAAACGGCGTGGTAATCGACAAACTTTTCAAATTCCTTAAAGAAAACAACAATATTGCGTAAAACTTAAAGAGGCTGTTAAGATTTTTAACAACCTCTTTTAAATCAAAAGGAGAGTATTATGGCTTTGATACCTATGGTAGTCGAACAAACCGACAGAGGCGAACGTTCGTACGATATTTATTCCAAACTTTTGGAAGAGAGAATTATTTTCATAACGGGCGAGATAAACGACGCCGTTGCAAACACGGTCGTCGCCGAGCTTTTGTATCTCGAAGCGAAGGACAGTACGAAAGATATAGATATTTATATCAACAGCCCCGGCGGGAGCGTAACCTCCGGACTTGCGATTTACGACACGATGAATTTCATCAAATGCGACGTTTCCACCATTTGCATAGGAATGGCGGCTTCGATGGCGGCGTTTTTGCTTTCGAGCGGAAAAAAAGGCAAGCGTTACGCGCTTCCCTCCTCGGAAATTATGATTCACCAGCCTTTGGGCGGAGCGCAAGGTCAGGCGAGCGACATTAAAATTCAGGCGGAGCATATCCTCGCGCTTAAAAAGAAACTCAATTCCGTTCTTGCCGAAAACACGGGCAAGCCGGTGGAGCAAATCGAAAAGGATACCGACAGGGACAACTATCTTACGGCCGAAGACGCTCTCGGTTACGGGCTTATAGACAAGATTTTTTATAACAGATAATTCGGCTTGAAGGAGGACGAAATGGCAAATAATCATATCGACGGCGAAGACGAACGCCGTTGTTCGTTTTGCGGAAAACCCAAAGAGCTCGCTAAAAAACTGATTGCCGGGCCGGACGGGGTTTATATTTGCGACGAATGCGTCGATATATGCAAAGAGGTTTTGGAGCGTGAGGAGAAAAAGGCGGCGGACGAGGAAACCGCGCTTTTAAAGCCGCACGAAATAAAAGCGGAACTCGATAAGTATATAGTAGGTCAGGACAAGGCGAAGAAGGTTTTGTCCGTGGCGGTTTACAACCATTATAAAAGAATACGCCTTAAAAAGGCAACGGGCGACGACGATACGGAAATCGAAAAGAGCAACGTGCTTTTGCTCGGGCCGACGGGTTCGGGAAAAACTTTGCTTGCAAGAACTCTTGCCAAGATTTTAAACGTTCCGTTTGCCGTTGCGGACGCAACCACGCTCACCGAAGCCGGTTACGTCGGCGAGGACGTGGAAAACATTTTGCTTAAACTTATTCAAAACGCCGATTACGACGTCGAAAAGGCGCAAAAGGGCATAATTTATATCGACGAAATCGATAAAATCGCCCGCAAAAGCGAAAACGTTTCCATCACGCGCGACGTCAGCGGCGAGGGCGTGCAGCAGGCTCTTTTGAAAATAATCGAATCGACCGTGGCGTCCGTTCCTCCGCAGGGCGGAAGAAAACACCCGCAGCAGGATTTTATCCGAATCGACACGACGAATATCCTGTTTATTTGCGGCGGCGCGTTCGTTGGGCTCGATAAAATCGTCGGGAAGAGGCTCGACAGTTCTTCGCTCGGCTTTGCGGGTAAACTTAAAACCGCGGAAGAGGATTCAATCGCTTATATCGACGAAATTCAGCCGCAGGACCTCACCAAATTCGGGCTTATTCCCGAATTCGTGGGAAGAATGCCGATTGTCGTCGGATTGCACCCGCTTGACGAAAACGCGCTCGTGAAAATTATGACCGAGCCGAAAAACGCAATCGTCAAGCAATATAAAAAACTCGTCGGAATAGACGACGTGGAACTCGTCGTTACGGACGACGCCGTTTTAGAGGTTGCGAAAAAGGCGATTGCTCTTAAAACCGGCGCGAGAGGACTTCGCACTATTTTCGAGAATCTTATGCTCGACAGTATGTACGATATTCCGTCCGAAGAGGGCGTCGAAAAGGTTATAATCGACAAAGACGTGGTTTTGGGGAGAAAATCGCCCGAAATAATCAAAAAGAATATCGCTTAAATCGTTCAGGTTCGATTTGAGTGTAATCAGAATTTTCAGGCGGCGGCGGAATTTCGCAAAAAAGCAAATTCCGCCGCCGCCTTTTGTCAAAAAAGAATTATTAACGGCTTCCGTTTCCAAAAAAAAAGAATTATTTCGGATTTATCATTGACAAAATCGGAATAGTTTATTATACTATTCGTATATAGATATAGAATAGAGGAGTTATAACTCAATTTATATCGAGGGAGGGTTGAAGATGAACGTCGACGAAAACGAAAAAGTTACCGGCTTCGGCGCAAGGCAAGCCAAACACGGGCTCGTGCTTGCGGACGGCGAACGGATTGTCGATAGCTTCGATTACGACTGCTACGCGATGCACGATAAAGTCAACGGAACGATGACGGCGGAAAACACCGTGCTTCTCACCAACAAAAGGCTCGTGCACACCGCTTTTGCCGAGAGCAAAAGAAGAACGACCAAAAGAAACGTGGAAATTCCCGTGGACAGAATCGAGAGCGTTTCGTCATATTTTAAGAGCGCGAAGCGTTATTGCGTTTGGGGCATAATCGTCCTTGCCGTCGTCGCGGCGTTGTTTCTCGTTGTCGGCGTGCTTTCGGTTGTCGGCGTTATTCCCGAGATTATAAGCGGCGCGGCGGACAAAATCATCGAATTCGGAGTTGCCGTTCTTGCGATAGCGGGCATAGTTCTGATTATCCTTTTCGCAAAACGCAGAATAAGCTTCGGAATAACGATTTTCACCAAAGAAAGGCCGGACGTTCCGTGCAGAGTTATGTGCGTCAACAGAGAAGAAGGCTATTTATCCGACGTTTTGGATAAGGACGAAAACTGTTTTACGGCGGACGTTATCGAAGCCGAAAAAATGGCTTACGCCCTTTCAAACGAGATAATGCAGATTAAAATCGAAAACGAAACGGAGGAAAATAAAGATGGAAACAATGCTGGCTAAGGACGAAGTTCTTATAAAACAGTATGACTATGCGGTTACGAAGTCTAAACACGATTCCGTCGTGCATAGCGTTATCGTTACGGATAAAAGAATAATCGCGCAGGAGCAGGGCGAAAGGTCGTTTTCGAGAAACGAAATGCCCATCGACCACGCCGATTACATACTCACCGATTTCGACAGCTATAAAAGGTCGGTCGGGCTTGCCGTGTTCCTGTTCGTATTGAGCGTGCTTCTCGCCGTGGGCGGATTCGTTTGGAGCAGGTTCGTTGAAGGAACTTACTGGTTTCTGATTCCTTCGGGATTGGCGGTTGTGGCGGCTGTGTTCGCCGTTATCGCGCTCGTTATCGCTCTCACGAGAAAGGGCGCGTCCGCGGAACTCGAAATAAGGTCGCGCCAGCCCGTTTACGAAATGCTCAGTTTCAGCGCGAACGGACTTAAACCGACTAATCGCCTCGATAAACTCAAAATAAGAGTCGATAAAGAAGTTGCCGAAAAAATGCTTAACGAAATCGGCGCGCTTATTCTGGAATACAGAAAGAAATAATTTTTACGCTGAATCTACTTAAAATTTAAGCGGCGGCGTTCGGGAAAACCGAACGCCGCCGCTTTTAAAATATCGTTTATCGAAATTATCAAACGTTGAAGCGGAAAAGAACCACGTCGCCGTCCTTCATAACGTAATCCTTGCCTTCCGAGCGAACTTTTCCGAGTTCTTTCGCCTTGGTGTAACTGCCGAGTTCGAGAAGAAGTTCCCAGTCTATGCACTCGGCGCGGATAAAGCCTTTCTCGAAGTCGCTGTGGATTTTCCCTGCGGCTTGCGGGGCTTTCGTGCCTTCTTTTATCGTCCAGGCTCTCGTTTCGTCCTCGCCGGAGGTGAGGAAACTTATAAGCCCCAAAAGTTTGTAAGAGGCTTTAACGAGACGGTTAAGTCCGCTTTCTTTAAGCCCGAGGTCGTCGAGGAAAATGGCGGCTTCGTCGGGCGGGAGTTCGGAAATTTCCTCTTCCGTTCTCGCGCAGATAACGAGCGTTTCGCTGCCCTCTTTTTTTGCGTAATCGGCAACTTCTTTGGCAAGCGGAATATCGTTTACGTCCTTTCCCATATCCGATTCCGCAACGTTTGCCGCGTAAATTACGGGCTTTGCGGAGAGCAGGAAAAGCCCGTCCACGTATTTTTGTTCTTCTTCGGAAAGTTCAATCCCTCTCACGGGTAATTCCGCTTCGAGCCTGTCGAGTACCTTTTTCAAAATATCCGATTCTATCTTATATTTTTTATCGCCCGATTTAATCATTCCGTAGGCTTTGTCGTAGCGCTTCTGAACGGTTTCGATGTCGGCGAGGATGAGTTCGAGGTTGATTATGCCTATATCTCTTATCGGGTCTACGGTGTTTTCGACGTGGGTTACGTTTTCGTCCTCGAAGCATCTCACGACGTGAACGATTGCGTCAACCTCTCTTATGTGCGAAAGGAATTTATTGCCCAAGCCTTCGCCTTTGGACGCGCCCTTAACAAGCCCCGCAATATCCACGAATTCGATGCTTGCGGGCGTAACTTTTTTGCTGTTGTATAACGCGGCGAGTTTGGGAAGCCTTTCGTCGGGAACGGCAACCACGCCCACGTTCGGCTCAATCGTGCAGAACGGGAAGTTGGCGGCTTGCGCACCCGCGTGAGTGATGGCGTTGAAAAGAGTGGATTTACCTACGTTCGGCAATCCCACGACTCCTAATTTCATAATTTATCTCCGTTCGGCGTACTTAATCCGCAAAAATCGGCAATTAAATTCCGCCGTGAGGCAAAAAGCCTCCGTTTCATTGTTATTTCAACGTAAATTATACCGCAAATTGCAAAATTATTCAATTCTTTTGTTGCGGTATTTTTCGTTTTATGCTAAAATTTATTATATTGAGGATAAATAAATGGATTATAAAAAACACATTGCGGAAAAGCTTTCTTCCTGCGGAATAGCCGAGGAAGAAATAGAAGCGGCCGTCGTCGTGCCGCCGGACAATAAAATGGGCGATTACGCTCTGCCTTGCTTCAAATTTGCCAAGGCGATGAGAAAATCGCCGGTTGCCATTGCGGAAGAACTTAAAGGCGCGTTTTCCTGCGACGACGCGATAAGCGAGGTCGAGGCGGTGAACGGTTACCTTAATTTCAAGGTAAACAGAAACGCTCTCGTTAAGGAAACTCTTGAAAAAATCGCCGAAAAAGGCTCGGAATACGGCTCGTCGGATATGGGCGCGGGCAAGACGATTTGCATCGATTATTCGTCGGTCAACATAGCAAAACCTTTCCATATCGGGCATTTGTCCACAACGGTTATCGGCGGCGCGCTTTATCGTATTTTTAAATTTCTCGGTTACAACGCCGTCGGCATAAACCACCTCGGCGATTACGGAACGCAGTTCGGCAAGCTTATTTACGCTTATAAGCACTGGGGCTCGGCGGAAGCCGTTAAAGAGGGCGGCGTTAAGGAACTCACGAGGCTTTACGTTCGTTATCACAAGGAGAGCGAAAACAATCCCGCGATGGACGACGAAGCGAGGAGCTATTTTAAACTTATAGAAAACGGCGACGAGGAATGCGTTAAACTTTTCAATCTTTTCAAGGAAATAACTCTTAAAGAAGTTGAAAAAATTTACGACGAACTCGATATAAAATTCGATTCTTACGCCGGCGAGAGCTTTTATAACGATAAAATGCAACCCGTTATCGACGAACTTACCGAAAAAGGACTTTTGGTTGAAAGCGAGGGTGCGAAGATAGTCGATTTGGAAAAATACGGAATGCCTCCGTGCATAATTTTGCGTTCGGACGGAGCTTCGCTTTACGCAACGAGGGATTTGGCTGCGGCTTGCTATCGCAAAGAGCGTTACGATTTCGATAAGTGTCTTTACGTCGTGGCGTACCAGCAAAATCTCCATTTCAGGCAGATTTTCAAGGTTCTCGAACTTATGGGCAAGCCTTGGGCGAAGGACCTCGTTCACGTCGCTTACGGTATGGTTTCCCTTCTCGACGAAAACGGAAATCAAGTGGCGATGAGCACGAGAAACGGCACGGTGGTCCTTTTGGAGGACGTTTTGAAAAAGTGCCACGAAAAATGCCTTGAAATTATCGAGCAAAAGAACCCCGACCTCGAAGATAAGGAAACCGTGGCAAAGCAGGTCGGCACGGGCGCGGTTATTTTCGGCGCGCTTTCAAACAGCAAGATAAAGGATATAGCGTTCAGTTATTCCAAAATTCTCAATTTCGACGGCGAAACAGGGCCTTACGTTCAGTACACGGGCGCGAGGATAAAGAGCGTTTTGAGAAAAGGCGGAGCTTTGGGCGGAGTTATCGGCAAATACGAAATCAAAGAGGTGAACGAGGACGAATATCAGCTCGTTTCCCTGCTTTCCACTTTCCCGGACGTCGTTAAAGCGGCGGCGGAAAGGCTTGAACCGTTCTTTATAACCCGCTACGCAATCGACGTTGCCTCGGCGTTCAACAAGTTCTATTTCGATTATAAAATCGTAAGCGAGGACGAGAATACGACCAATTTCAGGCTTGCGATTTCGTCCGCGTCGCTCACGGTTTTAACTTCCGCGCTTACTCTTTTGGGGATTAAAATTCCGGAGAGAATGTAACTTATGAAACTCGTTATTTTTGACCTTGACGGAACGCTTACGAACACGATTCCCGATATAGAAGACAACGTAAACAAAACGATGCGCAAATTCGGTTATCCGGATATTACCGCCGACGAGGCGAGAAGATTCGTCGGAAGCGGGGCGAAACTTTTAATCGAAAGGTCGCTTAAAGGCGCGCACCCCGATAATTTTGACGAAATAGTTGCGTTTTACAACGATTCTTACAACTTTTGCGGAAGCCCGAAAACCTGCGTTTACCAAGGAATGACGGAACTTTTGAAAGAACTTAAAGCGGACGGATACGCGCTTGCGGTGGTATCGAACAAGCCGCAGGACGGCACTACGGAAGTTATCCGCAAGTTTTTCGGCGACGGACTTTTCGATTACGTTTACGGGCAAAGAGAGGGCGTTAAAACCAAGCCCGATAAAGAGCCCGTCGAAATCGTTCTTAAAGCTTTGGGCGCGGAAAAACGCGACGCGGTTTACGTCGGCGACAGCGAAGTGGACGTGATGACCGCGCAAAATTCCGGGCTTTACGGAATAAGCGTTTTGTGGGGATTTAGAGAAAAGGAGCTTCTGATAGAGCACGGGGCTTCGATTTTTGCCTCCACGGCGGCGGAATTGCGAGAAAAAATAGATTTATTTTTTAAAAATCGTTGACGAACGGGAGTTTATCAAGTATAATAGACTCGTTCGTTTAATATAATATAAAAGGAGAGAAAAAATGAGTTTTGACAAATGGTTTAACAGTCAATCGGTACTTCTGAAAGCTATTCTTTTGCTCATTCCCGGTGTAAACTGGGTTGTAGAGTGCCTTATAAGGCTTTCGGTTATGCTTCGCACCAAAAGCGTGGTTCACGTCGTAGTGTTCCTTTTGTTCCTGCTTGTGGGTTGGGGCTGGTTCCTCGGCGTTATAGATTTCGTCTATATGCTTTTAACCGGCCATCTTATTTTGGCAGACTAACGACAAAATTTAATTAAAAATTTTAAACGCCGCCGCGGAAATTTTTCCGCGGCGGCGTTTTCGCATAATGAAATTTTAAAATAAAACCCGCGTTAATCGACTTATACGCGGGCTTTTCAACGTTATTCATTGATTTTCGTTTGTTCGTTTTCTCGTTGCTTATTTGGCGTTTTCTCCGCCGTCGCTCGATTGCTCGTAAGAAACGGAACGGTTGAGTTTCATTATTTCCGCGCAAAAATCGTCGTACTTTTCGGGTTGAATCACGGCGTTAAGAGTGCTTTCGTCCTTAAAAACGATAACGAGCGTGTTTTGTTTAACGTTTTTAACCAGCGAGCTTATTTCGCTTATTTTATATTTATCGGATAAAAATCCGAACGCAACTTTAAGCTCGGTCGTTTTGACGAGATAATAAGAGGAAATTATCGCCGACGTTACGAACGCCGAAAAAACGACGGGAAGAACGAGGCAAAGGATAATTCGGATATAATCGTAAGCGTCGACGGGGTTCGGGTTGTCTATCGAAACGATTAAACGATAAAGATTCCACACGAAGCAGCAAATCGAAAGCGCGTAGATTGCGCCGAAAATCCAATACATATAATTTTTGTATTTATACTTAAATTTCATATCGTCCTCCGCAAAACGGTAAAAGCGCGGCGTAAACGTCAACGTAAGTTGCGCCGCGTGACCTTACGCAAATTATTATACTTCTTTTTTTCTCAAAGGTCAATTTATAAAGAAAGTAAAATGCCGAATAGATTGTGAAATAATTTGCCAAAAACCGCGCGCTGTGTTAAAATACCGCTATGAGTATTTTAGAAATCAAAGGGCTTACCCACAGATACGACGACAGAGATATTTTCGTCAAGGCCGATTTAACGGTGAACAGCGGCGAACATATCGGCGTCGTCGGCTTAAACGGAGCGGGAAAGTCCACGTTCATCAATATTATTGCGGGCAAACTCGTTCAGGACGACGGGGAAATAAAGCGTTTGCCGCGTATGAGAATAGGTTATCTCGACCAGCACGCCACGCTCGATAAGTCGCTCACCGTGATGGAATATCTTCGCGGCGCGTTTTCTTATCTCGACGAAAAGAACGCCGAACTCGAAAAGGTTTATAACGATATGTGCGAGGCTTCGGGCGACGAACTCGACGAAATGGTAAACCTTTCCGCTAAACTTCAAGAGGAACTCGACGACGCGGGGTATTACGACCTCGAAGCCCAGATTAAAAAAATCGCGAACGGCCTCGGCGTCAATAAGTTCGGTTACGACACGGTAATCGGCAATCTTTCGGGTGGGGAGCGAGCCAAACTGATGCTTTCAAAGCTCCTTCTCGAAGGGCAAGACTTAACGCTTTTAGACGAGCCTACGAACTTTTTGGACGTGGAGCATATCGAATGGCTGACAAAATTTCTGAATTCGTATAAAAAGACCTTCCTCGTAATTTCGCACGACACCGTCTTTTTGAATAACGTCGCGAAGATGATTGTTAGCATCGAACACGGCAAAATCACGAAGTTTACGGGGAATTACGACCAGTTTTTGGTTAAACGCGAAATTTTAAACAAGCAATACGAGGACGAATATAATCGTCAGCAAGCGGAAATCAAACGGTTGCAGGATTATATCGACAGGAACGGGGCGAGGGCTTCCACCGCCGGAATGGCTAATTCGAGGAAGAAAATGCTCGATAGAATCGAGCGTATGGCGAAGCCGATAACCGAGCGCGATTGCTTTTTCAAGTTCCCGTATATCGACCTCAACACCAAAGATATGCTTATCGTGAAGTCGCTTAAAGTGGGCTATACCTCCCAGCTTATCCCCGACGTGGATTTCCACCTCGGTTCAACCGATAAAATATGGATAAGAGGAACGAACGGCGTGGGAAAAACCACGCTTCTCAAAACGCTTATGCGCAAAATTCCGAGCCTTGGCGGAACTTTCAATTTTCACCCTGCGGCAAAAATAGGCTATATCGAGCAGGAACTCGGTTTTGAAAACGGAAGCCTTTCGGCTTATAACGTTTACCTCAACGCGTTTCCGCGCTGTTCGCAAAAGGAAGTTCGCGCCGCGCTTGCCGCCGTCGGGCTTTCCGGCGACCTTGCCGTGAAACCCGTTTCCACGCTTTCCGGCGGGGAAATGATGAGGCTTAAACTTGCGATTTTATGCAATTCGCCGTCGAATATTCTTATCCTCGACGAGCCGACCAATCACCTCGACGTGAAGGCGAAAAAGGCTTTAAGAGAGGCTTTGCTCGCTTACGAGGGTGCGCTTATTCTCGTCACGCACGAGCCGGATTTTGCCGAAGGGCTTTGCAACGTCGTTTTCGACGCGAAGGCAAAATAATTCCGAATAAGCCGAAACGAACCGAAGCAATCCGAAACGAGCCGAAGAAAACCGATTTTTCGGGTTCGGCTTGTCGGGTTTTTATGCAATAAGTCGGCGTATAAGTCGATTATCGCGGTATTTTTAACGCCAATGACAACAATTTTAAAGTTTATAAAGAAAAACGCAGTGCTCGTTATCGCCGTCGTTCTGGCCGTGGTTACGGCGTTTATCGTTCCGCCGGACGAGGCGTATATAGATTATTTCGATTTTGCCACGCTCGGCTGCCTTTTCGGAACGCTGCTCGTCGTTGAAGCTCTTTCAAACGTTCGTTTTTTTGAAATCCTAGCGAGGAAAATCGTCACGAAATTCAAAAATATGCGGAATATCGTTTTCGCGCTCGTTTTCATAACCTATTTCGGCTCGATGATAATGGCGAACGATATGGCTCTTATAACGTTTTTGCCGCTTGGCTATTTCGTGCTTTCGAGAACGGAAAAAAGAGAGTATATGGCGTTCGTTTTCGTTATGCAAAACGTCGCCGCAAATTTGGGCGGAATGTTGACGCCGTTCGGCAATCCGCAGAACCTTTATTTATATTCGCATTATCAAATCCCGAACGGGGAGTTTTTGAAAATAATGTTTCCGCCGTTTGCCGTTGCGCTCGTTTTAATCGTGGCGTGTTGTCTGACGGTGAAAAAAGAGCCTGCGGAGATAAAGGACGACGTTTTTTACACGCCCGATAAACCTAAAACGATAATTTATCTCGTGCTTTTCGCGCTGTCGGTATGCTCGGTTTTGCGGGTTTTCCCGTTCTGGATAGGCATAGGGATAGCCGCTCTCGGGGTTTTGATTTTTGACAGAAAAGCCTTTTTAACGGTTAATTATCCCTTGCTTTTAACCTTTTGCGCGTTCTTCGTTTTCAGCGGCAATATGTCACGGATAGAGAGCGTTCACGAACTTATAGGCGGACTTTTGGAGAAAAACACCCTGCTCGTTTCCGTGCTTTCGTGTCAGGTCATTTCAAACGTACCGTCGGCGACGTTGCTTTGCAGATTCACGGAAAATTACGCGCCGCTTCTCGTCGGCGTGAATATCGGCGGGCTCGGAACTCCGATAGCCAGCCTTGCGAGCCTTATAACTCTCGGAAAGTTTAAATCAACGGGCGGCAACACGGGGAAATATCTTTTGAAATTTTCGCTCGTCAATTTTTCCTTCCTTATAATTCTCGTTTTTTTTGAACTCATCGTCTTATAAAGTCTTATAAACTTGAATGAAGGCCTTGGTAGGCCTTGGGTTTCAATAATAGTGCGCTTTGGGCGAAAAATCATACTTTCAAAAACCGAAAAATTTAAAAATTAAGCCGCCCCGACGAGCAAAAGGCTCGTCGGGGCGGCTGTTTTATCGGTGATAACGATTTGAAAATTCTATTTAAGATTATTTAGAGCAAACCGTCAAAGAATCGAAGTAAACGGTTGCCGTCGCGCCCGTTCTAACGACGAGAACGAATTTTTCGAGCTTGTCGTTTGCGGAAATTAAGTCTTTCGATTCGAGAAGAATCGGCAAAATATCGATTTCCGTCCATTCTTCGTAAACTTCGGGGTGGTTTCCGACGTTGTCCTCGGCTTTTCCGCCGTTAAACGTATTTTCGCTGTCGTTGTAAATTCGGATTTGCCCTTTCGTTAGTTTTCCCTCGCAAACGACGCGAACTCTGATTTTTACGGATAATAAATCTTCGAGGTTATAAGCGTCCTTTAACCCGACGCCGACCGAAACGAGGTATCCGTCGGTTTTCCCGTAAACGCCGCCGGTGTAACCGTTCGGAACGCCGCTTTTATCGGTTATTTCCGAAGAAGCGTAACACTTTATCCCGTTCGTGTTTACCGTGGCGTCGATTTCGTCGTTCGCAAAATCGTAAACTTTTCTTTGGTATTTGGGGATAACCTGTTCGTCGCGTTCTCCGCAATCGCAATAGCGAACGCGAAGTCCGTTCTCTTCAAAAGAAGCTTCTTTTTCAATCGTCCATTCGCCGAAAACGTGTTGACCTTCGGTTATTATCGTTTCGGACTCGAACAACCCGCAAGCGCAGTAACGGCGTTTTTCACCGTTTTTCTTGCAGCTTCCCTTGTCGGTAATTTTCCATTCGCCGTATTCGTGTTCCGACGTGCCGAGCATAATATGCTTAACGGAGAAAATTTCGTATTCGGTAAGCCCGACGACCGTTTTGAGATAGTTTTCGATGGCCTGGGAGAGCGTTCCGCCTTCCGTGCCGTAAGTTTTCATAATATATTTGTAGGTACGGTCGAAAGCGATAAGATTTCCCGCGTCGTCCTGCATCGCGCCGCTGTCGCCGAACCGATATTCGCCGTCCTCGCCCATAACGATGTCCGAACGCCAACGCCCGCCGAAATAGAAAGAGGTTATCTCAAAGTCTTCCGCAAGGTCCTCGTAAGAAGCGCCGAGAAGACCGTTGAGCAAAAATCCGAGCGTGCCGGTTCTGTCCGCGCCGGCGGAGCAGTGGAACATTATCGGATAATTGTTAATATCCCCGAAGAGCCTGAAAATTTCCTTTAAGTTATTCGTGTAAGTTGCCGACCACGCCCTTTGGGGATTCATATTAGGGAACAGGAAATCCCATTGCAAAATCCCGAGCTTATATTTCGTGATTTTTTCGCTAATCGAATCGGTATCCACGTCTAAACGCAAATCGATTTCGGTTTTTATTCCGAGTTCGTCGATAAGAACTTTTTTCGCGGCGGCGTTTGCGTCAACGATTTCCGGCGTGCGGTATGCAAGGCCGTATTTAATCGTTCCGTCGGGGGTTTCTCTTCCGCCCATATCTCTGACGTTCGTAATATTTCCGCAGTTTATGGTCCTTATTTTGTCCGAAACCTCGAAACCGTCCATTTTAACTACGTTTCCGAGGTTATCCCGAACTTTGTAGAAATAAGAATCGGGAATAAGATTGAACAAAATCGTTTGACAATCGGCGTATTCCGCGGAGTAAACCACGTTTTCAAAAGCTTCGTCGGTTGCGAGTTCGAGCGTAAATTTCTTTGCCGAATAAACGTTTTGCCATTCCAGAGAAACGCCTTTAACCCCGTCGCCCGAAGGGTTTTTCCGCAAATAATCCGCTTTGTTTTCCGCATTGAGATAATTTTTCACAACGGTGGGCAAAAGGCTGATTTTTTCGTCGTTATAAATTTTTGTGTCGTCGTCGATATAGTTTGCCGTCAGCATAAGATTGCCCTGCGTACCGTAAGTTATCCTATAATTCTTTCTCGGCTTTTCGCCTTCCTTTGCCCAACCCGTGAACACGCAACCCTTTTTGTATGGGTTCGATAAAACGACGGATTCGTCGGTGTTTTTATACGTCGTCGGGTTTTCGTTTTGCAAAAAGCCTCCGTTTAAGTCGTAAGTAATCGAAAAAACCTGCTCGGTAAGCGCCGGGATAGTCCGCGATTCTATATAACCGCAATTCGCGCAGGTGCGCTTTTCTTTGCCGTCCGAGGTTTCCGTGGCGCGCTTTACGATTTGCCATTCGTCGAAAGAATGACCGCTTGCGGCAATCGTTAAGTCGTCAAGTTCGTTATCGTTTTCGTCGAAATGCTTCTTACATTCGGAGCAATCCTTGTGCGCCTTAACCCCGTTTTCCGTGCAGGTTGCGGGAATTTCGGCTTGCCAGTTTCCGAACGCGTGTTTGTGAGCCTCCGAGCCACCTTCGGACGAGCCGTTAGCGCAGCCGGCGAGCGCGAAAAAAGCGCACAAAACCGACGCAACGGTTAAGATTATTTTTTTCATCGTTTTCTCCTTTTTTAAGAAATTTCTCGCCGAGAGGCGAAAAAACGTACTTTTTATATTACGATTATATCATTTTAACGCGCGTCGTTCAATGCTTTAAAAATGCGCATAATTGCTATGGGTAAACTTTTTCGTTGAAAAAACCGTTTTGCAGCGTATTTCCTTCGGTCGGTTACGGCGGTTTGCGGAATTCGTTTTATACCGATTTCGTGAGTTTTCGGGCAAAGCTAAAAAAACGCGGCGTAAAGCCAGAAATTGCAAGAAAACCGTTGAAAATGTTTTTTCGATGTGGTATAATCGTCGTGTGTCGGCTCACGGGTCGTTTCGTTCCGGACCGCCGCGCCGAGCGAGGTTCGAATTTCACTCGGCACAAAAGGGAAATATCTTATGAAAATCATTGCTTATCAAATCGATTTGGCAAGACAAAAAGAAAGAATCGATTATTTGAAAACGCTCGTTGATAAAGCCGAAAAGTGGGGCTATAACACGATTATCTTATATCTTGAAACCTGCATCAGAACGGCGGACACGCCTTTTTTCAACGATGACGAAACCTATTCCGAGGACGAAGCGAGAGAGATTGTAAACTATATCGAAAGTCGCGGGCTTACGGCCGTTCCCGCCTTTGAAAACTTCTATCATATAGAAAAACTTTTGTGTTACGACGAGTTTGCGGACTTTGCCGAATTTCCCGACGAAAAAGCTCGGGGAAGAGGCTGGACGAGTCCCGTTTATCCTCGCGGGGCGGTGGGGTGCGTTTCAAACCCTGCGTTCAACGAGTTTTTCGATAAATATATAACCGAAGTATGCTCGCTTTTCCCGAGCGGTTACGTTCATATGGGGCTCGATGAAATTTTCGAGTTCGGCGAATGTCCTCGCTGCAAGGAAAGAATCAAAAACGGGGAAACGAAAAAGGACTTTTTCCTTAAACAGGTTTTGCATAACTACGAACTTGCGAAAAAACTCGGCAAGCGAATGATGATGTGGGACGATTTCCTCGAATATTACGATATTTCGGACGCTATCCCGCGCGACGTGATTTTGTGCCATTGGAATTACGGCTATATCGGGTCGGAAACGAAAGGGCATTGGACGGGCAGAGTGCGTAAGGATTGGCTTTCGGTTTACGATAAACTCGGGTTCGAGTATATTTGTTGCGTTTGGGGCAGGCAGACTTCCGCCGTTTATAATCTCGAAACGATGACGAATTACGCCAAAAAGCACGAGCCGTCCGGAATGATTATGACGGAATGGGAGTGTTCCGACAGTTTTTATCTCGGCTGTTATCCCGTGGACGCTTACGCCGCCGCACTGTGGGGCGAAAAAGCGGCTTCCGAAAAGGACGGGATAAGGATTTACGCCGATATTCTCGGCGATAAATCGATTGCGGAAACCGTTTTCAAAACGCCGATTGTAAACGATTGTCTGTATTCGCTCGACGTCGGCAAAAGGGCGGAGGACGGCAATCTCGTTAAACTTATCGCAATGCGCCAGACGGAGGAAGCCGTGAATAAGCTTCGCGAGGCTTTGAAAGGGGCAAAAGGCGAAAGCAAGGACGTTTTGCTCGATATTTACGACAGCGTGCTTGAAAGATTGCTGAAAATGCGTTTGCACGCTTTAAGCTGCGAGGTTTTCGATGGGTACGAAACGGGAAAAACCGATTTTTCCGAAGTTTTTTCAAAGCTTGACGAAATAGAAAAAGAATTTAAAGAAATCAACTCTAACGCGGAATATTTGTGGAAAAAATACCGCGACGGAATAAAAAGCTCGAAAAATCAGTTCGAGAGAACGAAAGAAGGTCGCCTCGATTTGATTCGCGCGGCGAAAAAGCAAATAATCGAAAACACGGGTTGCGGAGTGCTGTTTATCGATATGGTCACGCCCGACGGGTTCTCCTGCCCGAAAATTCGCGTCAGAGTGAAATATGCGGGAGAAGCGGAGGAAACGCTCGAATACGACGGAGCGATAAAACCGGGGCTCGTATCGCTCGACGCGGGCGGTTGTCACACCTATCGTATCGCCGTAAAAAACAAGGCGGTGGATTACGTCACGATTACCTGCCACGGAGAGGGTTCCTTGTTCACCTCGTCGTTAAGGCTGCTTACGCTCGGGGAAAAATCGTCCGTTTCGAGGGTTGAAAAGCTTTGCGGAAGAGTTAAGGACGAAAACGCGCTTCTTTTGCCGGACGTCACGTTTTGCGAGTACGGCTATCCGGACGGAACGGAGCATCTTAACGACGTTTCGCTTGCGAGAAAGGAAAGCGGCGTTAAAATTTTCTTTGCCTGAATTGCAAATTAAGAACGTCGCGGTTTGGCCACCGTTTTAATATTCAAAATAATTTTTTGCGAACTATAAACCGAACTACACGGAGATAAAAATGAAATTTACCGAACTTACCGTATCCACAACCGCCGAGGCGCAGGAACTCGTTGCGGATATAATGTGGAATTACACAAACTACGGCGTTGCCATATCCGACGTTTTAGACGTCGTGGAGCTTTTAAACGACAGGAAGTCCACTTGGGATTACGTCGACGAAGCCGTTTTGAAAGAACTTAATAGTAAAGTGACGCTTGTAAAAGCGTATATTCCGCTCGATATAACCGACGAAACGGTTAAAAAAATAACCGCCGACCTCGAAACGCTTAAAGAAAATTGCAAGGGCAATATCGAAACGGGCAGCCTCGAAACCGTGAAGAGAGTGGTTGACGGCGACGATTGGATTGAAATCTGGCGCAAGCATTACCGCCCCATAGAGCTCGGAAACGTGCTTATTTGTCCCGCCTGGATAGAAAGAAAACCGAAAGAGGGACAAATCGAGGTTATCATAGACAGCAATATGGCTTTCGGCACGGGCGAACACGAAACTACGTCTATGGTTTTGTCGCTTATGCAAAATTACGTCAAAAACGCCGAAACGGTTATCGACGTAGGCACGGGCAGCGGAATTCTGGGCATTGCCGCCGCAAAACTCGGCGCAAAAAAGGTGGTTATGACGGATATAGATTACGTTGCCGTGAAGTCCGCAAAGCATAACTGCGAGATAAACGGCGTTGCGGATAAGTGCGAAGTCGACCTCAACAACCTTCTCGACGACAAGAATATAACGGGCGATTTGGTGCTTGCAAACATCACCGCGGACGTGCTTTTGATTCTTTCCGATTCGATACCTTCCCACGTTAAAAACGGCGGGATACTGATAATGAGCGGAATAATAAAAAGCAGAGTTAACGAAGTTATAGACAGGTATTCGTCGATTGATTTCGAGCTTAAAGAGAGAAAAGACGAGGGCGAGTGGATAGCTCTCGTGATGCAAAAAAAGAGCGGGGGAGAGGGCGTATGAAAGCCGTAGTGTTCACGCTCGGCTGCAAGGTGAACAGTTGCGAAAGCGAATCCCTCATAACGGGGCTTAAATCGCTCGGCTACGAAACGAGCGAGGAACTTTCCTTTGCCGACCTTTATATAATCAACACCTGCGCCGTTACCGCCGAAGCGGAAAAAAAATCGAGGCAGACCATTGCGAGGGCGCGTAAATTCAACGAAAATGCGAAAATAATCGTAACGGGTTGCGCTTCGCAAAAAGTCCCCGAGGATTTTTTGAAGAAAAAGGGCGTAACGCTCGTCACGGGCGCAAAATCAAAGGATAAAATAATAGCTATGCTCGGCGAAACGGGCGTGGTTATCGAAAACGACGACGATTATTACGAGGAGTATTACCCCGAAAAAACCGACAGAACGAGAGCGTTTATCAAGGTGGAGGACGGATGCAACAACTTTTGCAGTTATTGCATTATCCCTTATCTTCGCGGGCGGGTGCGTTCGAGAAATCCCGAAAACGCAGTTAGGGAAATCGAGAGCCTTGCGCCCCTCGAAGCGGTGATAACGGGCATAAATCTCTCGGCTTATAATTATCGGAATATGGGGTTTAAAGAACTTATAGACCGACTTTCGGAGGTTGATTGCCGAATAAGGCTCGGTTCTTTGGAAGCGAACGTGATAACCGAAGAGTTCCTTTCTTCGCTCAAAAAGCTCAAAGATTTCGCGCCGCATTTCCACCTTTCTTTGCAGTCCGGTTCGAGCGCGGTTTTGAAAACGATGAACAGGCATTACACCGCCGAGGAGTTTTTGGAAAAATGCGAGCTTATCCGCAAGTTTTTCCCGTCCGCCGCGATAACCACGGATATTATCGTCGGTTATTCCACGGAAAGCGAAGAGAATTTCGAGGAAACGCTGGAAACGGCGAAAAAAGCGCGGTTTGCGGATATTCACTGCTTCCCTTATTCCAGACGCGAGGGAACTGCG
>CALDMH010000167.1 GCA_937915565.1 uncultured Clostridia bacterium | reverse complement strand
CAATAAAAAGCTTCGAAAACTGAATTTCCCGAAGCTTTCACTGGTGCGGGTAACAGGGGTTGAACCTGCACGACCTTGCGGCCATAAGAACCTGAATCTTACGCGTCTGCCAATTCCGCCATACCCGCTTCTGAACTTAAATGTCTTCGCCGAATTTTACGATTATCTTCCTTGCGGTTCAACCGAGGCCAAACCTCGAAACACTATAAACCCGCCCGACAAACGAACCCTCGAAAACGTTATCGTAAATCTCAAAGCCACACTTACGTTTACCATATAAATATAGCAATTCGCGTGCGTTTTGTCAACTTTTTTAAGCAATAAATTGACATTCTTTATCTGAAAAAGCAAGGCGAAAAACGAAAAGCTTCCTTTCGTCATCACTAACTATTTTTGCGGCAATAAACCGATTTATGCGAATTCCGGCCGGGAATAAAACGAACCTTGCCAAAACGCCGCAATTTTTACGCTTTTTATATAATGAAAAGTTGATTTAAACCCCGAATTGTGATATAATCGTTGCAGTTAGTTCTACAAAGAGGGAAAAACAACAATGAGCGTTGTTGAAAAATTTATCGATAAGCTTACAGGATTTTTAGGCAAAATCGAAAATAGCCACACGGCAAATTGCATTAAAAGGTCGTTCACCTTCCTTTTGCCGATTTTTCTCGTCGGCGCAACGGCTCTCACTTTGCAAAATTTCCCGATAACCCCCGTCAGAGAATTCATTAACTCTGCGTGCAACGGATATTTCAACGCTTTTCTCAACGTAATTTACACTGCGACGTACGGATTCGCTTCGTCTTACCTGGTTTTGGCGTTTTCTTATTGCTTTTCGCAATCCAAAAATCTGCACGGCGACGTTAAGGTTTTCACCGTTTTAACGTCGATTTTATGTTATTTCGCGTCGCTCGGAAAGGTTATTTTACGCGACGGAACGTCGATTCTTTCTTACACGAATATGTCGAACATATTCCCGGCGATGATTTCGTCAATCGTTTCAACAAAGCTTTTTCTGCATTTTTACAAGGTTTTAAACCGCACGAAGTTGGACCATTCATCCTCGTTCGCGCGCTCGCTTCACTCCATTTTACCCCTCGCCTGCTGCGTCGTTATTTTCACGGCTGTCGCTTCGCTTTTCAACCTAATCAACGAAGTAAATAACTTCAACGATATAATTTTATACCTGATTGCAAGGCCGTTTGAATCTATCGGAGCAACCTACTTCGGCGGAGTTCTTATCCTTTTGGCGGAATCGTTTTTGTGGTTTTTCGGAATTCACGGCGGAAACGCTTTCGACGGAATTCTCAATGCGGAAAACGGAGCGTTTGCTTTTTCAAACGGACAAATAATGTCCAAGCCTTTTATCGACACGTTTGCTCTTCTCGGCGGATGCGGAGCTACGGCTTGTATGTTTATTGCGATTTTGATTTTCACGAAAGACGCGAGGAAGAAAAAGTTGTGCAAACTGGCAGGCGTGCCGCTTCTTTTCAACATCAACGAACTTCTCGTTTTCGGTTTACCGATAGTTTTAAACCCGATTTATTTAATCCCGTTTCTTATCGCCCCGATTTTGTGTTACACCGTGGCTTATCTTGCGGTTTTATGGGGAATCGTTCCGCAAATCGTGAACGCAAGCGTTCAATGGACGACGCCGATTATCATCAGCGGTTACCAAGCGACGGGGTCGATTGCGGGAAGTATTCTGCAAATAATACAGCTCGCCATAGGCGTTGCCGTTTACGCACCGTTCGTCATTCTCGACAACAGAACTACGAAGGAACACGAACGCCAATTTATCAACGAACTCACCGATATATACCGCTCTTGCGAGGCGAGCGGAGTTCCTTATTCGATTGACAACAAAAAGCCGTCGCTTGCCACTTTCGAGGATTCGATTGCCACAAAACTCTTTTCCGATATACGCAACCACAAAATCTATTTAAGGTATCAACCGCAGGTGGATAACGGAAAAGTCGTTTCGGCGGAAGCGTTGCTTCGGTTTAAGCTCGACGACGATAAGTATCTTTATCCGCCGCTCGTAATCGCAATCGCTTGCAAAAACGGCCTTTTCAACGACCTTTCGCAGGAAATCGTCAGCCGAGCGATAACGGATTTAACAAGAATGCAACTCATCGATTCAAATTTCAAAATTGCGGTAAATCTCAAACTCGACGTTTTGATGAATTACAATTTCAGAGGCTGGCTTATCGAATCAATCCGCAATTCCGACCTAACTTTCGGCACGTTCGGCGTTGAAATAACCGAAGACGCAAACATTTCGGACGCGGAGGATTACGCAAACGTTTTCAACGAATTGAAGCAGGTGGGAATAGAGATTTATATGGACGACTTCTCGATGGGTCACACATCCGTTTCGATTTTGCAAAAAAACTATTTCGACTATATAAAAATCGACGGCAATCTTATTAAGCAACTGGATAACGAACGCATAAGAAGCATCGTTTCGTCGATAATTAAACTCGGGAGCGACCTTAATTTTAACGTTATCGCCGAATACGTGGAAACGGAAAAGCAAAGAGACGTTCTTCTCGGAATGGGTTGCCATATCTTCCAAGGTTACCTGTATTACAAGGACCTTGACGCCGGCCAAATTGCGGACGTTTTAAGAATTAAAGCTTAAATTTCGGCAGGTTGCGAAAACTGTTTTTGACGGTTGCTGACGGTAAAATTTACCGTTATTCGACAGCGCAATTCGACTTGCTTCGACGGCGGAAGTCGACTTTTCCCGACAGCCGATTTCGACTTGTTTCGACGGCAAAATTTGCCGTTGTTCGACAACACAATTCGACTTGCTTCGACGGCAAAATTTTTTATCGTTCGACAGCGCAATTCGACTTGCTTTGACAGCAAAATACTTCATTATTCGACGGCGAGTTCCTTCGTCGTTCGACGGCTTAAAACGGCTTTATTCGTCGGCAGATTGAGAATAAGATGAGAATATATAATTATGCGGCGGAGCTTTGCAAATTGCAAAGCTCCGCCGCGTATATGCAACTTATAAAATTCTTTTGCGCGTCGTTTATATGATTCTTTTGCGCGCCGTGAAATGCCGTCCGCTATGCCGGCCGAAAATAAAACGAACCTTGCGAAAACGCCTATAATCGATTCTTTTTGCCCGACCGTAAAACAAGTATAAAACCCATATAAAGCCGATATAAAAACCGGAAACTCCTCCTTTCCGAAAACGAAAAACGTAAAAAAGGGATACGAAAATCGTATCCCTTTCGATTTGATTTGATTGAAGTCGTTTTGAAATACAAGCCGAAAATAATTCGGAAAACAACCGAGCCGAAGAAACAATTCTTTTTGAAATTATCTCTTGGAGAACTGCGGAGCTTTTCTTGCTTTCTTCAAGCCGTACTTCTTTCTTTCCTTCATTCTCGGGTCTCTCGTGAGGAATCCTGCCGCTTTAAGCGCGCCGCGAAGCTCGGGTTGAGCCTCGATAAGTGCTCTCGAAATACCGTGACGGATTGCGCCTGCCTGACCGGTGAATCCACCACCGATAACGTTTACGAACACGTCGTAAGCCGTTTCCGTGCCGGTGAGGGCAAGGGGCTGACGAATGATGAGTTTCAAAGTGTCAAGGTCGCAATATTCGTCAATGCTTCTGTCGTTGATAGTGATAGTACCGTTTCCACCGGGGATAAGTCTTACTCTCGCAATCGCGCTCTTTCTTCTTCCCGTTCCCCAGAACTGAATTTTCTTTTTAACTGATGCTTTTGCCATAATAACTTAATTCCTCCGATTATCTCTCGATGTTGAGCGTTTTGGGCTGCTGAGCCTGATGATTATGCTCCGCACCTTTATATACGCGGAGTTTGGTAAGCATTTGTCTGCCGAGGCTGTTTTTGGGAAGCATTCCCTTAACCGCTTCGTAAACGGCAAGGTCGGACTTCTCCGCCATCATTCTCGAATAAGGAATCTGCTTTAATCCGCCGATATATCCGGTGTGGTAAGTGTAAAACTTCTGTTCGAGTTTCTTACCCGTAAGAACAACCTTATCGCAATTAACGATAATAACGAAATCGCCGCAATCGACGTTCGGAGTGAACGTGGGCTTATTTTTTCCGCGAAGAACGGACGCAACCTGGGAAGCAAGCCTACCGAGAGATACGCCTTCCGCGTCGACGATATACCATTCTCTTTCTACCGTCTGGCTTTTTGCCATATAACTTTTCATCTGAAAAATCTCCAAATTATATTTTTTATACAGGAAAAAGGCATTTCGGAGGGGCTAGTTCTTCAATGGTAATTTTCCTCAGCCGAGCGATTTCCGCCCGACTTAACCGCGCAGGACATAATTATCCCTCGCACGATTACGCCATAATATTTTATTGTATATATAAAAATTTGTCAAGCGTTTTTTCGCTTTATCGCCAAAAAATTTAAAAAATCGGCAGATTTAAGAATACTCCACCGATTTAAGCAAAAGTCCGCAGGCAGGCATCGTCTTTCCCGCAAGGCTTCTCTCGCCTTTTCCAAGGATAATTTCAACGTCCGAAACGGCAATTTTTCCCTCGCCGACGGCAACGAGCGTACCCGCCATAATCCTGACCATATTGTATAAAAAACCGTTTCCCGTAACAGAAAAAACTATCTCGTCGTCGCGCTCTGAAACCTCGGCGCGATAAATCGTCCTGACCGTGCTTTCAACCGACGAATTCGACGCGAGAAAACACTTAAAATCGTGCTCGCCCACAAAAAATTTCGCGGCGGAGTTCATATCCGCAACGTTAAGTTTCGTAAAAACCCGTGCGGCGTAACGCATCTTTAAAGGGCGAGGAAAATCCGAAACGTAAATGCGATATTCGTAAGTTTTCCTTTTCGCCGAAAAACGCGCGTTGAAATTATCGTCCGCAAGTTCGCTTTTAATGATTTTTATATCGTCCGGCAAAACCGCGTTGAGCGCGTTGGCGAATTTCTCCGCCGGAATTTTTGACGAAGCGTCGAAATGCGCAACCTGCCCTGCGGCGTGCACGCCTGCGTCCGTTCTTCCGCTGCCGATAAGCTTCACGGCTTCCCCCGTAATCGTTTTTATCGCGTCCGTAACGGTTTGCTGAATCGACTTGCCGTTAGGTTGAATTTGCCAGCCGCAATAGTCCGTTCCGTCGTATTCTATTGTCAATTTAATTCTCATAATATCCGCCTATAAGTCGATTATCGCAATATTTTAAGCAAGAACGGCAATATTGCAACCGTTTAAAATAACGACGCCCGCAATGAGCGCGGCAGTGAAAAGCGTTGCCAAAACGTCACGGAAAGTGAAGGTGAGTTTTTTGTATTTAGTCCTTTGTTTGCTGCCAGAATAGCACCTTGCGTCCATAGCGTCGCCAAGTTCGTCCGCGCGGCGAAGCGCACTTACTATAAGAGGAATCAAAACGGGGATAAGGGCTTTTATTCTCGCAAAAACGTTTCCGCTCTCGAAATCCGCGCCCCTCGCCTTTTGCGCGCTTATTATTCTGTCGGTTTCGTTTGCGAGAGTGGGGATAAACCTTAACGCTATCGACATAACGAGAGCCAAATCGTGCACGGGGAATTTTATAAGCGCAAGAGGTTTCAACAAACTTTCGATTCCGTCCGTCAAATTAACGGGCGTTGTGGTGAGCGTTAAAAGCGAACTGCCCGTTACGAGCAAAATCAGCCTTGCCGAAAGAAACGACGCCGAAAGAAGCCCTTCTTTCGTTACCACCCAGAAATATACGGTTTCCCCTTCCTGTTTGACGTGGAATAACACGTTTAAAACGAACGTGAAAACGATTATTACGAAAATCGCCTTTATACTCTTCAAAACCGAAAGAAGCGGAACGGACGAGAAAATAATCGCGATAATCAGGAACGCCAAAACAGTCGCAAGAGAAAGAAAATCCTTTGCGAGAAACACGGCGACGATATACGCGATGAGTAAAAGCAGTTTTGTGCGCGGGTCGGTTTTGTGCAAAAACGATTTAGCGTTATAATACTGCCCGAAAGTTACATCTCCTAACATAATACTCCAAATTAAAGCGCAAAAGTGGGGCTATAAGCCGATTATCGACCACTTTTGTAAATTTCGGCAACCTTTGAAACAAAGTCGTCCATAGTGTAATTCGTGGCGACGTTCACTCCGCAACCTTTAAGCGCGGCGGTGAGTTTTGCCGTAACGGGGACGTCCAAGCGAAGTTTTTCAAGCTCTTCCGCCCGCGAAAACACCTCCTGCGGAGTTCCCGTCATAACGACTCTGCCCTCGGAAAAAACCGCAACGTCGGTGCAATTTTCCGCAACCTCGTCCATATCGTGAGAAACGATTACTATCGTTTTAACGTAACGCTCGTGAATGGCGTGAAGAAGCGTCATCAGTTCCTTTTTCCCGAGCGGGTCCAGCCCTGCGACGGGTTCGTCGAGAATGAGTATTTCCGGCTTGGAAACTATTACGCCCGCAATGGCGACTCTTCGCTTTTGTCCGCCCGAAAGCTCGAAAGGTGACCTTGCCGCAACCGAAGCGTCAAGACCTACGAGCGCGAGCGCGCCGTAAACGGCATTTTTCACTTCTTCGTCCGTGGCGTCCTTGTTGAAATTTTTAAACCCGAAAGCCACGTCCTGATAAATCGTTTCGGCAAAGAGCTGATATTCGGGATATTGAAAAACTATTCCCGTTTTGCTCCGAAGCTCTTTCAGCATTTTTTTATCGGCTTTTTTGCCTTTGGAAATATCGTAATTCCCGACGACGAGTTTACCCTCCTGAACGGGAATAAGTGCGTCTATATGTTGAATAAACGTAGATTTTCCGCTGCCGGTATGCCCTATTATGCCGAAAAAAGAGCCCTCCGGGATAACGAGGTCTACGTCCGCAAGAGCGCGAACCTTGTTCTTCGACTTCCTGTCGTAATAAAAATTCAGTTTTTCCGCAACGACTCGCATAATTCCTCCGCTAAACTTTCGTTGTCGAGAATCGACGACGAAAGCGGAACTCCCGCACGACGCAATTTTTCGGCAATCAACGCCGCGCGCGGCAATTCCAGTCCGCAGGCTCTTAACACCTCTTTTTTCGCAAAGACTTCCTCGGGCGTTCCGTGAAGCCTTATCGAGCCGCCGTCCAGAACGTAAACGTAATCGGCTTCGGCCGCCTCGTCCATATAATGAGTTATATCGATAACCGTCATTCCCTTTTCCTCGTTAAGGGTTTTGATTACGTCCATAACCTCTTTTCTCCCTTTCGGGTCGAGCATAGATGTGGATTCGTCCATAATGAGAATTTCGGACTCGATGGCAATCGCTCCCGCAACGGCCACCCTTTGTTTTTGCCCGCCGGAGAGTTTGGCAACCTCCGAATAACGGTATTTTTCCATATCCGTGGCTTTCAAAGCGGCGTCTATCGAGATTTTTATCTGTTCTCTCGGCATAGCTACGTTTTCAGGGCCGAAAGCAACGTCGTCCTCCACGATGGAAGCGATTTGCTGATTATCCGGATTTTGAAAAACCATTCCCGCTTTTTTTCTTATCTCGAAAAGATTTTTCTTATCGGCAGTGTCGAGCCCGAAAACCGAAACCTTGCCGGAAGAGGGAACGAGCAACCCGTTTATAAGTTTTGCGAGCGTGCTTTTCCCGCTGCCGTTTCGCCCTAAAAGCGCGACGAACGAACCCTTTTCGACGGTGAAATTAAGCCCGCGCAAAACCTCGTTCTTTTTAGTTTCGCCGTTTTCTTCATCCGAACGATAAAAAAAGCCGACGTTTTGAAATTCAATAGCTTGCATAACTCGTATTTTAACACAAATCGCTTAAAAATAACAAGCGTTTGACCCTCGTTAAGGCATTTTCATTGTGTTTTATTTGTAAAAAGCGATATATTAAGAAAAAATTTTCTGTTTTTTTTCAAAAACCATTGACTTAAAGGTTGCGTTAGGCTATAATATATAAGGTTGCGTGAGAGGCGAAAACGCCCTCCGCGCAAGACTATCGTTTAACTTTAATTTTCATACGGAGGTCAAATTTAATGAAAGTTATGACTATTGACGGTAACACCGCCGCGAGCCACGTTGCTTACGCATTCTCGGAAGTTGCGGCGATTTACCCCATCACTCCCTCTTCGCCTATGGCGGAGGTTGCGGACGAATGGTCCACCGCCGGCAGAACGAATATGTTCGGTCAGAAGCTCAAACTTGCCGAAATGCAATCCGAAGCGGGCGCAGCGGGCGCAGTTCACGGTTCGCTTTCCGCAGGAGCTTTGACGGTTACCTACACCGCTTCCCAAGGTCTTCTTCTTATGATTCCGAATATGTACAAGATTTCCGGCGAGCTTCTTCCCTGCGTTT
>CALDMH010000166.1 GCA_937915565.1 uncultured Clostridia bacterium | reverse complement strand
TGGCACTCAAAATATCCGAGAAATTAACCCTGCAACGCTTTTCGGGAAAGGAAAACTTGCCGAAATGAAAACCGAAGCCGAAGAAAAAGGCGCGACGACCGTAATTTGCGACTACTCGCTCTCCCCCGCTCAAACAAGCAATTTATCGGATTTTTTCGATTTAAAAACGCTCGATAAAACCGCCCTGATTCTCGACATTTTCGCCCTTAACGCAAGGACGAACGAGGGAAAACTTCAAGTTGAAGTCGCGCAACTCGAATATATTTTACCAAGACTTAAAGGACAAGGAAAATCTTTATCAAGATTAGGCGGCGGCATCGGAACGAGAGGCCCCGGAGAAACGCAACTCGAAACCGACAGGCGGCATATTTTAAGCCGTATAAAAAGCCTTAAATCGCAACTGAAAACGCTTGAAGAAAGACGAAACCTTCAAAACGAAAGAAGAGATAAAAACGGCGTTTTGACGGTTGCGTTGGCAGGCTACACAAATTCCGGCAAATCTACTCTTTTAAACCTTTTATCCGGAAGCGACGTCCTGGCCGAAAATAAACTTTTCGCAACGTTAGACCCGACCGCCCGAAAAGTTAAGCTCGGAAGGTTTGACGTCGTATTCTTCGATACGGTCGGGTTTATAAGAGATATACCGACCGACCTCATCGAAGCGTTCAAGTCCACATTGTCGTGCATAAAAAGCGCCGACCTCGTTTTAAACGTTTGCGACTTAACGCGCGATTACGTTTCTCAATCGGAAACAACCGACAAGATTTTAAAGGATATAGGCGTGATTACGCCTGTCATAAAAGTTTACAATAAATGCGATAATATAAGCGATTTTACATTTTGTGATAAAAGCGGCGCAATCGTATCGGCAAAGACGGGCGAAGGGATTGAAGAATTGAAAAAGAAAATCGAAAATTTCTTTGAAGAACAATTTATCGAATGCAAATTCGTTTTGGATTACTCTAAACAAGAACTGTTTTTCAAACAGAAAAAGTATGCCGAACGGGCCGACATAAAATATACCGAGGACGGAATAGAAGTAAACCTGATTGTCAGAAAATGGAATATTCACAGGTTTTCGGACGTAATAAAAAGCGAAGAGAATTAACTCTTCGCTTTCTTTTACTATTTTACCATTTTTCTCCGATGTTTTTAACGTACTCGAAATAAGTTTTTTTCGATATACTTTCAAACGCTTTTACGTCTACTCTTTTATATTCGACGTTATCTCTGTAAACGATAAGTTCGCCGACCTTTTCGCCTTTCTCAACCGGCGCAACGACTTTTTCGGGCCTGAAATCAATCGTGACGTTTTCCTTTTTATTTCTTTCTGAAAAGATATAAACGTCGGTATCCGGTATTATTTTTAATGTGCCTTTTTTCCCTTTATCCACTTTTACTTCCAAATTAAGCGGTTTGGTGCAGTCGACGACGTTTTTTGACGTGAAATTATCAAATCCATAATTAAAAAGCGAGGAAACCTCGGCAAATCTCGTTTTTGAATCGGGGGAATTTATCGCCACGGCGATAAGTCTCAAAGCCCCCCTTTTTGCCGTAGCGGCAAGGCAAAATCCGGAATCCAAAGTGTAACCCGTCTTTCCTCCGTCGCAACCGTCATAAAATCTAATCAACTTGTTCGTGTTTGTCAAGCCGGTTTTTCTTCCAGCTTTATGCTCTATCTCGTCCGTCCATATTTTGGAATATTTGAAGTAATCCTTATGTCGTATAAGATTTCCAATTATAACGGCAACGTCTTTCGCCGACGAATATTGCGTAGGCTTCGGAAGACCTGTGCAGTTGGAAAATAAAGTATTTTCAAGCTTCCATTCTGCGCATTTTGAATTCATTGCCGAAACACATTCGCTTTCGCTCCCGAAAAGCCTTTCAGCCATCGCAACGGACGCGTCGTTCGCAGACGCTATTATTATGCTTTTAATTAGGTTTTCAACCTTATATTTGCCGTTTTCTTCAAGAAAAACCTGCGAGCCGCCCATTCCGCTTGCGTTTTTGGATACGGTTATTTCTTCGTTTAAATCGAGCTCTCCTCTTTCGACGGCTTCAAAACACAGGTTTAAAAGCATAATTTTAGTCATACTCGCTATCGTTCGTCTTTCATTTTCGTTTTTAGCGAATAAAACTTGTCCCGAACCCGTTTCGGTTAAGTAAATCGAACTCGTTTTATATTCCTTGTCCGGATTTGCATACGCGCTTAAATATTTTGCCGGAATAATTGCGGCAAAAAGCGTCAACGCAATCAAAAAAGATAATAATTTTTTCATATCGACTCCTTACGTCGGCCGAGAATTAAACGAACCCTTATTAAACGGGGTTTTTTGAGTAATTGCGGTGTTTTAGGCAAAATTCGTTTTATTCCCGACTGACAATTCGATATAAGTATGCTTAAAAATCGGACTATTATTCAAAACCAAAGCGTAATCGGGCGCAATATAAACGTAAGGAAAATCAATTCGTACAAAAATCCGATGAAGCATACGCCGAGTGAAGCCAAAACGTTCGTTATTAGCTCGTGAATTTTGCAATTAAACGGTTTATCCGAATAGTAGGCGTTTAAAACGGCTATCAATATCATTCCAGCTGAAATTATTACGTTTTGAATTATTACGAGAAAAACGTAAACGACAATCCCCGGAATGCCGTAAAAGCAGAAGAAAACCGAAGCCACGCTTCCGAGAATCAATCCCCTATAAAAAAGTATTATTGCCGAAAAATAAACGGAAAAACCATTTAATCCAAGCAAGAAAATAACTATATACACGCCGAGGCAAGCAAAAAAACGTTTGAAAAAAATAGAAAAAACGCTTGTATTTACGTCAAAAATACATATGTAATATTCGCAAACTCCGCTATCCGACGGCGAACCGACGTAACAACCTTTGAAAAACAAGCCGATGAAAAACCCGACGAGATAAGCGAGAGCCAAAAAAGCAATAAGTTTAAGACTACATTTTACAATCTTAATTTTTTCGTTAAAAACAGACATAAAAAAACCCATAGACTTATTATAAGTCTATGAGTTTGATATATTTAAAATACTATTTTTCGAGCATTTTGTCGATAGATATTCCGAATCCTCGGGAAGGGTCGTTGATAAAAACGTGAGTAACCGCGCCGACTATTTTTCCGCCTTGCACGATAGGACTCCCGCTCATACCCTGCAAAATCCCGTTCGTAACCGATAAAAGCTCTTTATCGAGTATTTTTATAACGAAATTCTTGTTTTCCTTATTGTTCTTCTCTATTTTTACGATACTTATCTGGTATTCCTTCGGCGTAACTCCGTCGATGCAAGTGGTGACGGTCGCTTTTCCCATCACAGCCTCGCCGACTTCGGTTTTCGGCAATTCTTTGTAATCGAACTTCCCGTCCGCTTTGCCGTATAATCCCGTTTGTCTGTTTTCGGATAGCGAACCGAGCGGCTTATCTTCTATAAAAATACCTTTAAGTTCACCCGCTTTTCCACGTTCGCCTTTTACTACGTTTATAATCGAGCATAAATAAGCTTTTCCCGAGCTCATATCGACTATTTTGCCGTCATCATCCGATACGGGATGTCCTAACGCGGCAAAATCGCCGTTTTCGGAAAAATAAGTTATAGTGCCTATTCCGTTAAGGTCGTCTCTTAAAAAAAAACCGAGTTTATAATTTCCTTCGCTGTCTTTTTTCGGCTGAACGTATTTAACGAGTAATTCCCCGTCTCTGTCTATTTCGATTTTAACGGGCGAACCGCCGTCCTTTTTCAGCACCGCGCCGATTGATTTCGAGCCGTTCACCTCTTTTCCGTTTATAGAAAGAATAACGTCCCCGATTTTAACGTCGGCGTTCTTGGCAGGAGAAAATATTCCCTCTTCGGTTACGATGTCGCTCAGTCCGATAACGGTTACGCCTTTCGTTTTAAGCGTAAACCCCGCAGGAATTCCGCCCAGATATAAAAAATCGCTCCCCGTTTCCGCCGACGCCCTGCCTGCGTTAAAAGTCATAGCCAAGGTCAGCGATAAAACCATTGCAAGTATAAATCTGAATTTTTTCCGCATTTTCTCTCCTCAGTCGCTAAAAACGTGTCAGAAAATTCATCGGACATATTTTTGCGGCTATCCGAGATAAATTTTTACCGTAAATTTTTAACAGCTTAAACCTATCTCTTTTTGCCCGTCACAAAAGGAAGTATGCGCTCAAAATAAACGTTTATACGGAAAAATAAAAAATCCCGACTTTAATCGGGATTTAAACTTTTTTTATAATCATCGGCTCTTTTTATAATCTCGCGCGCGTGCGTGACAGCCGAAACGCTGTTCATATCTCCGCCGATAAGCCTTACGACTTCTTCGGTTTTAAGCTTTTCGTCGAGTTTTTCGATAACCGTAAAGGTTTTATCGTCCGACGAGCGTTTGGATATTTTAAACGAACAGTCCGCAAAAGAAACGATTTGCGGCAAATGCGAAATCGCTATAACCTGAACGTTTTTCGATATTTTCGCAAATTTTTCGGCAACCGTTTCAGCCGTTTTTCCGCTTATGCCGGCGTCGATTTCATCGAAAATATAAGTCGAAATTTCGTGATAGGAAGAAATTACCGTTTTTAAAGAAAGCATAAACCTGCTCATTTCGCCGCCACTGATAATCTTCGACATAGGCTTCACAGGCTCGCCGAGGTTCGCCGAGAAAAGAAACTCCACGCTGTCGCCGCCGTTAGTCCCGTACTGCCCTTCGTCTGCTTTTTTCAATGGCGCGAAGTTAATATCGAAGGTCGCGTTTTTCATTCCCAATTCTTTAAGTTCGCCGGTGATTCCCGAAATCAACTTTTTTGCCGCCGATTTACGGATTTCGGACATTTTAGCGTAATATCCGTTAAGTTCCTTCAAATATCCGTTTTTTTCTTCGGTGAGTTTTGCGTATTCCGCGTCGAAATCGACGAGTTTCGAGTATTCCTCGCGGGCGTTTTCCAAGAAATCGAGTACAGCTTTCTCATCCGCTCCGTATTTTCTTTTAAGCGTTTTGATTTTATCGAGCCTTTCTTCGACCTTATCGGCCGTTTCGGCGTCAATATCTACGTCGTCGGCCAAACTCTCGACAGTTGCGGAAATATCGCCCAATTCCTCCGAAACGGATTTAAGCCTTTCGTAAAGATTGAGATATTCGTCGTCGAGCCCCGTAACGGGAGATAAACCCCTTATTGCGGCGTTGACAAAATCAATCGCGCAATTCTCGGAATTTAAGGAGTTTTGAACCGTAGAAAACGCCTCGGAAAGTTTTTCCGCGCTTTGAATTTTCTTTCTTTGTGTTAAAAGTTCGTTTTCTTCCCCTTCTTTTATATCCGCGCTCTCGATTTCCTCGATTTGAAACTTTAAAATATCCGCTCTTATCGCGCGTTCGCTCTCGCTTCCGCCGAAGGTTTTCAAGCGCTCGTCCGTATTTTTAAGTTTACCGCAAACGGCGGCGCACGATTCCTTAATTTCCGAAAGTTCGCTTCCCGCAAATTTATCGAGAACGGAAAGCTGCTCGGATTCTTTAAGCAACGAATAATGCTCGCTTTGCCCGTGAACGTCTACCAAAAGCGACGTCACGTTTTTGAGCATCGAAAGAGTGAACGGCACGCCGTTGACTTTAAGCGAGCTTTTCGAGTCCTGCGAGAGTTTTCTCGTAACGATTAAATCGTCCGAATCTTCCACGTCGAAATCGGATAAAACGCGTTTAACTTCGGTAAGACCGGAAATATCGAAAACAGCCGAAGCAAAACATTCGTTTGCCCCGAAACGTATCATAGTTTTATCGGATTTAGCTCCTAAAACGAAGTTAATCGAATCTATGATGACAGATTTTCCCGAACCGGTTTCACCGGATAAAACGTTAAGTCCGCTCTCGAAATCGATTTCCGCTTCTTCGATAAGCGCGATATTTTTTAAATGCAAGGATTTTATCATTTCAGTATAATTTCAGTAAAAATTTTAAATAAGTCTTTTCAGGGTTTCGATTACGATTTCGGCGTCCTTATCGGAATGCGTCACGATTAAAAGCGTATCGTCGCCGGCAACGCTGCCGACAACCTCTTTTATTTTCAGCTTATCAACGATTACGCCTGCGGAATTGCCGTTTCCGCCGAGAGTTTTTATAACCACGAGATTTTGCGCGCGAACCATTTCCACAACGCAGTTTTTGAAGAGGTTGAGAAACTTATCTTCGTGGGTAACCTCGTGCTGAA
Source organism: uncultured Clostridia bacterium (assembly GCA_937915565.1). Taxonomy (GTDB): domain Bacteria; phylum Bacillota; class Clostridia; order Christensenellales; family Borkfalkiaceae; genus UBA10281. The sequence continues at coordinate 829 of CALDMH010000166.1, read as the reverse complement.
AAGAAGCGACGGAATATTTGTGTTTCCTCTTTTTGCCGTTGATTTTTATAAGCCCCAGTTCTTTAATATCTCTCGAAACCGTGGCCTGGGTTACGTTAAAGCCCGAAGAATTGAGAATTTGCGACAACTCTTCCTGCGTATCGATTTCCGTCGTTGAAATTATTTCGATAATTTTGCTTTGCCTAACTTTCTTACTCATATCTCACCTTAAAGTTTACAATGTATTCTTTTATAAAAATTCTCGTTATTATCTACGATTTTTAAATGTTTTACGTTTTTTGAAATCCTTACGACGGAGTTCTTTTCAAGCTTTTCCACTGGTTTTCCGTCAACGCTTAAAACGCAATCGCAGGAATTTGAGCAAACTCTGACTTCAAGCTCACTTTCGTCGTTATAAACGACGGGGCGAGTCCCGAGCGCGTGCGAACAAATGGGTGTAACGATAAACGACCTTAAATCGGGCGTTAAAATCGCACCCCCTGCCGACAAAGAATAAGCCGTTGAACCGGTCGGCGTCGAAACGATAACGCCGTCTGCGGAAAGGTTGTAAACCGTTTGTTCGTCAACAGAAACGTCGAGTTTCGTAACGATGGTCATTCCCTCCACGGACCTGTCGCGTTCAATAACCGCGTCGTTCAGCGCAGCGTATTCTCTATTCCCCGATTTCACGCACAAAACGCTTCTTTCGGAAATTTTTAAACAGTTATTTTTAATGCTTTCAATACACTTATCAACGTCTTTTTGCTCGTAACTACTCAAAAAACCCACCGTTCCCGTGTTTATCGCAAGGATAGGCGCGTCGTTTTCCAAAGCGTAAGGCGCAATGCGC
>CALDMH010000165.1 GCA_937915565.1 uncultured Clostridia bacterium | reverse complement strand
TTTTGGAAAACGTGTTTATCGTCGATTGTATCAACACGTTGGAAACGGAAAACACGCAGCCTTGAAGCCCCGCGGGAAGACCTATCCTCGCCATTTGCTTCAATTCCGGAAGGTAAATTTTGAATTTTTTTAAATCGAGCCTTGCGTAGCCCCTGCCGCGCAACAAAACTATTATCGAAAGCACCGCCGATATACCTTGCGAAACGACCGAAGCGATTGCAACGCCCTCCACGGTTTTATCGAGAACGAGAATAAAGAATACGTTAAGCCCGACGTTTACCACGCCCGCAATCGTTAAAAAGACGAGCGGACGAACCGTGTCGCCCACGGCCCTTAAAATCGAGGCGCAGAAGTTGTAAAGCATCATTATCGGCATTCCGAGGAAATATATTTTGAGATATTTCGCCGCCATATCGATAACTTCGGGGTCGCATTGCATCCATTCGAGAAACGTCCTCGCAAAGAAAAATCCGAAAATTGCCAGAATTACCCCTGCGATAAAGCTTACTATCACCGACGTTCCGACAGTTTTATGCGCCGCGTCGACGTTTTGCTCACCCGCAAATTTCGCCACGAGCACGTTTGCGCCTACCGACAGCCCCACGAACAAACCGATTATCAGATTGATAAGCGCGCCCGTCGAACCGACCGCCGCAACGGCGTCGTCATTGACGAATATACCGAGCACGGCAACGTCCGCCGCGTTGAATAATAATTGCAGTACGTTCGTGAAAACTAACGGAATCGAATATATTATAAGTTTGCCGAAGATTTTACCTTCGCACATATTCATTTCAAAATTCTTTTTCATTTGAATTTCTAAACGTCCGTTTTGGTTATTTCTCGCCCTTTTCCCCTCGTTTACCTTATTCTTTTCTACCCTTTCCCCTTTAAAATTACTTCGTTTTTTTAAATTTTTCGCTCAAAATTTCCTGAATCGCTTTCGTATGAAAATCTTTTCGGTTGAAAACACCTAAAACGTTAAACGGCAAGGCAAAGAATTATAACGAGCGCGCCGAGCGCGATTCTGTACCAGCCGAACAGCCTGAAATCGTGTTTTTTCACGAAATCCATTAAAAACTTTATCACGGCCAAAGAAACGACGAACGCTATTACCATTCCGAGAATAAGCGCGGAAATTTGCGGAGTCGTTATCTTTCCGCCGTTTAAAACGAATTTCAGTATTTTATAACCGCTCGCCCCAACCATAGTGGGTATCGCAAGGAAAAACGTAAATTCGGCCGCGGCAGTTCTCGAAAGCCCGAGAATCAACCCGCCGATTATCGTAACGCCCGAACGCGACGTCCCCGGGACAGCCGCAAGAACCTGAAAACAGCCTATCAAAAAGGCGTTTAAAAGGCTCATTTCGTCAACGGTTTCCACCCGAGGCTTTTTGTTTTTATTAACGTACTCGATAACGATAAACGCCACGCCGTACAAAACGAGCATAGAGCCGACGACGATTATTTTTTCCGTTGCGCCGAGCTTATCGAAAAGTTTATCCACGACGAGCGCGGTTACCGCAGGGATACACGCAACCAAAACTTTCAGCCACGTTTTCCAAACCGACGGATTGGAAATCACCGCCGTTTTTAATACGGTTTCGCCGTTTTTAAGCGTTTTTTCGCGCTTTTCGAGCGAAAAAGGGAAAACTCTTTTCCAAAAAACGCAAATCACGGCGATTATCGCGCCGAGTTGAATCAGATATTCAAACATATCTTTGAAATCGCTCGTGAAGAACCCTTCCGTGAACGCGTCCGAAAAGAAATGCTCGAAAATCATCATATGTCCGGTACTCGACACCGGCAGCCACTCCGTGACGCCCTCGATAATACCGATTATCGTAATCAAAATTACGTCGACAATTTGCATCGTTACGCTCCGAAAAAACTATTTGATGATTTAATTATATTCGGTTTAATCGACTTATAGACCGACTTATTAAAAAATAAGCAGGCAGCCGATTATATAAAAGTGGTCGCCGCGACGACGGCCGTGACGACCACTTTTAAAGTCGGTTTTTAAAGCCGACTAATCAGTTTTCGGAAATTTTTTCAAGAAGTTTAAGGTCTATACCCTTCTCGCCGATTTTGATGATTTCAACCTTAACGGTGTCGCCGATGGCAAGAACCTCGTCAACGGAGTTGATTCTCTTTTCGCTCATCTTGGAGATGTGAATCATTCCGTCTTTTCCGGGGGCAAGTTCGCAGAATGCGCCGACCTTGGGAAGAATTCTTACGACGGTGGAAATAAACATATCGCCGACTTCGGGGTCTCTCGCTATGCTCATTACCATAGCTTTGGCTTTTTCGGCCATCGAAAGGTCCTCGCCGTAAGTGGCTATGCAAACCTTACCGTCTTCGTTAATATCGATTTTAACGCCGGTTTCGTCGATAATCTTGTTAATCGTCTTTCCGCCGCTTCCGATAACGTCCTTAATCTTGTCCGTATTGATATTGAAGGAAATAATCTTCGGAGCGTATTTGGAAAGCTCGGCCTTGGGAGCGGGGATACATTCGAGCATTTTGCCGAGAATGAAATGTCTGCCCTCGTTTGCCTGCTTGATAGCCTTACGAAGAATTTCTTCGCTGATACCCTTAATTTTAATATCCATCTGGATAGCCGTTATTCCGTTTACCGTTCCGGCAACCTTGAAATCCATATCGCCGAGGAAATCCTCCAAGCCCTGAATATCGGAAAGAACGGAGATTTTACCGCTTTCGGTATCTTTTATAAGGCCCATAGCGATACCCGCAACGGGGCGTTTAATGGGAACGCCGGCGTCCATAAGAGCGAGCGTCGAGCCGCAAACGGAAGCCTGCGACGTCGAACCGTTGGAAGAAAGAACTTCCGAAACGAGCCTTATTGCGTAAGGGAATTCGTCCTCGGACGGAATCATAGGTTCAAGTGCTCTTTCCGCCAAAGCACCGTGGCCGATTTCACGCCTGCCGGGGCTTCTTAAAGGCTTGGCTTCGCCCGAAGCGTAACCGGGCATATTGTAATGGTGAATATATCTCTTATATTCCTCGTTGTCGAGGCCTTCGAGTTTTTGAACTTCGGAAATAGTTCCCAAAGTACAGGTCGTCATAACCTGCGTCATTCCTCTCGTGAACACCGCGCTTCCGTGAACTCTCGGAAGAATTCCGTGTTCGCACCAGATAGGCCTGATTTCGGTGAGCGACCTTCCGTCCGGTCTTACGCCGCTGTTGGTAATTTTCGCTCTGACCTTTTCTTTCGTGATATAATAAAGAGAATCCTTAATCTCTCTCGCCATATCGGGGAACTGCTCCGCAAAATGTTCGAGACAATCCTTCTCGACGGCGTCCTGACGGCTCTGTCTTTCAAATCTGTCGAAAGTGTCGAGAGCGTAATCGAGTTTCTCGCTTGCGTAAGCGCGAACGGCTGCGTCCAAATCTTCGGGAACGTGATAAAGTTCCATTTCGAGCTTCGGCTTGCCGCATTCCTTAACGATTTCTTCGATGAAAGCGCATTGCTTTTTGATTTCTTCGTGGCCGAAAAGAATAGCTCCGACCATAGCTTCGTCGTCGATTTCCTTTGCGCCGGCTTCAACCATCATTATTGCGTCCTTCGTTCCCGAAAGGTTAAGCGCAAGGGTGCTCTTCTCTTTCTGCGCAACGGTGGGGTTAATAACGTACTCGCCGTCAACCAATCCTACGACCACCGAGCCCGTAGGCCCTGCCCACGGAATATCCGAAATGCTGAGCGCAACGGAACTTCCGAGCATTGCAAGCGGTTCGGGAGCTATATCGGGGTCAACCGAAAGCGCGGTTGCGACAACCGTTACGTCGTTGAAAAGTCCCTTGGGGAAAAGCGGACGGATAGGTCTGTCGATAAGCCTCGAAACGAGGATTGCTTTATCGCTCGCCCTTCCCTCTCTCTTTTTGAATCCGCCGGGGATTTTTCCTACGGAATACATTTTTTCTTCATAATCTACGGAAAGAGGGAAGAAATCCATTCCCGCTCTCGGTTCGGGTGCCATAGTTACGTTTACCATAACCATCGTTTCACCGCATTTGACGATACACGAGCCGTTTGCCTGTTGAGCGTATTTGCCAACGTCAATCGTAACTTCGCGTCCGCCGACTAAGGTTTTGAATTCTTTGTGGTTTTCTAACATTTTGTTCTCCTTTTCTCTGATTTAAGACGGACGCGTCCTTCTTTTTTCGCTCCGCCCAGAAACGCTTTCCGCATTTTACGAAAAACGATTACTTCGTTTTAAAATCAGAAGCGACGGGAAAATCGCGCGCGCACGGTCGTTTCGCAATATAACGATTACGCCGACGTTTTCCGACGACTTTTCGCAAAATAACGATTACGCCGCAAATACGACATCGTTTTTAAAATAACGATTACGCCGCAAAACGACGACGCTTTTAAAATTGCGATTACGCCGCAAAAACGCTTCCCGATTTCCCCTCGCTCACAGACGACTATATAGCAAAAAAGGGAGTATTTGATATACTCCCCTGCGATTTTACTTTCTAAGTCCGAGTTTAGCGATAATCTCTCTGTATTTTTCGATGTCAACAGATTTAAGATAATCGAGCATACCCTTTCTGCGGCCAACCATCTTCAAAAGTCCGCGACGAGAATGTTTATCGTTGTTGTTGAGTTTAAGGTGTTCGTTAAGGTGATTGATTCTCTCGGTTAAAAGAGCGATTTGTACCTCTGCCGAACCGGTGTCGCCGTCGTGTCTTTTGTAAGTGTTGATAATCTCTGATTTTCTTTCTTTCTCCATATTGTTTATCCTCCTGAATGGAAATATAACTTCAAAGCGAAGCGCGGCGTCGAGTATTCGCCGTACTGCGCAACGAGCCTGAATTTATATTACCATATATAATAAAAAAAAGCAATCGTTTTCATTGCGATTGCTCAATTTTTATTTGTATTTATCGTTTTATCGTTTATTTGCCGAAAAATTTCGTCTTATCGGAAATTATCTTGTCGATTTTTTCAACGTAGGTTTTTATGTCTTTCGGCGCGCCGTATCTTTCTATTCTGTCCTCCGCAAGAAAAAGTCTCTTTGAAACGGCGTTCGCGCCACACGCGGGATTGGACGAAATTTCTTCCATAACGTCCACGTTATAAACGCAGGCCTTGCCCCGTTTCGTGTAACCGGTGTTTTCCAGATTTCCCGCCATATACTTCTGACGATACATATAATAAGGCGAAAAACCGCAGTTAATCAACTTATAGGCCGAGTAATCAATCATATTCTTTATCTCGCCGGGAGCAAGCCTTTCCACTTTTTCCTTCAACGCGCTGCCCTTTTTAAGCGAAAGGGTATGCACGGTTATATTCTCCGGATTAAGCTCTGCGGCGGCGTCTATACTATATTTGAAATCGTTTAAATTTTCGTTCGGAAGGCCCGCGATTAAATCCATATTTATATCGAAACCGTACTTCCTCGCAGAAGCGTACTTATCGAAAATATCCTTTGCGGTGTGCTTCCTGCCTATCTCGACGAGCGTTTTATCGTTGAACGTTTGCGGATTTACGCAAATTCTCGTAACTCCGTATTCTTTGAGAAGAGCAAGCACTTCGTCGTTTATGCAATCCGGCCTGCCCGCTTCAACCGTGTATTCCTTGCGAGGTTTACCGATTGCTTTGAGAATTTTTTCAAGTTCTTTAATCGGCAACGATACGGGCGTGCCTCCGCCGACGTAAAACGAGCGATAATCTTTAAAAAAAGGTTTCGTCGCTTCGATTTCGCGGCACAATGCGGCGACGTATTCCGGAACTTGCTTTTCTCTTCCGATTTCGTTTGAAACGAAAGAACAATACGCGCAGCGGGACGGACAAAAAGGTATTCCGACGAAAAAATCGGCATTGTCGGCGTTTTTCTCGTAAATGCCCTTTTGCGCCTCGATTATCCTCCCGACCATATCGAGTTTTTCTTCGGACACGCGCATCTCGTCACGCATCGCTTCGCGCCATTTTTCGCCCTCGGAATAAGCAAATTTCACGGGTCTTATCCCTGTCAACGCTCCCCACTCGGACTTTTCGCCCGTATAATCTGTGAGCGCGAGAAAAAGCGCAAGCTTCGCATAACGCCGCAAATATCTTTTATGTTCGAGTTCGCCGTTATAATCGTGCCTGTCCGCGTATCCGTATTTCTTCCCGTTTACGGTTATTTCGTTGAGAAAAAAACCGTTTTCTTCCCTCGACGAATGAATTATTTCCGTATTTTCGTTTATCGTAGAAAAAAACTTGCTTTCTTCCAACAGTTCGGCTTCGAGCCAAGGAATATCAGTAGTTATCATCGTTTATATAATTATATTTCCTTTCGTAACTTAATGGCGTGTTTTCGCCGTGACCGGGGAAAACCTCGTAATCCCCGTCGAGAGCGAAAAGTTTATTCTTTATCGAATTCTTTATCTTCGCAAAACTTCCGCCGGGGAAATTTACGTTTCCGTAAGAGCCGTAAAAAAGCGTGTCGCCCGTGAAGAGCTTTCCGTCAATCAAAAAACAACTCGAACCTTCGGTGTGCCCCGGCGTGGAAATGACTTTTATCTTTATTCCGCCGATTTCCGTTTCGCCCTCTTTAAGAATTTCATCTGCGTAATAAAACGGTGCTTGAACGCCGAAACGCTTTGCAAGATTATCGTCGGAATGAAGCATCTCCGCGTCGCCCTCGGGAACGTAAACCTTAACGCCCCTGTCTTTCGCGAGGTATCCGCTCATCGCGTGGTCGAAATGCCCGTGAGTTAAAAGCGCGCCGCAAACCGTTAAACCAAGGCTGTCGCAAACAGTCATCAAACGTGAAAAGTCCGCACCGAAGTCGATTAACAGGCACTTTTTAGTTTCGGTATCAATCACCGTGTACGAGTTGGCCTCGATAGGCTCAACCGGTTTTTTTAATATTTTTATCATATTCTGAATATGTCGGTTATACAGCTGTTCTGCTCGACTTTATTGATAAGAAGCTCCAAATCTTCCTTTTTGCCGAGCTTGATTGTAAACTCGACAATCGACTGGTGATTTTTAGCGTCGATTCTTCCGTTTACGGAAACAATCATAAGCCCCAGTTCCGTGCAGGCGTTCGACACGCACACGAGAATGGGTGCGTCCTCGCCGCCTATAACGCGAATCGAAACGCTGTAAGAGCCTTGGTCGCCCACCCATTCCGCTTCGAGAAGCCTGCCCGGGTCCTCGTTTTTCATATTCGGGCAATCGCGCCTGTGAACGGTAACGCCCCTGCCCCTTGAAACGAATCCGATTATATCGTCGCCGGGCACGGGATTGCAACAACCCGCAAAACGAACCAAAAGCCCGCTCATTCCTTTAATTTTAACGCCGCCGACGTTCTCGGAACTGCGTTTCACCTTGCTATCCGCAATCTTTTCGGGGAACGGAGTTTCTTTTTTATGGAAATCTATGAGTTTTAAAAGAACGCTGTTTACGGTTATCGCCGAGCAACCGACGGCAGCATACATTTCTTCGGGAGTGGAAACGGAAAGCTTTTGGCTGAGCCTTTCAAAGCTAATCGGATTTAACAAATCGCCGAAATTGTAACCGCGGTTTTTGGCCTCGTTTTCGAGCATAGTTTTGCCGAGCTTTTCGTTATCGACCTGCATAGCCTTCTTATAGAAAGCCTTGATTTTCGCTTTTGCGCCCGAGGATTTTGCAATCCTGAGCCAATCCCACGAAGGACCTTTGGAAAGCTTGGAAGTGATTATTTCTACGACGTCGCCCACGGCAAGCGTGGTGTTGAGCGGTACCATTTTACCGTTTACCTTTGCGCCGACGCACTTATTGCCCACTTCCGTGTGAATTTTATAAGCGTAATCGATGGGCGTGGCGTCCTTGACAAGGCTTATCACCTCGCCCTTCGGCGTGAAAACGAGAACCTCGTTATTGTATAAATCGCCTTTTATGCTTTCGAGAAATTCGGTTGAATTGTTCAGGCCGCCCTGCCATTCCATAACTTCTCTTATCCAACTCAACCTTTTATCGAAGGAATCGGCGTTTTCCTTGTTCTCTTTATACTTCCAATGCGCCGCAATACCGAACTCTGCGGTGCGGTTCATCTCCTTCGTTCTTATCTGAATTTCAAAAATTTTGCCGATGTTGGTTACGACCGTCGTGTGCAAACTTTGGTACATATTCTCTTTCGGCGTTGCTATATAATCCTTAATTCGCCCCGGAATCGGCTTCCACTCCTGGTGAATTTTCCCGAATAACTCGTAACACTGGTCAACCGTGTCGACGATTATTCTGACGGCGGTTAAATCGTAAATTTGGTCGAGCGTTTTGCCCTGACGCTTCATTTTTTTATAAATACTGTAAAAATGCTTCGTCCTGCCGAAAACCTCGCCCTCGATATTCGACTCTTTCAGTATTTTCTTGATTTCGTTTACTACGAAATTGACGAATTCCTTTCTTTCGCTTATCTGACTGTTGATATTGACGGCAAGATATTCATACGCCTCCGGGTCGAGATATTTAAGGCACAAATCTTCGAGTTCGCACTTGATTTGCGAGATACCGAGCCTCCCGGCTATCGGCGCGTAAATATCAAGCGTTTCGCGTGCCATACGGAGCTGCCTTTCCTTTGAGAGAAAGTTCAGCGAGCGCATATTGTGCAACCTGTCCGCAAGCTTGATTATGATAACTCTAATATCCTTCGCCATCGAAACGAAGATTTTTTTGAAGTTTTCGGCCTGCTCCTCCTCGTGGGATTTGAATTCGATTTTATCGAGTTTCGTAACTCCCGAAACGAGTTCGAGTATTTCTTCGCCGAACGCTTCCTTAATGTCGCCCTCCGAAACGGGCGTATCCTCGATTACGTCGTGCAAAAAAGCCGCGGCAACGGTGTAATAATCCATTCCGAGGTCAACGAGAATCTGAGCCACGGCGACCGGATGAGTAAAATACTCCTCTCCCGAAGCGCGCTTCTGCCCCTCGTGGGCTTTTTGGGCGAACAAAAACGCCTTTTTTAAAACTTCACGTTCTGCCGCCGGATATGATTTTTCAATGCTTTCAACAATCTCTTCGTACATAAATTCAGTTGTAGAATTCCCGTTTTATCTTTTTACGTATTATATTTTTTTATGCGGTTTAAAATCACCGAAGAATTCAAATCGCACTTCTTGCCCGCTTCGATAAAGTATCTTCCGTTCTTCGCCGTTATAAGCCCCAGTTCTTCAAATACTTTTATAGCGAGCGCGATTTGCTTTTCGTTTTCTTCTCCCGATTTCTCGCAGGCGTCTTTCAACGAAGAAAACCCGCCGCTTATTTTTTTTAGCTTCAAATACTCGGCAATAAGAGCGTCCCTATCGATTTTCACGCCCTCGCAATCGAAGCCGATAAGCTCGTTATTGACGTATGCTTTTGTGTTGATAATCGGCTTATAGAGGGGTTTATCGAGAAAAACAACCTTATCGTATTCGCTGAAATCCGCACTCGAAACGCCGAAGCAAAGGGTGTTTACGTTCCCCTTGCAGGACGACTTTATAAACTCTCTTTCAAAGCCTTCGCCGCCTTTAATCCTCTTCAAAGTGTCCGGATTATTGACCACGAAAAGCGTTCCGTAAACTTCTTTTTTTGCTTTTTCAAGCATTTCTTCGGCCTGCTTCGTCGTAATCGCTTCATATCCGTCAGCCTCCTCGGCGGAGGATAATTGATTCCCGAAAAGAGAATTTCTTATGCTTTCACTGTCGTCGGTTACGGTTGTGAAAAGCTTTACGAAGCCTTTAAGCGTTTCCCTTCCGTTGTAAACCGAAATTCTCGGCTCGAAAACAATTGTTTTGAGATTTGCGGAATTTAACGCCGCCAAACTGTCGTATCCGTTAAAAAACATCAAATCGATATACGGCGTTGAAAAAGAAACGTGCGGCGAGCCGTATTTTATAGGCGTTGCGTACGCCTCGTTTATATTCAATGCAAACACGGGGCGTTTATTGCCCGTTCCGCAAGGTTCGAGCATCTCGATTTCCCGCGCAAGTTCTATCCCGAATTTGCCCGTTACGATTCCGTCGACTTCAATATCCTTACGCAACGACTCTGCGCCGTAATTTTCCGAAACGTAATCGTTGATTCTCTTCTCGAAAGCGTCGAAATTTTCCTGCGCAACGGTGACGCCCGCGGCTTGCGCGTGTCCGCCGAAACCTTCGAGAACGTCCTGAACGGCAGTTAACGCTTTGAAAATATTTATCTCGCCGAACGACCTTGCGCTGCCGTGGAAAACCCCGTCCTTTTCGGAAAACAAAATAGTCGGCTTCGAGTATTCTTCCATTAGTTTTGCCGCAACTATTCCTATTATTCCCGATTTCCAATTTTTGTCGCCGAGCACGATAACGCGCGCCGTCGGCGATTTGGACTTCATTTTTTGCTTTGCCGATTTATATAATTCGTCACACTCCGTTTGCCTTGCAAGATTGTAAGAATTAAGCTTTTCGGCAAGCATTTTTATCTCGAAATTATCGTCCGACGTGAACGCGACGAGAGCGGAATAAGCGTCGCCCATTCTTCCCGCGGCATTTACGCGTGGCGCAACCGTGTAAGCTATCGACGACGCGCCGGACTCCTTTGCCCCGCCCGATTCGGCAATAGCCCTGATAATTTTCGAGCATCTGCCGCTTTTTATTAGTTTTAAACCTTCGCTGACGAGAATTCTATTTTCATCCGTCAGCGGCATACTATCGGCAATCGTTGCAACGGCTACCAAATCGAGATATTTATCCGCCTGTTCGCCGATTAAAGCGTGAATAAGTTTATACGCTACGCCCGCACCACAAAGTCCGTCGAACGGATAACCGTCGTTGAGTTTGCAATTTATAACGGTGCAATCGGGGATTTTTTCGGGAATTTCGTGGTGGTCGGTGACGATTACGTCAACGCCGAGGTCCTTTAACTCCTCTATCTCGTTATAAGCGGAAATACCGCAGTCGACGGTTATGATAAGGTCCGGACAATATTCCTCCAAAACCCTTTCGAGAACCGCCTCGGTCAACCCGTAGCCGTTTTCTCTTTCGGGAACAACCGCATAAGCGTTTATCCCGAAATCCCTCAAACCTCTGTAAGCAATCGTCGTCGCCGAAATACCGTCTGCGTCGTAATCGCCGTAAATAACGACGGTTTCGTCGTTATCTTTGGCTTGCTTTATTCTTTCGACGGCTTCACTCATTTTGCCGAATAAATAAGCGTCGTGAAGATATTTCTTGTCCGGTCTGATAAATTTTTCAGCCTCTGCCGCAGAAGTTATTCCGCGCGTAACCAGAAGCTTTGAAAACGCGCACGAAACTCCGCAACGCTCGGATATTTCTTTTATTAAGTTTTCTGAGCCTGTCGGCGAAGTTTTCGTTATAATCATCTTAAAATGCAAAAACGGGCGGATAGTAAGTCCGCCCGAAAATGTTTTTTTATTAAGCTTCCACAGCTTCTACCGTTTCTTTCTTTGGAGCTTTCGTTTTCAAGTTCGGTCTTTTGCCGGACATTCCGAATAATTTTCTTAAATATACCCAGATAGGAGCGGAAAGAAGAACCGAAGAGTACGCGCCTGCAATAAGTCCGAATATAATCGGGAACGCAAACTCGCGAATCGTCGAGTTGCCGAATATTGCGAGAGTTACAATCATTATCAACGTGGTAAGCGTGGTAAGAATGGACCTCCAAAGAGTGCTTGCGATTGCTTTGTTTGCAATTTCCGCGTCGCTCAAAACCGCGTAGGAAGGAGTTTTTTCGTATTCTCTTACCTGGTCGAATATAACGATGGTCGCGTTAATCGAGTAACCGATTATCGTTATAATAGCGGCGATGTAAGTGGAGTTGACCGGAATCTGGAACAAAATCGTGAACGCCGTCATAATAAGAACGTCGTGAATAAGCGCGAGAATTGCCGCCAAACCGGATACCCAAGTGAACCTGATGGCGATGTAGATAAGAATTACTACGGCAGCCACAGCAACGGCTATTGCCGCATTCTTGATAATCGACTTCATTACCTCGTTTCCGATGGTGTGAGTTTTAACTGAAACGTCGTCGGTGGTAAGTTCGATGTCCATCTTCGTTTTAAACCAGTCTATAACGAACGTTTTAACCGAAACGCTCATTGCCCCCGATTCCTTTGCGAAAACTTCGTTGAAATTATCGCTCTTGCTATCGAGAACGTAGGCCTCACCGTTTTTCTTCGCATCCTTATCGACTCTGAATTCAAAAGTGTCCGCGCCGGCTTTCTGAACGTTTGAAGCGGGGTTGAATGAATAAAGGTCGTCGCCGAGCTTCGCTTCGCCGGAAGCGAGCCACGAGTTTACGTCCGCTTTGAACGAATCTTCGTAAGTTCCGGTAAGACGCGTTGCGGCAACTTCGTCGTTTACGGTTACTTCAAAAGTCATACCGCCTTTAAACTCAACGCCGAGGTTCATTCCCTTAACGAGCATCGCAACCACGCCTGCCGCGATTACGAGAATGCTTACGAGAAGGGAAATTAAGAATTTTTCAACTATTTTAATGTTCTTGTTTTTTAAAGAGTTAGCCATTATGCGTCCCTCCTTTTAAGATTAAAGAGTTTTGCAGCGCCCTCATCCTCCGTTCCGCCGAACGGCCTTAAAACGTTAATAAGCCATCTCGTGACGAAAATTGCCGTTACGAACGAAACTAAAACGCCGAGGAAAAGCGTTATGGCGAAACCTTTTATCGAGCCGGAACAGAAAATCCACAAAACGATGGCCGCCAAAACGGTGGTTACGTTTGAATCCAAAACCGTTATAACCGCTCTCTTGAAGCCTGCGTCTATCGAGGATTTAACTCTCTTTCCGTTGCCGTATTCGTCTTTGATTCTCTCGAAAATGACGACGTTTGCGTCAACTGCCATACCTATCGAAAGAATGATACCCGCAATTCCGGGGAACGTAAGCTGAACGCCAGGGAATATCGCGAGAACCGCAACGTAAAGAATTACGTAAATCATAAGCGCAATCGACGCAGCCACGCCCATTCCTCTGTAAAATACTATCATAAGAACGAAGATAATCGCAAGACCTATAGCAGCGGCAATCATTGCTCCGTCCAAAACGTTATCGCCGAGAGTTGCCGAAATTGCCTTTGATTCGCTTATCTGGAAAGCGATTTCCAAAGTACCGCTCTTGATTATCGAAGCGATAGTCTTTGCGGTTTCCGCGTCCTCGATGGGAGAAATGATAGCTCCGCCGCGCTTAATTTCGCTTTCAACGGTGGGAGAAGAAATCAATCTGTCGCCAAGGTAAATGGAAAGCTTGTTTTCAACGCCGTCCTCTTTTGCCGCGATTGCCTTGGTCGCGCTGGCGAAAAGCTTTTCGCCTTCCGAGGTAAATTCGAGGAATACGGCGTTATCGCCCGTTTGCGGATTGATACCTGCCGTTGCGTCCGTAACGTGATCGCCGGTTAACCTTACGTTGCCTTTGGAATCTCTGAATTGAAGTTCGCCTTGGTCGCCGATAAGATTCATTACCTCGTCCGGGTCGTCGATTGCCGGAATTTCGACACGAAGCCCGGTATCCTGTCTGGTTATCGTAGCTTCGGTGTATCCGTTATCGTCAAGCCTCGAACGAAGAGTTTCGATAACGGCGTCTATTTCTTCGGGAGAAGCCGTTTCGCCGTCCTTCGGTGTGAGTACGGCGTAAAACCCGCCCTCAAGGTCAATACCCTTTCCTATCGTTCCGAAAATCGACACGTAATCCTTTGAACTGTTCGGTACTTCGAACTTCACGAAACTTGCCGCTCCGAAAAACGCAATGAGTACTGCCAATACAGTAAGAATCACGATTGATTTAGTCTTACTCATTATTGCCTCCTGCTTTTGCCTGTGTTTGTCCGAAGCCTTTCGGGGATACCCCCTATAATAGGCTTCATATACTATATTATTATATAACTTATGCGGCTATAAGTCAATAATTTTAACGAAAAAAATAACTATTATTTTTATTTTCAGGCAATTAGGGGACTGCGACTACGGTATAATTATCTGTGATTGGGAAGATTGACGGTTATCGCGCCGGAAAGCCCGCCCATAATCGCCCCGCAAACGACGTCGATTAAAAGCGTCCAGCCGAAAGAAAGACCGCCGCCGATAAGCCCGAAAATGAGAAAAGACAATATCGTGGCGACGAAACCTATCGCTAAACCCTTTAAAAAACCCTTTTCTCCGCGCACGGACATCGCCACGCCGCAAAAAATCGACGCAAGTTTTATAAACTGGTTCACGGGGCGAATCACCCCGTCGCCGAGGCTCGTTAAACTTAAAACGAGCGCGAATGCGAGAACGCATACGAGCGTTACCGCAACCGTCGTTATCACACCTTTAATAAACTGCCCCAAAAAACTATCGCCGTTAATTTTTTCCATAAAAAAACCTCCGCTAATACTTATGCGAAGGTTTTGCACATAATTACAAAAAGGCTACAACATAGCCAACCGTTACCGACAATACGCAACGGTTTTAGCCGTTATTGTTATGTTTTGAGTCAATTTGTTTCAATTCTCTTATGTTCAATGCAATTTTCAAAGAACCGCTTTTGATTATTGAAGCAATTACCCTTGCGGTTTCCGCGTCCTCGATGGGAGAAATGATAGCTCCGCCGCGCTTGATTTCGCTTTCAACGGTGGGAGAAAAAATCAATCTGTCGCCAAGGTAAATGGAAAACTTGTTTTCAACGCCGTCCTCTTTTGCCGCGATTGCTTTGGTTGCGTCTGCGAAAAGTTTTTCGCCTTCCGGGGTGAATTCGATGAATACGGCGTTATCGCCCGTTTGCGGATTGATACCTGCCGTTGCGTCCTTGATATGCTCGCCTCTTACCCTCACGTTACCTTTGGAATCTCTGAATTGAAGTTCGCCTTGGTTGTCGATAAGGTTTATAACGCCGTTGGGGTCGTAGATTGCCGGAATTTCAACGCGAAGTCCATTATCAGATTTGATTATTCTCACTTTCGACCACCCTAAATTATTGAGCCTCGAACGAAGAGTTTCGGTAACGGCGTCCATTTCTTCGGGAGAAACCGTTTCGCCGTCCTTCGGTGCGAGTATGGCGTAATATCCACCCTCAAAATCTTCTTCATTCGACGCACAACCAACCATTCCGAGCAATACAATGAATATAATCAACACACTAAAAATCGCTATTGATTTTCGCTTACACATTTTATCCCCCCTTGTTTTATCTACGTTAAATTTTAAATTGACCGCTCCGAAAATTTTTCGCTCTAATCAATCTATTCAAGTTTATAGAACGATACAATTATTTTACGCTTAATTTACTCATAAGTCAATATTTTAAGTAAAATATATTGATATTTGTCGTTATTTTTATGATAATTACGCTTTTGAAATTCTCGATATGGTGGAATATTGACTTTTACAAAAATAAAACCTCCGCTAATACTTATGCGGAGGTTAATTTTTTAATTACTCTTTATCCTCTTTTCCGTTTTCTTCGGTTTCGGGAGCAACGGGAGCAACGGGCTCTTCTACGACGTCGAGCAACTCGTCGTGAGTTTCGTTTTTGGCTTCGGCGGAACTTTCTTCCGTATTTTCGTTCGCGTCGCCTGCGGTTTCTCCGTTATTTTCGGATTCCGGCTCGGCAGTTGCGGCGTTCGGGTCTTCCGAACTGTAAATGGCAACTTTATCGAACTTGATATAATTGGGCGTTTCGTCCGTTCCGGTTTGCAAAACGAAAGTGTTGGCTTCGTCGTCCACGGCTACGACCGTTCCGACGATTCCGCCGATTGTCATAACCTTAAACCCCGGTTTAATGGCGTTTCTCTTTTCTTTTTCGGCTTCCATCTGCGCTCTTCTCTTTTTGTTAGAGAAGTAGTTTACAACGATAAGACCGACGATAAACACGCCGAGGATTATCCATACGAACACGTTCGAGCCGCTTGGTTGGTTCTGGTTCGACGATGTTGCCGACGTCGCCGAGGTTGCAGTTTCCGCCGCAAGTAAATTAAATAACATTTTTTCTCTCCTATTTCGCTTTGTGTTAAGCTGTTTTTATTCTATATGTTTTGGACGATTAAATCAAGTTTATTTCAAATAAATATGAAAAATTTTGTCATTTTTCACAATTCTTCACAATTATTGAATATCTCTGTTCTCGTATTTTTTGTAAAATTCTTTCCTGAAATCCTTAAAATAACCGCCGAGAATGGAATTGCGTATGCCCTTCATAAGCTTGTGAAGATAAGTTATATTGTGCAAGCTCAAAAGCATTCCGCCCATCATTTCGTTCACGTTCACCATATGGCGGAGGTACGCCTTCGTGTAATTTTTGCAGCAATAACAATCGCATTCAGGGTCTAACGGAGTGAAATCTTCCTTATATTTTCCGTTTCTTACGACGATTTTGCCTTGCGAGGTCATAGCCGTGCCGTTCCTCGCGATTCTCGTGGCGAGAACGCAATCGAACATATCTATTCCGCGCATAACGCCCTCCACGAGGCAATCCGGACTTCCCACGCCCATAAGGTATCTCGGAATATTAACGGGGTAATTTGGAAGCATCGAATCCATTACGTCGTACATAAGTTCCTTCGGCTCGCCGACGGAAAGCCCGCCGATGCCGATTCCGTATTTTGCATAAGGAACGGTTTCTTTAAGCGACGTTGCCCTCAAATCCTTGAAAACGTTGCCCTGAACGATAGGAAACAACGCCTGCTCCTCGTTTTTATGATGATTATAACACCTGTCGAGCCAGGAAAGCGTGCGCTTCATAGCTTTTAAACTCGATTTATAATCCGCGCCGTATTCGCTGCACTGGTCGAAAGCCATAATTATATCCGCGCCGAGATTGTTTTCTATATCAATCGCTCTTTCGGGGGTTATAAAATGCTTGCTTCCGTCCACGTTGGAACTGAAAGTTACGCCCTCGTCCTTGATATTGTTCAGTTTTGCAAGCGAAAAAACCTGAAATCCGCCGCTATCGGTGAGTATCGGCTTGTCCCAGTTCATAAATTTATGAAGTCCGCCGGCGGCTTTTACGATTTCGTCGCCGGGGCGCATAAACAAATGATAAGTGTTTGCAAGAATAATTTGCGAACCCGCTTCCTTTAAATCGCGCGGGTAAACGCCTTTCACCGTCGCCTGCGTGCCGACGGGCATATAAACGGGGGTTTCTATGTCGCCGTGCGGAGTGTGTAAAACGCCCGCCCTCGCGCCCGTTTCGCTATCCTGTTTTATAGTTTCAAAGTAAAATTTTTCCATATTAAATATTAAAATGTCGCGTTATACGTTGACAAACGGCGTTTTTATCGATTACGACCGAGCCGCAACGCAGAGACGCGACCGCTTTAAAATCGGGCAGACTTTTATAAAATCAGGCACGCGTCGCCGAACGAGAAGAACCTGTACTTCTCCTTAACCGCGAGGTTATAAAGTTCGAGAATCTTTTCACGCGAAGCGAACGCCGAAACGAGCATAACGAGAGTACTTTCCGGAAGATGGAAATTCGTTATCAACCCGTCCACGCACTTAAACTTATAAGGCGGATAAATAAAAATACTCGTATCGCCGGACTCGGCTTTAACCAACCCGTTCTCGTCCGCAACGGTTTCGAGCGTTCTAACGCTCGTCGTTCCCACGGCAATAACTCTTCTGCCCTCTTTTTTCGCTTTGTTGATTTTTTCGGCGTTTTCCTCGTCGATAACGTAAAATTCGGTGTGCATTTTATGATGCTCCAAATCGTCCGTTTTAACGGGACGGAACGTGCCTAATCCCACGTTCAGCCTGACTTCGGCAAATTCGACGCCCTTCGCTTTCAGCTCGTCTATGAGCCTTAAAGTGAAATGCAGACCTGCCGTCGGAGCGGCGGCAGAGCCTTCCTGTTTGCAATAAACCGTCTGATAACGGTCCTTATCTTTAAGTTTTTCGTGAATATAAGGGGGAAGCGGCATCTCGCCCACGCGGGATAAAATATCCTCGAACACGCCGTCGAATATGAATCTTACGATTCTTCCGCCGTCGTCCGTGCGCGAAACGATTTCGACTTTAAGTTCTTCGTTTACGGTGAGCACCACGCCATCTTTGCATTTTTTCCCCGGTTTTACGAGGCACTCCCAGTCGGTGAGATCCTGCCGTTTTAAAAGCAGCAATTCAACCTTTCCGCCGTGCTCCGTGAAAGCGTAAATCCTTGCGGGGTAAACTTTCGTCGTGTTTACGACGAGCAAATCGCCCGCCTTTAAATAATCGCCTATATCGCGGAAATGCCTGTGAAAAACCTCGTCGGTTTTCCTGTTATATACCAATAATCTCGAACTGTCCCTCGGCTCTATCGGCGTTTGCGCGATGAGTTCCTCGGGCAATTCGTAATAAAAATCGCTCGTTTTTAACATATAATCACTGTTGAATTCCGTCGAAAAGCGAAAGTTGTTCTCTCAATTTTCTCGGAACTTCTCTGCCGAGATGTTTGTAAGCCTTCGGCATAAGTATTCTCCCCCTCGGGCTACGCTGAATAAACCCGAGTTGAAGCAAATAAGGCTCGTAAACGTCCTCTATCGTGTTTGAATCCTCGTTTATCGTCGCGGCAATCGTATCGAGCCCGACCGGCCCGCCGCCGAACTTGTCTATCATAGACGTGAGCATTCTTATATCGATATTATCAAGCCCGAGCTCGTCTATTTCGAGCCTTTCGAGGGCGTGTCGCGCGTCCTCGTAAGTAATTTCGTCGTGATTCATAACTATCGAGAAATCGCGCACGCGCTTTAAAAGCCTGTTTACGATTCTCGGAGTTCCGCGGCTTCTCCTGGCAATTTCCACCGAAGCGTCCTTTGAAATCGGCGTGCCGAGAGTTACAGCCGAACGCCTTACTATTTCGGCAAGCTCGTCCACCGAATACATTTCGAGCCTTAAAATAACCCCGAACCTATCGCGAAGAGGGGAACTTAACATTCCCGCCTTGGTCGTCGCTCCGACGAGCGTGAACCTTTTGAGCGGAATTTGTACCGACCTTGCCGAAGGACCTTTGCCGATGATGAAATCGAGCGAAAAATCCTCCATTGCGGGGTAAAGAATTTCCTCGACGTTGTGATTCAGCCTGTGAATTTCGTCGATAAACAAAACGTCGCCCTCGTTTAAGTTGGTGAGGATAGCCGCAAGGTCGCCCGACTTCTCTATCGACGGACCGGACGTGACTTTTATCTGAACGCCCATTTCCGCCGCGATAATATGCGCGAGCGTGGTTTTTCCGAGCCCGGGAGGGCCGTAAAGCAAAACGTGGTCGAGCGGCTCGCCGCGAAGTTTTGCGGATTGCATAAACACCGACAAGTTGGTTTTTGCCTTTTCCTGCCCGATATACCCGTCCATAGATTTCGGACGGAGTACGTTTTCGACCTCGTCGTATTCCGTTTTAGTGCTGACGATTAAGCTCTCTTCTTCATCGAACATCGTTATCTACCCATACTTTTAAGCGCGAAAGATATAACGTCCTGTATCGTCTTTGCGCCTTGTTCCTTTGCCGTTCTCACTGCGCTTCTGCTCTGCACGCCCGAAAACCCGAGCCCCATAAGCGCGATTACCGCGTCCTCGTCCTCCGATGTGAACGCGGGCGCGGAAAGAGCCTCCGCCGCCGAAACTTCGATTTCGTCTTTCGCGACGCTCTCGCGAAGTTCAAGAATAATTCTTTCCGCCGTTTTCTTGCCTAAACCCTTTATTTTTGAAAGCCCCTTTACGTCGTTGGTGGCGATTGCCGTGGCAAGCTCGCTGACGCGCATTCCCGAAAGAACGCCCATCGCCATTTTCGGCCCTACTCCCGAAACGGAAATGAGTTTTAAAAACATTCTTTTTTCTTCTTTCGTATCGAACCCGAAAAGCCCGAGCCCGTCCTCTCTCACTTGAAGATAAGTGTAAGCTCCGCCCTCTTTTTCGGCGGAAAGCTTCGTTAAAAGCGCGGCCGAGCATAAAATCTCGTAACCTATTCCGTTATTTTCGAGGACAACTCCGCCGTCGAATTCGTCTATTACTTTTCCCTTGATATACGCTATCATTACTTCACCTTATTTTATTCCGAACGGCATACGCAGTCTGTTCGTTTGCGCGTGAGTGAGCGCAACCGCAAGCGCATCCGCCGCGTCGTCGGGACGAGGAATTTTATCGAGTTTCAAAAAGGTTTTGACCATTATCTGCATCTGCCGTTTATCGGCTCTGCCGTAACCGGTTAACGCCTGCTTTATCTGCAAAGGCGTGTATTCGTAAAGTCTGCCGCAATTTTTAACGCAGGTGAGCAATATCACTCCGCGCGCCTGCGCAACGTTAATACCCGTGGTTATGTTATTGTTGAAAAACAGTTCTTCGAGCGCGATTTCGTCCGGTTTGAACTTCTCCGCAAGTTTTTGCACGCCCTCTTCCAAAAGAGCGAGCCTAACGGGCAACGTTTCTTCCTTTGGCGTCAGCACGACGCCGTAATCGATAACCTTGCTCACTCCCTTTTCGGTTTCGATAACTCCGAAACCCATCGTCGCAAGCCCCGGGTCTATTCCAAGTATAATCATACTTCTATATTCTATATGAATACTTAAAAATAGTCAAGCTATAAAAGCGGCGAGGCGAAAATTTCTTTTCGCCTCGCCGCAAAAACGCTATATCGTTATTCGTTTATTATTCCGTACATATACTGCGCAATCTCGAATTCCGCCGTCGCCCTCTCGTAGGCACGCGTCGATTTTTTATATCTCATATAAACCACGGTGACCTTGTCGCCTATCTTATAATCCCCGTCGTTTAAGAAATTATCGAGTTTGGTGAGCGTGTCGTCGGCAAATTCGTTTAAGTCTATGGAACTGTCGCCTATCGTTATTGAAAAGATAACGTCGCCTTCCTTGATTCCGCCTCTGTAAAACGTTCCGTAAACGTCAACCGCGTCGACCGCAACGAAAGTTTTCCACGTCCAGCCGCCGCTGAGCGGAACGTTCGCGGTTGTGAAAGTAACGCCGAAATCGTAATTCCCCTCGACGTAGCCGTGGGCGAGAAGCTGGTCCATTACGGGCTTTACCGTTCCGCAGGGAATGGCGAACGAAAGCCCCTGCGCCGAGGACGACTTATAACCCGCGTTCACTATGCCTATAAGCGCGCCCGTAGCCGCGTCGAAAAGTCCGCCGCCGGAATTGCCTCCGTTTATCGCGGCGTCCGTTTGAATAAGCGTCATTTTCCGCGTTTCGACCGTCACGTCGCGGTTAAGCGCGCTGACGATTCCTTTCGTAACCGTTCCGCCGAGATAACCGAGCGGATTGCCTATGGCGAGAACCTCCGAGCCGATAAGCAATTTATCGCTGTCGCACATCATTTTAACGGCGGTAAGTCCGTCGAAATCAGATTCTTCATCCGTGCCCATCCACAAAACGGCTATATCCGAAAGCGGGTCCGCGCCGATGAGTTCGAGTTTATATTCCTTGCCGAAAATCGACTTTGCCGTCATTTGCGAAGCGTTTTCGATAACGTGATGACAGGTTAAAACCAAAGCTTTGTCGTTTTTGCCGTCCTCGTCGGTATCGTCGAAAGAAACGATAACTCCGCTTCCGCTGCTCTTTGTCGTGCCGGTGACGCAATAAATCTCGAGAACGGACGGCCTGACAGCCGCTACGACTTCGGTTATCGAAGTCGGCTTAATCTCGTCAGCCTCAACGTATTGTACGTTGAAATTTACGTTGCTCGGCAATCCGTTTTCGATTTTTTCCGACGTCTTTTCGGACGACGATTGAGAATTGGACGACGACGCGCTGCCGCCTACGAAAAAGTTGTCCGCGCAGGAGGCCATAGCAAAAAGCGAAATCGCCGCGATTAAACAAACGATTATCGTCTTTTTAATTACGTTTATATTCCTTTTCATACCTTTTTAAAATCTCCGAAACCGACTATTTGAATATTTTATCGGTTTTCATATTTATATTTTACTACGCTTTTATTATTTCATTATGTCAGCGAAATAATAATAAAGTGAAAATTAAAAAAAGAAGCCGTCGGAATACGTCCGGCGGCTTCGAGCTCTGCCCTTTGTTCGGCAGAGCTTTCTTTATCGGAAAAATCCGCCTGAATTCTTTTGTTTTCGATTCGGCAAAGCTTATATAAAGCAACGAAACGTTCGTTTTGAGAAATCCGCCCCGATGACTCTCGTCAAATCTCGGATTCCGCGTTTCGTTGACTATAATACTATGTTCCCGTTGCCGCGATTTTATACCGCGGTTAAAAAAATATTCGCAATTTATTTTCGTCGTTTACGAAAAAGGCGCGGCGAGGGGCTTTACCCCCTCGCCGCGCCTCAAAAAAATCGTTACGCCGAATTACGGGCGTTTTTATCACTTGGATAAAATCATTTTATCGCTTGCCATTTCCTCGCCGGTGATTTTTTCAAATTTTTCCAGAAGGTCGCTTATGGTGAGTTTTTTCTTCTCCTCGCCCTCTACGTCGAAAATAACTTTTCCGGAATCCATCATAATCAGCCTGTTTCCGTGCGTTATCGCGTCGTTCATATTATGCGTTATCATTATCGCCGTGAGCTTATCTCTTTCGATAATCTCGTCCGTGAGCGTGAGAACCTTTTTCGCCGTTTTCGGGTCTAACGCGGCGGTATGCTCGTCCAAAAGCAATAATTTCGGATTTGAAAGCGAAGCCATAAGAAGTGTTAAAGCCTGCCTTTGCCCGCCGGAAAGAGTTCCCACTTTTTGCCCCATTCTGTTTTCCAGGCCGAGGTCGAACCGAGTTAAAAGCTCCTTGTATTCCTCTTTTTCCTTGGCCTTAACGCCCCAGCCGAGTCCGCGTTTTTTATTTCGCCTTGCGGCAAGAGCAAGATTTTCGATAATTTGCATATCCGCCGCCGTTCCCGTGGACGGATTCTGGAATACCCTGCCCAAAAATTTCGCGCGCTTATGCTCCGGCAATCTCGTTATATCTTCGCCGTCGAGAACTATGCTCCCTTCGTCAATCTTCCACACTCCCGCAATCGCGTTCAAAAGCGTGGATTTTCCCGCGCCGTTTCCGCCGATTACCGTTATAAAATCGCCCTCTTTAATCGTGAGGTCTATTCCGCCGAGCGCAACTTTCTGATTGGGCGTTCCTTGGTTAAACGTTTTCTTTATACCTTTAAGTTCAAGCATTTCCGTCCTCCGATTTCTTCTCGGTCTTTTTCACCGAGGCGAATTTGTTTTTCCAATGCGGAACGGCCAAAAATACCGCAACCACGAGCGCGGAGAACAATTTAAGCAAATCCTTATCCAGACCGAGCCCGATAACCGTTTGATATACGACATAATATATTATGCTTCCGACGACGACGCCGATTAGCCTTACCGCAAAATTTTTGCCCGCCTTCGAGAATACGGCAAGCCCTACGATTACCGCGGCAAGTCCGATAACGATTGCGCCTCTGCCCATATTTATATCCGCAAAGCCCTGATACTGCGCGAGGAACGCTCCCGACAACGCCACGATTGCGTTTGAAAGCATAAGAGCGATAACCTTGTTAAGCTCCGTGTTAATCCCCTGCGACCTGCACATTTCGGGGTTCGAGCCGGTTGCCCTTATCGACGAGCCGATTTCCGTGCCGAAAAACCAATACAACACGGCAATCAACGCCGCCAGAACCGCCGCTACCACCGCGACCGTTTTCCACGTTTCCAGCATAGATACGGCAAGATTCATCACGCGCGGATTGAGCGATAAATTCGCTTTTCCGAGTATTTTAAGGTTTATCGACCACAGCATAAGTTGCGTCAGAATTCCCGATAAAATCGCCGGTATGCCGAGCAGCGTGTGCAATAGTCCCGTAATCAACCCGGCTATCGCGCCCGCAAAAAACGCCGCGAGAATCGCCAGCCACGGATTTGCGCCCGCCGCGATGAGAACGGCGCATACCGCCGCCCCCGTACACAACGAACCGTCGACCGTCAAATCGGCGAAATCCAATATTTTGTAAGTGATGTAAAGCCCTATCGCCATTATACCCCAAATCAACCCCTGAGCCAGTGCGCCGGGCATCGCGCTTATAATTTCCATTTTTTACCTCGTTAAATCGCTTCGCGTACTCGTTTAATTGCTATTATGAGTTCGGCTAAATCTCTTTTGCCAACCCATTGGTTAAATAGTTACCGTCAACCTCGGTTAAATTGCTATTTTGCCGCAAACCTCGGTTAAATCTCTATATAACCCGCGTTTTCGGGAATTGTTATACCCAACTCCTCGCATCTCGCTTTGGAGTATTTCTTCTCTTGCTTCGTATCGATTTCGATAGGCATTTCCCCGACTTTTGCGTTGCCGAGAAGGATTTTTGCCGCCATAACGCCCGTTTGTTCGCCGAGCCTTCTGTAACTTATGGCAAGCGTTGCGAATCCGCACTTTTTGCAAATGCCCTCTTCGCCGGCAAACACGGGGATTTTCTTGCTTCTGAACACGCCGTCGATAATTTCTCCGTTTGCCGCGGCGGTGTTGTCCGTGGGAACGAAAATCGCGTCGTATTTCCCGACTGCGGAGTTGCAAACCGACTGCAAATCGTTGGAATCGGAGAATTTTACGTCCTCGGCAACTACGTTTTTCGCGGCAAAGTGTTTTTTAAGTTCGTCGGCCTGATATTGAGAGTTCGCTTCCGCGGAACAATATAATATACCGACCTTTTTTACGTTCGGTAACAAATCGAGAAGCATATTCGCCTGCCCTTCGAGGTCGGCAAGATCGCTCGTTCCCGAAACGTTATAGCCGGTCGCTCCGTTTGTGAGCTTATGAAATAAAGCGTCCTCGTAGTTCGTTACGGAAGTTCCTAAAATGGGGATAGTTTGAGTTCCCGCAACGGCCGATTGAAGAGCCGGCGTGGCGTTTGCCATAATAAGGTCCACTTTTCCCGTCACGAACGACGTTACGATTTGTCCGCACATAACGGTGTCGCCCTGCGCGTTCTGCTCGTCGAATTCAACGGTTTTGCCTTCCTTTTTCAGTTCGGCTTCGAGAGCGAATTTAAACCCCTCGGTGGCGGCGTCGAGCGCGTCGTGGCGGACAAGCTGGCAAATGCCGACTTTGAAATCCGCGCTTTTTCCGCAACTCGTTGCAAAAGTCATTCCGATTACGCACGTCGCGGCAAGCGCGGCGCATAAAATTTTTCTTAACGTTTTCATTTTTTTCTCCTTCGGATAACGGTTTTTCGCAAAAAAAAATCGCAGCCCTAAGCTACGATTTACATCTGTCATTTTCGACCGCAAAGCAAAAATATCGTAGCTAAAAATTAACTAAGACTGCGATAAAAGTAATAAAACTCGTTTACTTTGCGAAAGGTTTTCATTTTTTTGATTTACGGCGGAACCGCTCTCCTTTTCGTTTATACCGACATAATACAACTTTAAAAAAAGTTTGTCAAGGATTTTTCTCGCCAAAAAGCCCTTGAACGGCTAAAAAAAACTGTTCGGACGTATAAGTCGCATTTATAGCCGTATTTATATCCTTATTTATATTAGCGTTCATAGTCGCTTTAATAGCGTCCATATCCGCTCGTCGAACCGCCGAAAAAATTGCGGGCGTTTTTTGAAAAAAGCCGTTTGCGCCATTGCGCAAAAAGGACGCTGAAATTTTTCAAAATCCCTCGATAATCGACTTATAGCCCTGCGTTTATGTTTTATTTGAGTTTTATTTAAGCTTTATTTGCTTTTAATCAACCATTCGTCGAGAAACTTCATTTGCTCGGGCGTGTGAAACCAATGCTCGCCGTTTTTCATAACTTCAACGGGCGCACCGATTTTCTCGGCAAATTCCGTAATCGTTTTGTCAAATTTTTCTCAAAACGATTTTAATGAAGTTAAGATATTTTCCGCCGCCGGCTTCCATCGATTTTCTGTCGCCTATTGCGTACTCGTTATCCTGTTTGAGCCAATCCGCCCAAACCTCATCGTTGCTCTCCATTTCCTCCACGGTTAAAACTTCCGCGCCCTTGCTTTTGCTCACGAGGTTTTTCCAGTAATTTACGTCGCGCATATAAGCAAGTTGCTCGGGCGTCCACGAGAGCAAAAGCTCTTTGGGGAGATTATCGTGGCAGTCCTTTTTCATTCCCGGAATCGAAACGTAGATATAGCCACCCTTTTTTATAAAAGGCAACAACTTCTCGTCGAGATATTTTTCGTCCCGCCCGAAATAATTGTAAGAATCGACGCTTATTACGGCGTCGAAAAACTCTTTTTCAAACGGCAAATCGGTGGCGTCGGCCTTAACGGGAATCAATTTATCCCTCGGCACGCCCATTTTATCGAAAAACGCTTGATTTTCCTCCGGATTGCTCCACAAATCCGCCGCGTAAACGGTGAAATCGTATTCCTTGGCAAGAAAAACGCTCGTAAGCCCCTGCCCGCTTCCGAGGTCGCAAACGACCGCTCCTTTGGGAATTTTATTGTCGATAAGCAGTTCCTCTTCGAGTTTTACGGGGTTAGGCCCCATAATTTTCGACTGTAATTCCGCCGTGTTATATTTTTCGCTTTTAGTATATTTCATTTTAATTCTCCTTGTATTTTTCAAAAAAGTTATCGATAATTTCTTTTAATTCGTTTAAGTACGGAGTTTTGTCCCTTTTTCCGTCGGATATGGCAATCAAAAGGAAAAGCGGAGAATAAAACTCCAAAGCGAGCAACCTCGGGTTGCATTTTTTCAACGCTCCACGCTCCGCCATCGCCGCAAAAATTTTCTCCGTGTAATCAACGGGACCTTCCGATATGCAATTTCTATAAAACTCCGCCATAGACGGATTGCGGAACTGTTCAAGCAAAAGCATTTTGCGGAAGTCCGCCGCAAATTCGTTTTCCGTCCAGAAGCCAAACTGCGAAACGGTGAAATCCTTGAAATTTTCTACGGAAACGTCGGCATAAGGCTCGGGATTTTCTTCAAAACTATCCTTCGGCACGTTATGCAAGCAGGAACGTTCCGCGTCGATTTCAACCATTTTTGCAACGATACTGTCCAAAATATCCCGTTTGTTTTTATAATGCTTATAAAGCGCTCCTTTCGTTATTCCGAGTTCACCCGAAATATCGCTGACGGAAACGGCCTCGAAACCGCTTTTTGCAAACAATTTTAACGCAACGTTTAAAATATTTTCCTTCGTGTTATTCATACCTTACGTTTCTCCCGTTTTTTTACGCTTCGTTTTTGCTTTATGGCAGTTTTTACCTTGCCCGCTTTGGTAAACGCTCGTTTACTTATATTGTAGTAAACGAGCGTTTACTTGTCAAGCGTTTTATAGCGCATTTATTAAATTTTAAAAATAAATTAAAAAGCCCCCTTCTTTTAAGGGGGCTTTTAACGTAGGGATTCCATTCGTCATCACTAAGTATTTTAAGTTTTAAATTTCTTCACCGCATCTTAAACAAGATTTTCCGTCGCTATCCGCAATATGGTCGGCATAAACGACCACGGTGACGTGATTTTCGCATAAAGAACATTTTAATATTGCTTTAACTTCTTTTTCTTTACTGCAAAGATACTTCTCTCCCTCGTCGAGAATCAAGAGCCAGCCGTCTTTTCCGTAATCCTCGGCGGTTATCTTTAAAGGCCCGACGACGGGAACGTCTTTGCCGTTAACTTTATGGCAATGAGTATTCAGCAGCGGAAGGTCTTCGATTACGGTGATAAATACTTCGCCGTTTTTATAACATAAGTAAGTCTTTCTGCCTCGTTCTTTACAGGTAGAAGAAATAATTTCCACTTTTATTTCATCACAATCAATAACGTCGTGATGTTCGGGATTGAAACGGCAAGTTCCGATAAGTCGATTATTTTCGATTTTATACGCATATTGGTGACCGAGCGCAGGTATAATTTCCCTTTGTTTTTGGCCACAAACGCCGCAATCGAACTCGTCATAGCCGTTTTCGGTGCAAGTAGGCTCAACGCGAGTAATCAGCTCGTTGCCGTCCGGAGCTTTCGTCGGGGTATGGTCGCCGATAAGCTTAACGGTGCCGGCATATCCGCAAGTTATGCAGGTATACAACCCTTTAACTGCGTATCGACAAGACACATTTCGCTCTTCATCATCAAGTATACAAACGATATTATTTTTATAAGTATTATAGTTAAGTACCGTTTCGGGAGTTACCACGACGTATTCGCCGTCTTCGTCTCTTACGGCAATAACGTGACCGTCGAGTTTATCGGCGGTTTTAATGCGAATTTCCGTGCCGTCAACGGTAAAAATTATCTCGCCGATACTTTGGCAAGTTGCTTTAACTTCCATAATTGCGTCGACCGTTGCGTTAATATAATGCTCCGCTCCGCTTTGTTCCGCCGTACAGGTTGAACATTCGGCAGAATATTTGTATAAACCGTCGTCTGTCGAAACGAATTCGGCATTTAAGGAATAATTATGCTGTTTTTTGTCGAGCATAAATTTAAAAGTGACGTTGCACACTTTGCATTTATTTTCGTAAGAACCGGCCGAATAACACGTCGGCTCGACTACGTTATAACGCACGGACGTTTCCGTGTGATTTTTGGCAATACGGACGGATAAGTTTGTCTCGCCGCACCTTTCGCACGCGAGAACGGCGTAAGTTTTAACGGATTCGTCGCAAGTAAATATGCCGCCGTCGAGCAAAATCAATTTGCCTGCGGAACGCATTCTGTCATATTCTTCGTCGGTTAAAACGAGCGTTTGCGACCTGTCGATTTCCTTTTCGCCGTAATAATGGCCGAGAGCTTCTCCGTTCTCGAAAGTTTCGTCGTAATTCACCTCTCCGCAAACGGAACAGGACTTATAATAAACCGCTTTATCAACGCAAGTCGCTTTGCTTTTTAAGAATTCGTTTTTAACGATTTCGGCAAAATTATGAACGTGAACGGCCTCCGACTCTGACGAAAAATCGGACGTGGACTCCGAGGTAGATTCCGAAGTTTCGCCGCTCGATTCCGAATTCGATTCGGATGCGGAATCGTTCGTTTCGGTTGATTCAACCGATTCTTCGGAGCCACTCGTTTCGGTTGATTCAATCGACTCCTCGGAATCGCTTTCGCTCGTAGAAGTAGATTCCTCGGTCGGTTCTTCACCCTTGATTACCTCGCATCTTTGGCAAATTTCACGGGACGAATCCTCGCTTTTAACCCAATCGTGCCCCAAGGCGGCAATCGGCGTTAATTCCTTTTTGCCGCAATCCGAACAAACTCTCTCCAAAACCCCTTCTTCCGTGCAGGTTGCGTTTGTTTTTACGGTCCATTCTCCCCACTCGTGAACCTCGCCCACGTTTGAAACGCCTTCGCAGCCGATAACGCAAAAAGCAAGAACGAACACGCAAACCGCAATTAAAATCGCTTTAATCTTGTTATTCATTTCTCTCTCCTTTTAAAATTTTGCACGATAATTATAATTCCGTAACGGAATTATGTCAAGTGTTTTAAATGTTATAATTCCGTAAAAGAATTATTTAGGTGGTTTATGAAGCTCAGGAAACGCGAATACGGAAATTGTAATCTGATAGGCAAAAACGTTGAAAAAATGCGGAAAGAAAAGGGAATAAATCAAAAAGATTTTATCGCGAGGCTGCAAATTCTGGGCGTAGACGTGAACCCAACGAGCTATTCAAAACTCGAAGGGCAAATAAGAATTGCGACCGACAAAGAAGTTTACGCTATCGCAAAGGCCTTAAACGTCAGCATCGAAGAATTGTTTATCGCAAAGTAATAGCAGCAAGGAAACGTTGAATTGTTTATCGCAAAACAATAGAAAATTTTCGACTTATCTTGTATCTTGGGGTATCTACGGTTTATTATAATGCGGCGGCGTTCGGAGAAAATTCTCCGAACGCCGCCGCACTTTTTCATTATATCGTTATAATACGTTTCGTTTTTAGCCTA
>CALDMH010000164.1 GCA_937915565.1 uncultured Clostridia bacterium | reverse complement strand
GCGTTTTGTTTTAATGGATTGTACAGTTTATTTTTAATGTTGCCATAGGCCAACACCTGTGTCCATTCACGTTGATTTTCCGAACCGTAAATTTCACCCGAATAGTTTTTTGTTTCTATAACAAACACACCATACGTATTTATAACGATATGGTCAATTTGGGAACTTTTGTTTTCGTTAACGAGAATGAGGTCGTTAATTACGTACTGCTCATTTTCAACTGTTTCTCCGATTACCTGACGCACTTGATATTCACCACGCTTACCTCGTGTTGACGGACGTTTTAGGTAAATAATTATTATTGAAAAAATAATTACAGAAATTATTATAAGAAAAAGCATAATTTCCCCTTATCTTTTACAAGTCTTTTCAATGTCGGTCATTATAGATTTGCGCTTAATAACGAACAATCTGAAATCCCCTTTCTTCTTTCCTTAACCCTGTCGGTTAAAGAAACGAGTGATGTTTGAATAGCCGGGTGTTTACGAAATCGCTTAAATCAAACTTTCTTTTCATATTGTTAATATATTAGCATATTCTAATCTTCTCGTCAATAATTTGCTATATATAAGCAAAATAGAGAAAAGGCGGGAATTTGCCGTTTCCCGCAAGCGGGAGTCCCTCGGCAAGAATACGGCAAAGCCGTATTGACGAACCAAAGACCGATTCACGAGAGAATAACCAAACAGGCGCAACCGCATTCTGCGGTTGCGCCTGTTTGGTACTCCCTGCGGGAATCGAACCCATAACTAACCTTTAGGAGGATATATCTGACCCTAATGTAGGGTTTGCAAAATACCTAAAATGCGTATTTTGCGTCATTTTCGCCGTTTACCCGCCGTATTTTGCATAATTTTTACGTCTTTAAACAACTTTTATAGCGTTCAACAAACCAAGGCAACCCAAAAGGTCACCAAATTTGGTGACATAAATTTATGTCAATAATAGTATAGGCATTACCAACCCCTGTGCTTTTTTATTTCTTTATATCTTTCTGGACCATAATGACATTCCCAGCAAGTTCCTTGGTTTCCTTGCGTAAAATAAAACTCGCTATCGCTACCTTTTTTGCCGCAATGAGAACATGTATTGTCAACTAAAATAAAATCATTGTTTTTCGATTCGTTCAGTAAATAACGCTTTAAAAAAGACACGCCGTTTTCTTTAAACAATAACATCTCTTCTCCGATCACAATCCACTTAACGTCAATATCCTTTAACGAGTACTCTTTCAATAATTTTTCTATGTAGCCGAGCGTAGTTTTCGAATCTCCCATTTCTACAACGAAAGCACCATTTCCGTTTGAGCAAAGTAGCGGAGAATAATGGTGATCCAAAATTTTTACCTCGGTTTCGACTTTATATCCGAGATCTAAAAATTGTCGAGATAGAGATATTCGTAATTCCTTAAAAATTTCGTTATCATTTTTGTCAAATCTATCGTAGTCGCAGTCGGTATTCGTCAAATGAGCAAAATAAGCCTGTTTTTTATCACCGTGACAATATCTTAGAATAGGATTTTTACAATGCGGGTCAACATATTTTAGATACTTGTTTCTGCTGCTTATTCTAATAGCCTTTTCTTCTTGATAATTTAATGATATTTCATATGCGCTAATAACTCGTTCGTTTAATAATGCTTTATCCATAAAATCCCCTTTTAATTGTATTGTAGCACGATTATATTTCAATTATCTGCATGTTTAATACAGATTTTTTCAATCGAATTCATTATTGATTTGCACTTGGTAGCAGATAACCTGAATTCCTTTGCTACCGCAAACAAATCGTCTTTGGTCGGATTGCCGTTACCGTTTACCGTCATTTCGTGTTCAAACTTATCGGTTACGCGCGTTAGGTCGTATGCGGGAGAAAGCGCGTAGCCGTTAAGCGTTTCGTCGTAAATGAATGCAAAATTCTTTCCGTGATCGTCTTTGTTGTTATAGAACACGTTAAAGCACATACGGCGGAACGCCTCGTATAAATCATCGGTAGGTTTCGCACTAATGGTTTGAATCACCTGGAATAGATGCATATAGTCAAGGTTTGGTATTTTGTGAGTAGTTTCCAGGAGAGCAGCAAGCGAAATCGTATGGACACGCCTTTCACCTTTTCGGTCAAATCGCTTTACTCCGAAATAGCCCGTGCATAACTTGGACGGAAACAGTTTATATTCGTTTACGTTGATACTGCATTTTTCGGCAGTTTTGTTTGCGATAAATTCTTTTTCGCCTATGTTTTTAGGGTCGATTCTGCAAGCGAATTTTACAATCCATTCTTCGCCGTTTAGTTTAATGTGCGCCTTTGGTCTTGCGCCGCCGCTGGAGCCGCCCAAACCGTAAACCAAATCCAAATCAACGGGTTCGCTTTCGTCGTTTAATATCTTTTCGATTTCCTTTGACAGTTCGTCAAAATTAAAATTGCCGTATTCGTATTCAAAAGGTTGAGTAGGTTCGTACGTCAATCCGCCTAAGCCGTTTTTATTCACGAGCGACAACTTGGTTAAAATAGAAATTTTGTTGGAATTTATTCCTTTCTTGCTCAATAAACGGTTCATCAGCAATTCGCCCCAGCCATCGGGGAGAGAATCCCAAAACACGCCGTATAATCCCGCGAATAAGTCTTTTTTGCTAACGTGAACGGCATTATTGAGAGGTAACGATAAAGGAGATATAGAAAAGCCGTTTTTCACCCAGGCGTCGTCGTATTGAAAGGCGATGACGGACGGTTCGATTTCGGCAAGATATCCGACTGTGCGACCGTTATACTTAACCGTAACTTTTTTTACGTCTTTAATCATAATTTCAAGTCCTTTAAGTTCGTTATTCTTTTACTGCCGAAAAGCTCGTTAAAATCTTCAAGACAATTGAGCGCGCTTGCGATTTTTAATAAGGACACGAACGCTATATCGCCCGTGCTTTCAAAACGTCGAACAGACGCGTAAGAAACCCCCGACTTTTGTGCAAGGAGTTTTTGAGATAACTTTAATTCCTTTCTGCGTGATTTAACCCTGTCGGTCAAAGAAACGAGCGCTGATTGAATAGTGGGTGCGTTTACGAAATCGCTTATATCAAACTTTCTTTCCATAGTGCTAATATATTAGCATATTTTAGTCTTTTTGTCAACAATTTGCTCATATATAAGCAATATTCGATTTATTTTTTGAAAAACTGCCAACTATACGATAATTTATTTCGTTTGTTTTTGTCAAAAATTCATCGCTTTATAAAAAAAAATTTCAAAAAGTCAAACGATTTTTGGTAACGGCATGTTTTCCCCTGTTCATATGTAAATTATCAGTTCTAATAAACATAATTAAAAAATATTTTAAAAAATGTTCGCAATTTTGTTGATAAATGGCTTTAAGTTGCATATAATACTAATGTAAGCAAAAATGCGAACATATATTAAGGGAGTAAGACTATGGCAAAATATAAGGCTATGCCCAGAAGAGACGACGGCGCGGTAATTGCAAACGCTGAAGGCGTTACCTTTGGGAAAATGATTAAGCAGCTAAGAGAAAGATGCAATTTATCGCTTCGTGGCGCTTGTGGAGAAATAGGAATATCCACCGCGTACCTTTCCGACCTTGAAAATGACAGACGCTATCCGCCTGTAGGCGATGTTATCAAGAGAATGCTTTCTACTTATAGAGTAGATGAAAATACTGAGTATGAGGTTATGGAGTTAATCGGATTAGGAAGAAAGGAACTTGCTCCCGATATGGCTGAATTTTTACGTAAAAATCAATTTGCCAGACTCGTGGTTCGAAAACTAATGCAAGCGGACAACTTGGATTCGCTCGTAGTCGACAACGCAGACGAATCGCTTGCGATAATTTCAGCCGTTGACGGTCTTATATCAAAAGGAGTGGAAACTCGTAAGTTTGATGCTGACATAGAAGATTAGTCTGCCCATTCTTAAAAAGGAATTGCCGATTCCTTTTTAATTTTACTCGTGTGTTCGCAAGATTGCTAACAAATATATAAACAGGAGGAAACACGTTGACAACTGGTAGAAACTACATAAAACTGGACGAAAAAGTGAATTCTATCACTTCTATTCCGCCACGCGCAAAAATACTGCACGGAGAGATTTGCGCTTTATCGCAAACAGACGGGTTTTGCTTTGCATCAAACAAGTATTTTGCAAGGCGATTAAACTTGTCAATTCAATCGGTGAGCAGATTGATAGGGGTACTTAAACGTTACAAACTCATAACCATTAGCCGCATTACAGACGATAACGGCTATCGTAAGCGTATTATTAAACCGATTTCTTCAATAGCATTGTCAAAAACAAGCGCAGGTAATGCTCAAAAATGCGAAAAACATACGCACAAAAACGCTAATCATAATACAGTAACAAAATCAAATGGATATCCATATGGGAATAATTTAATCGTTTGGTCCGCCCAAATTTTCATCCCCCTATAATAAAGTTTCGGGATTCTATTTAGAGATTCAATCATTTGCGCATGAAGCAAATTCGTTTCCTTTTTCTTAGGCTGTAGGTCTTTGCAAAAAACAACTAAATATCCTTTATTCTTCAAATACGGCAAAGATTTTGCTACTATATGCGTAAGGGTAGGAATAAACAGTTTCGGGTCCACGTTTCCCAAATCGGTTTCATAATCAGTAAACGGGGTTGCGGTTTTACCATAGACATCTATGTCCGCTCCCGTTTTTTCTTTTGACATCATATTTGCATAAGGTGGGTCAATTAAAATCATGCCAGCCTGTTCCGACCCAAGTAAGCCACTCATATTTCTTGCACTATCAAGCAAAGTGTCGCTATTACCGCATAAAGTGGGAAAAGATGGCAAGCCTAAGCATTCTGCTGCAGCGATATATGCATCAATATATTTTTGATTTAAATCGATTCCTGCTCCACGTCGATTACAGAGAGCAGCCCCCAATAAAGACCCCCCAACACCCATGAAATAGCCTAAAACTATTTCATTTTCTTTTGTAAAAAACTGAATTAAATCACGCATTAGCTGTGGAGGCTTTGGCGTAGGGTGAACTTTTCGTATATGATGAGCATAACTGTCTTCACCGCGTGTTGTATATCGTGTATTTATCACGGAACAAATATGGTTTGTCCACTCTGAACCGGATAAATCATTGATTTTATTGGCTAAACAATATCTTTTTCCGTTGGAAATTTCAATACTTACATTACTATCGCCAACAAAAACAGCATTATCAATATCCGCTTTTACCCAACTGGGGAGAGCTGATATTTCTTCTTCAGATAGGAAATTTTTAACTTTTCTAATGGTTATTTCTTCCATAACATTAATAATTTGTGATTAAGACCTCAATAGTTGTATTTTTTTGTCCTTCAATTGATAGCTACAATTTGAATAATTGCTATTGATGAAATGCATATTGTATTCTTTTGCCCATTTTTTTTCACCATATGAGAACCATTTAATCGATATTCTAAATATTTCTAATGGAAAAACAAAGCCAAATCATACAACAGCTAATTCTATTCGATATATTCTAGAGTCCATATGGAAGTTTATTAAACCTAATTTGCAAACCCTCGAAGACTTTGTTTTAGAGGAGGAAGTTTTTAAAGCTAATGAATATATTTACACAATCATAAATGATTTTTCACACGGAACAATACGTCTGGAGAGTAGTTATACTGAAGAACAAATTGTTGAGGGGTGTAAATGCGTAATTTCATATATAGACGAACATTTTCCTGGACAAACAAAATTAATAAACAGCTAAAGATAACTAATACTTTACAATGCAAAAACGACCGATAAATCGGTCGTTTTTTGGTCTTCCCGCCGGGAGTCGAACCCGAAACTGCGCCTTAGGAGGGCGCCGTTATATCCATTTAACTACGGAAAGATATATTAAATTTTACAGGATATAGCAATACCCACTTTGGCGAATTTTTTCGCCGCTGTCACCATTTAGGTCACCATATTTTTATCTATCTGCCGGCCGCTCGCAAAAATAAGCAATTTCGGGCGGTTTTCGCGTAGTTTTGCCCCGTTTTCAAGGGTTCATATTAGGAATAGCAAACCCTTAGGAGGGGACTGTTATATCCATTTAACTAAGGAAGCTTTTTCGCTTCATTTAAAAATTCTCGCTTGCGACCTTGCGGGTTTTGTCGCCTTTTTTATCCGCAATACTTTAATGCTTTGATTTTTTTAAACTATTTGCATTTTACATTATTTTTTTTCATAAGTCAAATTTTTGTAACCGTTTTGTTAAATATTCTTTTTAAGTTCTTCAACGCAATAGTTTAACCCCGCGCGAAACTTGCAAAAACGCCTTTCAATACCGCAAGACGATTCTTCGCTTCCGGCCTTACGCTTTGCCGAATCGGTGCGACGAGGGCCGGGAGGATAAACGTGGGAGGATAAACCTAAACGAAGTAGCATAAAATTATTTATATGGGTGTTCGCGAAGCGCGACGCTCAAATAAAACGAATCGTCGGCTTCAACGTGGTCGCCGCGCTTTTTAAGGCCTTTTCCGAGGCCGCCGAGAACCACGACGACTTAAAACGGCGATAGCCTGAAACGATTATAACCGAGAAGACGATTACAACCGAACAATCGAGAAGGCGGGCAGGAATAACGGTTACGGCTGAAAATAAAACGAATCGAGAAAGGGCTGCGACCGCAAATTTGCGGTCGCCGCCCCTTCTTAATGATAATCAAAAACTTGCGTTAAACGACTTATAGCCGCACTTTTCAATAATTTTGTTTGAAATGCGATACTATTTTGTCATTATGCGTTTAATTTCGTCGAGCGAAGATTTTTTCACTCCTATATCCAGCAGGAAATTTTCCGTGTTTTCCGCCAAAGTTCCTTCGCCGTAATCGGCGAGGTAATTATAAACTTCGAGTATTTTGTCGGTCATCATTTCGGGCGCGGCTTTATCGCGGCAGCCGGATTCCGAAAAGAACGACGCTTCGTAATCGATGAGAATATCGTTGTGAGACGCGCCGAGAAACGCTTCCAGAACGGCGGCTAACGTTCCCGTCCTGTCGCGGCCGATTGCGCAATGGAAAACTATGGGGTAGTTCTTTTCGTCGGCAAAAACCTCAATCGCTTTTGCCATATTTGCCTGATACGTTGCGTCCGTGAGCTTCGCTCCGCTTTCGACGTAATACGCGCCGGGATAAGAAAAGTAATTTGCGCCTTGAAGGGGAGAGCGTACACCCGCAAGCCCTTCGCCGGCGTTTCTTAAATCTATATCGGTTTTTATGCCGAGGGCTTGGATTAAGGCAAGTCCTTTTTCGGTTGCGTTTTCCAACGCCGCGCTTCTGAAAATCATACCCTGTTTAAGCGTTTCCGAGAAGAAAGCTACGTCGCGGAAGTTTGAAACGCCTTCCACGTCGAAGAATTTAGGCGTTTTTTCCGTTTTGAAGCGGCCGCCTCTTTTTGCCGCGACCTTGCCGCCGAGCATAGCTTCTACGCTCCAAACGTATTCGGTGTTGACGTTAAGTTCCGCCGCTTCGAAGGACGTGTTTTCGGTTTCAAACGTCAATCCCGTTCCGCTCGAACTCGCTTCTTTCACGTTAAGAACGTAGCCGTCGACTTTAACGCTGCATTCCCAAGTGAACGTGACGTTTCTTCCTGCGTAGTGGTTGCCCTTTCCGTAATTATCGCCGACGCAACGCGGCTTGTACGTCGTAATCCATTCGGTGATTTCCTCGTTTGCAAGGCTGACGATTTCGCCTCTTGTCGGCGAAGTGAGCCTTAACGTGACGGTTTCTCTTTCAGACATTTCTTCCTCCGTTATGCTTGAAGGGCTTACGGGCGCGTTTTCTGCGCAGGAGCATAAACACAATCCCGAAAAAATGCTCAATACGATAAGTAAAGCGAATAATTTTCTCATTGTTTTCCCTCTTTTACAAATTTTGCGTCGTTAAAACTTAACGTGGTTCGAATCTCACTCGGCTAACGTTTTCCGCAAGCATATGTTAGCATAAAGAGGTTGAAATTGACAGCGGCTTGCAATTTTTAGTGCATTTTTGGTTAAATTGTCAATTATTTTAATTCACTAAAAATTCCATTCGGCGTCGCTAACTATTTTTCCGTTTCGGGTGCGTTTTTCAATTTGCCCGGTTGTAAGAATAGTTGACGTTTTCCAAAAAATGTAAATTATAATGTAAATTATAATGAATAAGTCTTTTGTTTTGAAACTTCCGTTTTGTTAACCGGTACGTTATATTCTTTTTGTCTTTCCTTTTTTCTGTAAGCGATTGGAGAAATACCGGTTATTTTTTTAAACGTCGAACAAAAATTCTGCTTCGAATTAAAGCCGGAGTTAACGGCTATGTCCATTATGGGGGCGTTCGTGTTGCGAAGATTGCTTTTCGCGTATTCGATTCGTTTACCGTTGACGTATTTCGTTATGGTGGTGTTTGTGCATTGCTTGAAAAGCCTGTGCAAATAACTCGGGGAAACGCCGAAGGTCTTTGAAAAACTGACGGGGGAGAGGTCGGCGGTTAAATCGTCGTTTATCGCTTTCAGCATTTTCGTGACGTAAATCGATTGAGTGTTAGTCGCGTTGTTCATATAACAGTTGCCAACGCTTATGAAAAGCGAAAGGGTAAGCAACTGATGCAAATACTCGGATTCCCTGTCGTTTTCTGTGTTATTTAGCGAAAAATGGATATTTTTTAACAAAGAAAGAATGTTTCGGGTGTCGTTAAGTACTATATAATCCTGAAACGAACTGAACATCGTGACGATACTTTTCAGTTTAAGCAAGAATTTTTTTATGGAAAAGTCGCCGTTTTTTTGAATTCTCGGGAGAATCTCGAAGTTAAAAATTCTGCATTTTTCGTTTACGGATATATTATGGATAACGTTTGAGTCGAGCAAAACGAACTGGCCGCTTCCAACCTGAACGCTTTCCGTTTTTCTCGGTTTTTTAACGTTCAAAACGAATTTCCCTTGCTCGGCGTACATTATCTCGTAATAACGATGAGAATGAAATTCCATTTTATAATCGGATTCAAAGGTTTGATGATAGAAATTCACGGGAGTGAACTCGTAATCTTCGCCGGCGGAAATCAAATCGCAAAAATTCATTTTTTCTCTCCTTTTTCTTTAACGATATTATAACATTCCTTTTCTCGTTTTTGCAACGGAGTTTGCAAAAAAGTTCACTATTTTTTACATAGCCGCGTTTATTGGTTTAATAAATTTGCTCATTGCGGAAAAAGTTATGTTAAAATAAACCCGTTAAACGGACGACGTTCCGTTATATCCAAGGAGGGTAAAAATGAGAAAGATTAAAAAAAACTTACTGGCAACGCTGGTTGTCGCGCTCGTCGCAACGCTTGCGGCAGCAATCGGGTTTATGCCCGCAAAGGCAGAATCGGGCGGTTTGCCGGGTATTGACACTCATTACGGCGAGTTTTCCGCCGTATATAACGATGACGGAGACTTAATCGGAGTTAAGCCTTCCGAACTGAACGCTTCTATGAAAGCCGCCATAATTCTTGGCAAGCAATCGTTCGGCGGAGCTTACGGCGCAAATTTCGTCGCAACGTATAAACAGGAAGTTCCAGCCGAGGGTAACGCAGGCTTCTTTGCGGGCGCGTCGACCAACGAAAACGGGATTATCAACATTTGGCAAACCGTTCGTATGTATTTCAGAATGGATTCCAACGGTTGTTTCCTTATTTCAAACGGCGCGATTGCCCAGTCTGCGGCTTGGCGCGGTGAAAAAATTCCCGCTGCGGGCGACGTCGTTGACGTAACGGTCACCGTGCAAGGCGAAAAAGCGACGTTCGTCGTGCAAAACGACGGCGCGGAATGTATGTGGCTCGGCGGTGACGTTGCGGGAGAATATGCCCAAGGGCTTTACGCGGGTTTTGCCTGCGCGGACGCTTTGGCGGGAAAAATAATCGATTTCACAATCAAAAACGTCGATACGCAAACGGAATTCAAACTTTATGAAGCCGCCGCTCCCGAAGAAGAGGAAACTTTCCGCGACGAATTGCACGGCGATTTCTCCGTTCGTTTCGGTTCGTGGCAGCAAACGGATACGGACGACGTTACCAAGTTAAAAACGCTTAAAAACTCCGCCCGTTGCGAGGACGCCAGCGGTCCGAAAGCCGATGCGGCTTGCGTAATGAGCGATTTCGGCTGTCTTCTCGGCGAAAATTTCAATATTAAATACGATATAACCGTTCCTTGCGCGGGCGGAACTGCTGGGCTTGTTTTCCGCGGAACTTATACCGGAAGCACTTTCAGCATTTATGAAAGCAAGGGCGTATATTTGAGAAACGACCTCACTTGTATGTACGTTTTAAGCGGCGGCGCGGTTCTTATAAAAGAAAAATATAGCGAGAACGTTACCGAAAACGAAATCGTTTCGGTTGAAGCCGCCGTCAGCGGGACTACTCTTGCGGTGAAGATGACGAAAGCGGACGGAACGACGATTATCGATACCGCCGTTGAGAATATTGCGAGTTCCGCCGCGGGAACTTGCTCTGGCTTCGTGTGCGAGAGATATAGCCCCGAGATAAGAAACGTGACGGTAACTTCGGGAGAAAATCATTATAAGGCGTATCCGTTCGAGTACGTTGAGCCGATAAAGGAAAACACCTTCACAGACACTGCGCTCGGCGACGTTATGAACCCCAATTTTAGCGTTATGTGCGGAACGATGAAGCAGGCGACCGACGGAAGCAGGCTCGAAACTACGGCAACCCACCTCGTTTACGGAACTTCGTCGATAATAAGCGGCTTCGGCGGCGTGTACGGCGAAAATTTTGAAATAGAATTCGACGTTTCCGCTCCCACCGAGGAAGAGAGAACGATTTACGAAGGCGCGGCGAACGGCTTCCTGTTCAGGGCTACCGACCCGACGAATTGCTATACGGGTATTTATTTCTGCGTTCAGGCGGATAAAGCGTTTATTCTCGACGGAAAGAACGACAGGCGTTTCGGTTTCGTTTTCGATAAACGCAGATACGGCGGTTTGTTCACTTTGAAGGCAACCGTTTCGGGCAACGATATAACGGTGTCGTTTGCGGACCAGTTCGGAAAAATCATTCCGTTCACGTATAACGGCGTCGGCAATTCTATGACGACGAAAACCCTTGCGGGAATTCTTTGCGATTATGCCGACGGGCAGTACGCGGGCTTCGCTTCCGATAGAAGTAACGGAAAATTCCAGAACGTGAAGATGACTTCCGGAGAAAAAGAATTCGTCGCTTTCCCGTTTGCGGAAGGAAAAGAAGACCTTTCGGAAAACTATAAAGTCGTTTCCGTAGACGAAAACGACAAGGTCGTTCCCGCGGACGTCGATAACCCCGACCTTCTCAAAGCGGATTACGATATAATCAACGAGGGGTTCGGTTACATTATATACACTAATTATAACGGACAGGCTCACGACATTAAAGTCGTTGATAAAGACGGAAACGACGTACCCGACGAGTACGTTCTGACAATCAATTATAAAAAGCCTCCGTACACCACTATGGAAAGCTGGACGCCCCAGACGAAGGCGGAGCGTCACGGTATATACGTCACCGTTTCCGACGCCGACGGCTACGTTTACGCAAATATCAAGTGCGCTTTGAGAATCCGCGCCATCGAACTTACGATTGAAGGAGTGGTTGCGGAAAACAGAGAATACGACGCAACGAGAAGCGTGAAACTTTCGGGCGGAAGACTTATCGGAGTTATGGCCGGCGACGAGGTTTCGTTTGAACTCGGCGACGGCTCGGTTAATTCCGCCAAGGCGGGCGACAATAAAGAGGTAAGCACCTATATTCTCCTTACGGGAAAGGACGCGCGCAATTACACGCTCGTTCAGCCGGAACTTACCGTAAATATAGCGAAGGCAAAGCAACAAGCCCCCGACGCTCCTCGGATTGCTTCGAAAACGAGCAACGGCGTAACGCTTCTCGAAACGGACGATACTATGTATATGGAGTTCAAACTCGACGACGGCGAGTGGCAGGATTCGTTGGTTTTTGAAAACGTGACGAAGGGCGCGCATAAGATTTACGCGAGATACGTCGGCGACGCAAACAACGAAGCGAGCGAGCCGAGCGAGGCTTTGGAATTCACGCTCGGCGAACAAACCGCGGCTTCGGGTTCGGGTTGCGGCGGCAGCGTGAACGGTTTGAGCGTTTTCGCCTGCTTTGTTGCGGCGGCCGCGTTCGTTCTTCCCGCAAAGAAAAAAGAACGTTAAAATTTAAGGTTACGGGGCAGTTTTTGCCCCGTAACGGCAATTAAAGAGAGAAAATATGAAAAACAAAGTGTTAAGAATGTTGATTGCGGCGGTTGCCGCATTCGGAATGTTATTGTGCGCTTCGTGCGGGACGAACGGCGAAAGCGAAAACGGTTCGACGACGGTTACGAGAGACGCTTCGGACACGAACGACTACGCTATGAACGAGCTTACCGAAATGAAAACGGCTCTTTCCTGGAACGCCGACTGGTATCCCGCAAAATACGACGCGCAAAACAATCCGGTTTACGATTTGTACGAAAGCGCATTGAATATCAAAATGGTAAACAAATTCGCGCTTAATTTCGACGGTTACGAACAGCAGATAACTTCGGGTATAATCACCGGAGATTTGCCGGAAGTGTTTTTCGTGAACAACAAAATGCTGGACGAACTTATCCGTAACGATTTGCTTATCGATTTAAAGCCGTATTACGATTTGTGGGGTACGGAAGAATTGAAAAGCACCTTGGAATACAATAAGGACAATTTCGCTTATCCCACGAGGAACGG
The DNA here is from genome assembly GCA_937915565.1 of uncultured Clostridia bacterium. Classification (GTDB taxonomy): domain Bacteria; phylum Bacillota; class Clostridia; order Christensenellales; family Borkfalkiaceae; genus UBA10281. The sequence continues at coordinate 16,809 of CALDMH010000164.1, read as the reverse complement.
AAAACTTTACGGTATTCCCAAGGTAGCCGACGATTGCGACCGCGCGACCGTTTGGGCAAGAAAGGATTGGATTGACAGATTGAATTCCCGCGATAATTCCGGCAAAACGATATGGGATAAGGAAAACGATTTGCGTTACCACGCAAACGGTCCGCAATCGCTCGAAGAATACTGGGATTTGGCTTACGCGTTTGCAAAAGAAGACCCTGACGGCAACGGCAAGAGCGATACTTACGGAATTGCTATAAGCAAGGACCTCGACGCAACGGTTTTGCCGATTTACAATGCGTACGGAGCGTATCCTACGACGTTTGTAAGAAAAGAGGACGGCAGTTTTGAAAATCTCGGCATAAAGGAAGAGATGAAAAAGCCGCTTCAAAAGCTTGCGCAGTGCGTAAAAGACGGCGTTATCAACAGCGATTACGTCAACTGGGGCGGTCAGGACGCCTGGTCCAAAGCCGCCTCAGGTTATGCGGGTTTGGTTTGCGGCCCTGCGTATCTTCCTTTGTGGCCTCTTTCCAACACGCTCGCTTACGGCGGCGAATGGGTTGCGAGCCCGATGTTTGCGGAGGACGGAAAGGAATTCGTTCAGACGAGAGTTCGTAACGTCAGCGGATATTACGTTGTGGTAAAGGGATATAAGCATCCCGAAGCCTTGATAAAAATTCTCAACAACCTCGCCACGTCCGACGAAAACAACGCTTGGTATAAAGGCTATATGGCGGCAAGCGAACCTGCCGAGAACGCTTCCATATTCAACTGGATGCCGATAAGCATCGACCGTTCAACCGTTAATTTCGAGCGGCACACGGCTATTATGCACGCAATCGAATCTTACGAAAAGAGCGGGGAGTTCGACTTTTCGATGATAGAGGCGAGGGATATGGTTCGCTGGAATCAGGTGAAGAATTACTACTTGTATAAAGCTGACGCGGGTTGGGCAATGTATAAGACGTTTTGTGAGGGAGTAACCGTTGCAAAATCCTATAAAAACGAAGGGATTTACACCGATTGGGTATATAGCGACACTCCCACGATAAAAGCCCGCAGCGCGTCGCTCGACGATATGGGAGCTCAAACGCGGGCGAAGATAATAGCGGGTAAACTCGATATTTCCGCGTTCGACGATTACGTTACCGATTGGTTGGAGGGCGGCGGAAGCAAAATTTGCAAAGAAATGAAGGCTTACGTCGATTCTCTTTCCGCGGCGTAACGCGGCGAAAAAACGAAAAAGTAAATCGAGGTGTTAAATGAAAACGAAATCCGGCGGCGGCTTCCGCAACTATGTGAAAAAAGGGTTTCTCGCATACGATTTGATGTTCCTTCCGGGACTGATATTGCTTATTATATTCAGCATAATCCCTATGTACGGAATAATAATAGCTTTTCAGGATTATATTCCGTCCAAGGGCGTTTTCGGCTCGGAACTTAACGGATTGTATAATTTGACCGAGCTTTTTGCGAGAAAGGAAATATGGAGAGTTATTTTCAACACGTTTTTTATTTCGTTTTTAAAAATCGTGCTGGGATTTCCCATTCCGATAATTTTCTCGTTGCTTTTGAACGAAGTGCGCCTGCAAGGCTTGAAAAAAGGAGTTCAGACGATAGTTTACCTGCCTAATTTCATTTCTTGGGTAATTATGTCCGGAATAGTTCTCGATATGTTTTCGACGAACGGAGGCGTTATAAACAACCTTCTCGGTTTGTTTAACGTTCCTCCGCAGCATTTCCTCGACGATGAAAACTATTTCGTGTTCGTTATAGTTATAACCGATATGTGGAAGGGCTTCGGCTGGGGCTCGGTTATATATCTCGCTTCGATTGCTTCGATAGACGTAAGCCTTTACGAGGCGGCGGTTATCGACGGAGCGAAAAGATTTAAACAAACCGTGCACGTCACCTTGCCGGGAATGATGTCGATAATAATTATGAGCGCGGTGCTTAATCTCGGGAACGTTTTAAACGCCGGATTCGACCAGATATACAATCTGCAAAACGACCTCGTTTTAAGAACCTCGGAAATAATCGACACTTTTTCGTATAAGCTTTATAAAAACGAATACGCTTGGTCGCAAAGCACGATGATAGGGTTGATGAAATCCGTCGTTTCGGCGGTGTTTATAGTTTCCGGTTGGAAACTTGCCTCGAAGCTTACCGATTATTCCGTGTTCTAAGAGGTGAAACGATGGAAAAAAGTTTAAAATTCAGGAGCGGAATTCGTCCGTCGCGCGTAGCGGAGGCGATAATTTACGTTGCGGTTATTTTCGCCGCGCTCTTATGTCTTTTGCCTCTTCTTAACGTTCTGGCAATTTCGCTTAACAGCAAAGATACCGCAGACAGGGTGTTTTTGATTCCGAAGGATTTTTCGCTGCAATCTTACGAGATAATGCTCGGCCGCGCGCAGCTTTACAATTCGCTTTGGATAAGCGTTAAAAGAGTTGTTCTTTCGATTGTCATCAGCACGCCCGTTACGGTTCTTATGGCCTATCCGCTTTCGAGAAAATCTTCCGAATATCCTACGCGCAAAATTTACGTTGCCATAGTCGTTTTTTGTATGATATTCAACGGCGGGTTAGTTCCGGGGATAATTCTCGTCAAGGTTTGGCTCAAATTGACGAATACCATATGGGCGCTCGTTTTGCCTATGGCCGTTCCCGTTTATAACGTGATTCTCGTTATGAATTATTTCAGAGGATTGCCGAAAGAAGTCGAAGAGGCCGCCCGCATAGACGGAGCAACCGCCGTTCAGGTGTTGTTCCGCGTGGTTATCCCTATGTCCACGCCGGTTATCGCAACCGTAGTTATGTTCGTGTTCGTCAACAGCTGGAACGAATGGTTTAACGGACTTATTTTTATGGACGACGTAAACCGTTATCCCTTCCAGACTTACCTGCAATCGACGATAAAAGCACCCGATATAAAAAGTATGGTAGACCTGCAAAACTACGCGCTCGTTTCGGATAAAACGATAAAGTGCGCGCAGATAATCATCGGAATGATTCCTATGATTATCGCGTTTCCCTTTGCAAACAAATATTTCGCTTCGGGCGTTACGCTCGGCGCGGTGAAAGGTTAAGGAACGATGCCGGCCAAGAATAAAACGAGCCGTGGCCTGACGGCGTGTTTTTAACTAATAAAGGAGAAAGATGAAAACGAAAAGTATTAAATTCAAAACGTTAATTACAATCGCGACGGTTGCGGTCGTAATGTTTTCTTGTTCGGGTTTGACCGGAGCTGTTGCGAAAGCAGAAAACGCTTCGGAAAAAGTTTCGGGAACGACGTATTACGTCAGCAGCAGCCAAGGTAGCGACGAAAACGCCGGAACTTCGGCGGATAAACCGTGGAAAACTTTTAAAAACGTCGGCTCGTTGGTTTTGTCCGCGGGCGATAAGGTGCTTCTTAAAAGAGGCGACGAGTTCCACGAAAGGCTTTCGGTTACGGGTAACGGAACTGCGGACGATTACGTTGAAATCGGCGCGTACGGAGAAGGCGAAAAGCCGATTATAAGCCAGACGAACGACGACGGCGACGTAGCCGTTTTGCTCAACGATTTTTACGCCGATAAAAACGGCGACGCGGTTACCTGCCCGATTAAATACGTCAGAATCAGGGATTTAAGAATCGAAAACACGGCTATGGGCATTTACGTCAGGCTTATTGCCACTGCGAACACTTCGCTTGTCGCCCCCGAAACGCAAAGCAAATACGTCGAGGTTTCGGGTTGCGAGTTTCAAAATATTCAAAACGACGCCCTTCACGAAGTGAATAAAACGGTTGACGAGGCGGAAGCGGGTTACGACGGGTTTTCGCTTGCGGCTTCCGACGCGATAAACAAAATTTACAATAACAAAATTACCGAGGTTCACGGTAGGCCGCGCGGAGATCTTCCGATAATCGAAAACGGAAAATATAAGCCGACGGGCGGAGGAAGTTTTGAATATTTCTTTGCGTCCTGCGTTTTCGTCGGCGGCAAAAAGAATACCGTAAGGCCGGAGAATATCGACGAAGCTTCCACGGCGTTCGAGTGCCTCACCGTTAAGGATTGCGTGATGACCGACGTGGTTTCGGGCGTTATGTGTTATTTTTATAATTTTAACGGAACGTCCGGCGATAACGGATACAGGCAGGCGTTCAAAAACGTGCGCATAGAAAATATAACGGCAACCGGAGTAGCTCCGTCCGTAGTCGGTTTCAGTTGCGTGGACGGGGGAGCGGTGCTTCAAGGAGATTCGATGGTTCCTTCGCCAGAGGGCTGGGGTTTAATTAAAAACGTGAGAGTTATTCACGGCGCGCTCGACAGAGAGAACAACGTGCCGCTGGGAACGACCGACGTCATAATAGAATCGTGCAAAAATCTTCTTTTTTCGGAATGTGAGTTCAACGGGAGCAAAAATCACAACAACTGCGACGGTTGCGGATTCGATTTCGAGGGCGGAAACCACAACGTCGAAGTGAGCGACAGCGTTTTGTCTTATAACGACGGCGGCGCGTTTCTCATTATGAATAACGGCTCGGGAGCGCATAAGAATCTGTTTATAAAAAATAATCTGATTTATGCAAATCTTCAAAACGCTTATCATCAGTATAACAACAGAAACAACGGAATCGATTGCAGATATATCGCCATATATAACGAAGGGAATGAAAATATCGTTATCTCCGGCAACGCCGTTCATATGCAAAGGCTCACGACGATGGGCGCGGAAATCGTGTTTATCGGGCCGAAAACTGCCGAGGAAGCGGGCTATAAACTGATTGACAACGAAATTACTTACTATGAGGACGGCGCGTATTTCAAGCAGTATTCCCAATATCGGGAACTGACCGCGGGAAAAGGTTCGGTTGTTATTGACGACGCGGATATAAGCCTCGGAAGGTATAACGCTCTGCTTTTAAACGTGAGAGGAACGAAGGTTGCTTCGGGCAAAATGCAAGCGACTTATCTCGACGGAGAAAAATCCGAAAAAGTTAAGTTTACGGCAGAGAACGGTTATATCGAAATAGGCAATATATTGGCCTATAAGTCGGTTAAACCCATAAAAAGCCTTTCAATAGAATCAGAAACGATAAAGGAAGGAGCGGCAGTTTCGGCAGAGTTTTTCATCTTGCCGGAAGTGAGCGCGAAGGTAATATCGAACGTGGAAATCGAGCTTTCGCTCCTCACCGAGGGAATGGCTTTCGCAAGGGATTTAGAGGCGAATAATTTCGGCTTGTGCAATTTGTTCACGCGCAAAAAAGTGGTTGCGGCCAAGAGAACGTTTTTAAACGAGGCGGTTATTACTCTCGACGGCGAAATGACGGAAAAGGAAGCCGAAAACGTTTCGTTAAAAGGCGCGATTTTGGTTTACGGCGAGGCGTTTGCCGATTCGGCGGGCAGAGTTATAGCCGGCGAGGACTTAAACGGCAAAGCCAACGAATATCTCACCGCTTGCCTTAAAAGTTTGCGCTTGGTTCAAAAACCGTCGAAACTTACCTATTCCAAAGGAGAAAACCTTAATCTTAACGGAGCGAAACTCGCCGCGGTTTACGCCGACGGACGGGAAGCGGATATGAACGTTTCCAAAGCGTTCGTAAGCGGATACGACGGCTTAAAAACGGGCAACGTGCTCGTAGGGCTGCAATATGCGGGGAAATACTGTTATTTCAGCGTGAACGTAACCGACGATAAGCCTTCGGAAAGCGGAGGGCAAGGTTGCGGCGGCGCGATAAACGACGGCGGAGCGGTCGGCGCGATAATCGTGACTTTTGCGGCGATTGCGGCCGTCGGGCGGAAGAAAAAAGACAAATGAAAACGGCAAAAGAAATAATAGATTTGATTAGCGATATAAAAAGCAACGGCGAATATACGTTGCCTTTCGGAGAATACGACGTTTACGCCGATTGCGCGCGAAAGAGGTTTTACTATCAATCCAACAACGATTCCGGAGAAAGGGAAATAGCTTTTTTATTGCGCGACAAGGAAAACGTTACGCTCGATTTCGGCGGAAGCGCGCTCGTGTTTCACGGAAGAATAACTCCGTTCGCCATAGAGAACTGTAAAAACGTCACGTTGAAGAACGTACTCGTCGATTACGACCGTCCGTTTTATACGGAGGGAATCGTTGCGGAAACGGGAGAGAATTATTTCGTTCTCAAAATCAACGCGAAAAAATTTCCTTATAGGGTGGAAAACGGCAGTTTCATCGCCGTAGCTCCGTTCTGGGAGAACGATTTGGCCGACGGGATTAACCTTTTTCTCGAATTCGACGCCGAAAAGCGCGCGCCCGCGTATAATTCCGTTTTGCAGATAGCGGTGACGGGAAAAAATGCGAAAAAGAACGAAAACGCGCCGATTGCGCAAACGACTTATCTCGTTGAAGATATGGGCGAGGGCTACGTTAAATTCGTCGGTTCGCCGCCAAACGGACTGAAATCGGGAAACGTGATGACGATAACGCACGAGAAACGTATGAACAGCATAATTTACGCCTCGGAATCGGAGAACTTGCGCTTTGAAAATATCGAGGTAACGCACGGCGGGGCGATGGGCGTCGTTTGCCTGTTATGCGAAAACGTGAGCGTTTCGGGTTTTCGGTGCGAACTGACAGAGAGAAGCAAGGGGCTTATTACGCTCAACTGCGACGCGTTGCATTTCGTTAATTGTTCCGGCGTTATTGACGTAGAAAATTGCGTTATGTATAATATGATGGACGACGCAATCAACGTTCACGGAATATATAACGTCGTAAGCGAAGTCGGCGAAGGTCGTTTAACCCTCGACGTTCGTCATTTTCAGCAGTTCGGCATAAACGTTTATAAAAAAGGCGACGTTGCGTTCGTTGCGAAAAAGGGAACGTGGGACGAATTTATTCCCGTTTCGGTTAATCGGGCGGAACTTATAAACGAAAGGCAAATCGAAATCCTTACCGATAGCGATTTATCGGATGTAGTCATCGGCAGCGAGATATGTAACGACAGCCGTATGCCCGAGGTTCGCGTTTGCGGTTGCCGTACGGGCAATAATCGGCCGAGAGGGTTCTTGGTAACCACGCCGAAGGAAATTACGATTGAAAACAACTATTTCGCAAATTCGGCGTACGCGCTTCACTTTTCCGGCGACACGGCTTTCTGGTACGAATCCGGAGGTGTGAGAAACCTTAAAATAACTGGCAACCGCTTCGATAACTGTTGTTACCATTTCGGCGAGTATCCAGTCTTGTTTTCGCCCGTCGCAAAAGATAAGAGAACGGGATATTATCACAAAAACGTTTTAATATCCGGCAATCGTTTCGACGTTTTCGGCGACGGATTGGTTCTTGCGGAGCACGTTGAAAACGTTACGGTGAAGGACAATCTCGTCGTGAAATCGTCCGAATACGAAAAAAGGACGGAAACGGCGGAATGTTCGTTTACGGAATGTCGCAACGCAACTTTTTCGCCGTTTGCAGGAAATTTAGGAGAAAAATATGCGGAAAGTAATTATCTTTCCGTAATGACGGAGGGTGTGAAATGATTAAAAAAATTTTGGCGGCGTCGTTTGCCGTCGCATTGATTTTTTCCTTTGCGGCGTGCGGGTACGACGACGGCGGTCACGGCTCTTTCGATTTCGGTGAATCCGCAAGCGAAAGACAAAGCGAAAGTCGGCAAGAAAGTTCGGTTAAGGAAACGCTTATGGAATACGATAAATATACGCTCGAAGCTTACGTTAATCCATTTTGGAACAGCAAATATATGTACAACGAAACAATGATGTTCGTCGGCAAGGACGATTGTCCGAGTATGCTTTTCACCGCCGAGGAGGTAATTTCCGTTCGTTCGTACGACCTTAAAACCGAATATAAGGAAGGAAAAGACTACGTAATCGAGGATAACTGCATAAAGCTTACCCCCGACACGTCGATACCTTATTATACGGAAGAGGAATATTATCCGACGACGTATAAACAAGGCGCGTGTTTCGGCTGTACGAGAGACGATAAAAATTATATTTTATTCGGCGAGGGCGATACGTTTTGCAAAAAACAAATCGCGGTAACGTATAGGCACAGCGGCAGAAATAAAGTCCCCGAAATAGCGGATATGAGCGACAGGTTTTCCAGTTCGCTCGAAAAACTCGAAAAGGGTAAGCCCCTGAACGTCGTTTTTTACGGCGACAGCATCACAACGGGCGCGAATTCGAGCGGAATAATAGGCGTAGGGCCATATGCGCAAAGTTTTCCGGAAATGGTCGTCGGTTGGCTCGAAAAGAAATATCCGTCTTCAAAGATAACTTACGTCAACACGGCCGTCGGAGGAATGAACACCAAATGGGGCGCGGATAACGTTGAACAAAGAGTGAACGCGCACAATCCCGACCTCGTGTTTATCGGCTTCGGAATGAACGACCCGTCGCTTGCTCCCTCGGAGTACAAAGAGCAAATCCGCAATATAATCGATTCCGTAAAAAACGCCTCGGAAGAAACGGAAATGATGCTTTTTTCGTCGATTTTGCCGAATAGCGAAGTTACGGGATTTTTCGGAAATCAACATCTTTTCGAGGCCGAACTGAAAACTTTGGCGGACGAATTGAACGGAGTGGGGTTTGCGCCGATAACTTCGATGCACAAATATCTTCTCAAAACCAAGCGTTATTACGATATGACGGGCAATAACGTCAATCACCCTAACGATTTCCTCGCGCGGATTTATGCGCAGGTTATTTTAAAAACGCTTATAGGTTAAAATTAAACGTAATAAATTATAGGGCGGCGACCGCAAATTTGCGGTCGCCGCCCCTTCTTAATGATAATCAAAAACTTGCGTTAAACGACTTATAGCCGCACTTTTTGACGTTTTCATTTCAATTTTCGGTTTTATCGGCGTGGATTTTCTTTCGCTCTCTGAACGCGGCGGGCGAAACGCCCGATTGCTTTTTAAAACATTTGATAAAATGCGAACTGTCGAAAAACCCGCATTCCTGCGCAATGGTCGTAACGCTCATATCCGTTTCTTCGAGCAGCCTCTGCGCTTCCCTCACGCGATACCGGTTGAGATATTCCAGCGGAGTTGCGTCGAAATAACGCTTGAAATGCCTTAAAAACGTCGATTTTGACATATTTGCGGCGTTGGCGAGCGATTCCACGGAAAGCCGTTCGGAATAATTTTTTTGCAAAAATTCCATTGCGCGCATTACGTACGTAAGCGAATCGAGGTCGTTTTCTTTCGCGTCGCTTTTTTCAACCAGTTCCTGACAAATCGAAGTAATCAAAAATAACGCGAAAAGTTCCGTTTTTTCGGGCGATTCGGAGTTTGCCGTGAAGGAGGCCAGCCTTTCAAAATCCTTTTTGTAGGCGTCGAATTTGTCGGCAAAAGAGATGATGGAATTAGCGTTTTTGTTGTATATTCTCAAATACGGCTCGATGTCGAAAAACGTGTTGTAGCCCGAAACGTTTTTCAATATCGGCTTGTATTTATTGAAAAAATCGTTTTTGAAGATGATATGAAAAACGTTGAAATTGTCGTCGTCGAAAACGTAATTATGCTTGATAAACGGCGGAATAACGAAGATATTCCCTATCTTAACCTGAAATTGCTTGTCGCCGATAAAATGCGTGCCGCTGCCTTCCACAACGGCGTTCAGCTCGTAAAAATAATGAAAATGCGGCGAGAAACGCCCGTATTCTTTCGAGGTGTGGAAATACGCGGCGACGAGTTCCCGCTCTTCAAAAAGGCTTTCCCCGTAGGATTCGGGGTGCTTCGGATTTTCGCTTACTTTCATTTTTTTTCACCTCGTATGCCGGGTTGGTTTTTCCGACGAAATTTTTCGACCGACAAAACTTTTCGCTTGAAATACGCAACAAGAATATCACACCGACCGTGATAAATCAACGAAACGGAGCAAATTTCCGTAAAAAATTTTCCCACGGGCAAAATTTTTCTCGTTTTGCCTCAATTTGCCGTAATTTGCCGCGTTTGAATTTATTTTACAACGAATATGACGTTTTTATACTATGTTTTCTTCATTGCGGGTTGTATGATAAATAAGGAACGACAAACGGGAAACAAACGGAGGGCAATATGTTTAAAGGCGTAAAATTTTATAGCGGCGACGAATTGAAGATAAACGGCGCGCTTGACGACAATGCAAAATTCGTTTCCGAAAAGCAACTGAAAAATGCGGAAAGATGGAGTAAGCTCGTCGAGCCGTTTATAACCAAAGAGGATTCCGACGGGTACTGGCGAGGCGAATTTTTCGGCAAGGAGATGCGCGGGGCGTCGCTCATATATCGATATACGAAAGACGAGGAGTTATACGGCGTTTTAACCGCGGCGGCGAAAGAGATGATTTCGGCAAGAGAAGAAAGCGGCAGAATTTCGGCTTACAGCGTTGAAAAGGAATTCAACGGCTGGGATTTGTGGTGCAGAAAATACGTTTTAACGGGCTTGCAGCATTATTATCGGATTTGCAAGGACGAGGCTTTCAAGGCGGAAATTCTCGAAGTTTTAAAAGGTCACGCCGACTATATAATTTCAAAAATAGGCGACGGCGAAAACCAAAAGAGCATAACGGAAACGTCGTCTTGGTGGGGCTGCGTCAATTCCTGCACGATTCTCGAACCGATTGTCGAGCTTTACAAAGAAACGGGAGAAAAGAGATATTTGGATTTTGCGGGGTATATAATTTCCACCGGCGGAAGCAGCGATTGCAACTTTTTGGAGCTTGCGCTCGAAAACAAACTTTATCCTTATCAATATCCCGTGGTGAAAGCTTACGAAACGATGTCTTTTTTCGAAGGGCTTCTGGCTTATTACGAGGTTACGGGCGAAGAAAAACTCTTCACGGCGGTTAAAAATTTCACCGAGGCCGTTGTGAAAACGGATATGACGATTATCGGGTGTTCGGGCTGCACGCACGAACTTTTCGATAATTCCACGGTTAAACAGACCGAATATTCCGAGCAGATTATGCAGGAAACCTGCGTTACGGTGACTTGGATGAGGGTTTCCGCAAGGCTTTTCTTTTTAACCGGCGACGTAAAATATATCGACAGAATTGAAAAATCTGGGCTGAATTCTCTTTACGGAAGCTTAAACGTGAACTGTAACGACATACTGAATTTATTCAAGAAGAAGTACGTTAAGGGTATGGTTTTCGATAGCTACAGTCCGTTATATAAAAATTCCCGCGGGCGGGGAACGGGCGGTTATATGGAATTTGCGAGCGGCGGCTCGTGCGGGTGTTGCGACGCAATCGGCGCGTGCGGAATTGCTTTGATGCCCTTAACCGCCGTTATGAAGTGCGAACAAGGCGTGATAATCAATTACCTTTTCGACGGCGAACTTAAAATCGACGACAAGGACGGAAAACCCGTCGCACTTAAATTCGCAAGTGATTATCCGAGCGGAAATTCGTGCAAAATAACGGTGAATTGCGAAGGCGAAGCCGATTTGACGTTGTTCGTGCGCCGCCCCGATTATTGCCGAAGCGTTTTCGTTGACGGCAAGGACGCGGGGAAAAGCGGATATTACGAGTTAAGCGGAAAATTTAACGACGGCGACGAAATAGAAATCGAATACGCGAACGAATTGAAGATACGTAAGCTTAACGGTAAAACGGCCTTCGTTTACGGTGCGATTACTTTGGCTGCGGACGAAACCAAAATAGGGGAAATCGATTTCGATAAGCCGTTCAAAATCGCCGCGCCGCTCTCTTACGAAAAACTTCAACCGCAAAAAGGCGAATTTTTAAGGTTTGCGATAAGTCTTGCGGACGGCGAAAAACTGCTCTTAACCGACTATCAATCGTGCGGGAAGAACTGGCTCGAAAAGAAAAACCGCGTTACGGTTTGGTTTGATTGAAACGGTTGCCGAAAATGAATCCATTATAAAATCCCTATGGATAAAAAGCCCCCGCCTCGGAAACGAGGCGGGGGCTTTTCGTATTATTGTTAAATTTATCGCCATATCGTTATAGCGTCAATCTCTGCGGCGATTTCTCGACATAGCAATCAATAAGACGAATCTTAAAAGATACAGCAAAGAAACGAGGAGCGAGGCGATATAAGTCAGCGCGGCCGCGGAAAGAACCCTTTTCGTTTTTCTTAATTCGTCGGAGGTTAAAACGTTCGCTTCCGCAAGCATTTTCACGGCTCTTCTCGAAGCGTCGATTTCCACGGGGATAGTGACGAGCGCGAATATAGTCGAAAGCGAATAAAGCGCTATGCCTATCGCGATTAAAAGTTCGGCGGTTGTGCTTTCATACCAGAACGTGAGCAAAACGCCGACGAGCGCAACCGGTACGGCAAGCCTCGAACCGACGTTGGTTACGGGAACGAGAATCGAACGCAGTGCGAGAAGCGGTGAATCGGTGTGTTTTTGCACGGCGTGCCCGCATTCGTGCGCGGCGATTCCGAGCGAAGCAATATCCGTTCCGTTATAAACTTTTTCGGATAAGCTTAAAACGTCGGTGGAGGGATTGTAATTATCGGTGAGATTACCGTTGATTCTCCTTATCTCCACGGAGCGTATGCCTTGTCTTTCCAAAATCATATCGCTCATTTCGTTTGCGCGCCACTGCGATTGCGATTCCACGCGGGAATATTTTTTATATCTGATTGTAACCAGAAGCTGGCAAACGAGCGCGACGATAATACCGGGGATAACGATTATAAAGCTCGAATAATAAATGAAATAAATCATAATTCACCTCTTTCGTTTATTATATCATAAAGCGACCGCGTATATTATAAAAATTTGATAAAATTTGCAATTACAACAAAAAAGTGGGGCTATAAGTCGATTAAACGGCGTTTTTCGCGGTTATTACCGAGTTTTTTCAAAAAAATTTATTCGGTTTTATCCGTTTTTTCGCCGATTTTAAGAAAAACGATTGACTATTTTATATTTTGAAGTTATAATGTATAACAAACGTTTTAAAACGATAAATTCTTCGACAAAATTATCAAAAGAGGTGATCGTTATTACTAAATCGAGATTCAACGTTGCGCGGAAATGGCTTATTTTCTGGACGCTTTTTATAGGAATCGGCGCGGTTGCGGGCGCGGCGGGAATGTTAATCGATACGAGCGGCAAGGCGATGGGTATGGACGCAATGCTTCCGTATTTTCAAAAACTTCCGTTTGCGGACGTTCTTTTTCAGGATTTTTTGTTTTCGGGGATAATGTTGCTCGTCGTAAACGGAATCACGAATCTCACGGCGGCAACGCTTTTATTTGTGAAGAAAAAGGCGGGCGTCGTTCTCGGCGGAACGTTCGGAATAACGCTTATGCTTTGGATTTGTATTCAGTTTTATACGTTCCCGTTTAATTTTATGTCAACGATATATTTCGTGTTCGGGTTTTGTCAGGCGGTAACCGGCTATGCGGCGTCGGTTTTTGCGAAGCAGGAGGCGTTTTCTTTTAACGAGGCGGACTATCCGAACGTCGGAAAAAATCCCGAAAAGCTCGTGGTTTATTTTTCGCGTATGGGTTACGTCAAAAAGTTGGCTTACGAAAAAGCGAACGAAAGCGGCGCGATGATTTACGAGGTTAAATCGACCGAAAAAACGGAAGGAACTGCGGGTTTTTGGTGGTGCGGAAGATTCGGAATGATGCGATGGGGTATGCCGATTGAGCCGATTAGCGTTGACCTTACGAAATTTGAGAGCGTGACGATTTGTTCGCCTATCTGGGTTTTCGCGCTTTCCGCGCCCATTCGCGAATTTTGCAAGCAGGCGGCAGGGAAAATCAAAAAGGTCGATTACGTTTTCTCGCATTACACCGAGGGAGTTTATAAAAACGCGGCGGAGGAAGCCGATGAACTTCTCGGCGTTAAACGAACGGGAATAAAATCGGTGGTTTGCCGCAAAGGCGATTTTAAAAAAGAAATCAACGCGGACTAATCGTGCGTAAAAGAAATAAACGCGCGTAACAGAAGAATAAACGCATACGTAAAAAGGAATAAACGCGTATAATTAAGCCGCCCCGCGGAGCTTTTAAGCTCCGCGGGGCGGCGTTTATCGTTTATCGTTAATCGTTTATAACGCTGAATTTAAACTAATCGACTTCAATCAAAACAAATCGTCCGAATTTTCGTCGGCTTTTGCTTCGGGGTTTTCGCCCGTTCTCGTTTCGGTTTTCATATCGGTTCTCGTTCCGTCGCCCGCCCCGAAATTCGTTTTTTCGGGCGTAACGCCGGCCGAGTTTCTCACGTCCGCGCCGTAACGGCAGAGCAACCAAGCGCCCAACAGGAACAATCCGGTCGATAATCCGCCGTAATCGCTTCCGTCGTATTCCAGCCCGAAGCAGGCGTAAACGATGGCGGCAATAATCACGCTGACGAAATAGGAAGCGACGTAAATAATACCGAGGTTACGCATTTTCGTGCAAACGTACCTGTCGAAAGGCGTGCCGGCAACGAGTTCGTCCTCGAAAAATTTCTTCGCAAACCACGAAACGGCAATTCCTATTCCGCAGGAAAACGTGCCGCTTAAACACGAGCAACGCGCGAGATTCAAATCGAACGAGTTTTCGCTTTGGTCCATAATTTGTTGCCACAGCTCGGAATTTTCGCCGATGGCAAGCGTTATGCCCGCGCCGAGAGCGCAACAAACCGTTCCGATTATACAACAAACGAATGCGATTGTGGCGAGAATTTTAAAAATTTTCGCTATTTTCTGAATGATTTCCAATGATTTCATAAATTTTCTCCTTTTATTCGTTAACGGGCGGAAGTTTTATTATAAAGAAGTTTTATTATAAACTTCGTTATAAGCTTTAAAAAGCCCCGTTATTTTTTCTTTTTTAAGAGTTTTGCAAACAAAATATACGCGGCAAGGAAGAGAAGTATCGCTCCTACGAGAACGAGATACATAACCCAGGTTTCCACTTCGTTGCCGAAAAAATATACGTTACAATCTATTCCGTCCCGCACTTTCTTTATAACTTCGACTTTCGTCGCTTCGTCCGGAATAAGCGCGCCAAGTTCGTTCACCGCTCCCGAAATGGAGTGGTTGCGGATAAGCGCAGTGCCGTAAGTTCCGGGGAGGAACATTATGAAGTTACGCAGCCCCTCGTCAAAACTTGCGATGGGCATATACGCTCCGCATAAAAACCCGTAGCCCGCCGAAACGATTGTGCCGACGGCCGACGCCTGACCGCTCGTCGTTAAAAACGCGTTTACGAAAGACGATAACGCCGTTCCGAAAAGAGTTAAGAGAATTACGTCCGAGATGAGCAAAAACACGTCCGAAACGGACAGATACCAGCCTTGAATTGCCAGATATATCATACAAGCCGCCATCGCCGTGAAGGTGACTATGATTGTGGAAGCGAACGTCGCGGCAAAATACGAAACGGATAAAACCGAACTTTTAACGGGAGAAACGAGCAAATCCTTTCTCGAACCGTTGGTTATGTCCTGAATCATTAAGAGGTTGGAGCAAAACGCCACCGTAACGCAAATAACGGCGAGCAGCGACGAAACGAGTTCGCCCGCAACCAGTCCGTTCATAATTTTGTCCGGCACGGCGAAGCCCTCCGTTCCCGTAAACGATTCCCTATAAATTTTCGCCAGAAACGTGGCGTAAAGAATGAGCAGAATCAAAGGAGTTATGAGCGATGAGAAAAACAAACCTTTGTCCTTGAAAAACGCTTTCACGTTTCTTTTCGTAAGTTCAAAAAACGTTCTCATTTCAGTTTCCTCCCACCAGTTTTTTCCCGGTAACGGCAAGGAAAACGTCGTCCATCTTGCCTTTCGTTATTTCAAAATCCGAGAAGATTTCGGGATTTTTAACGATTAAATCCCGAGCCTCCGCAGTGTTTTTAACCGAAATTCTGAAAGCGTCGCGAATTTGTTCGTAAGAATGCCCGAGGCTTTTTATAACGCTTTCTTCCGCGTTGTAAACGGTTATAAAATCGCCGGTGTAAGCGTTTTTCAGTTCGAGCGGCGTGCCTTTTGCGGCAATTTCGCCGGAATCGAGAATAACGACGTAATCGGCGTCCGCCGATTCTTCCATATAGTGCGTGGTGAGAAAAACCGTCATTCCGTCCTTTACCATCGCTTCGCGTATCACTTCCCAAAGCGTTTTGCGGGTTTGCGGGTCGAGTCCCGTCGTGGGTTCGTCCAGAATCAACACCTCGGGCTTATGCAAAAGCGCGCGGGCAACGTCGATTCTTCTTCTTTGTCCGCCGGAAAGTTTCCCCACCGTGCGCGAAAGCAAATCCTTAAAATCGAGCCTTTCCGCAAGTTCGTTTATGCGTTTTTTGGCCTCGTCGCCGTAAATTCCGTAAAGCGCGGCGCGCGAAACGAGATTATCCTTAACGTTAAGGCAGCCGTCCAAAGCCGAATATTGAAACACTACGCCGAGTTTTTTTGAAATCTCCCGCATATCGGTTTCCACGTTTTTGCCGCAAATCTCCACGTTTCCGCCGTCCTTTTGCAAAAGGCCGCACATAATGGAAATAGTCGTCGATTTGCCTGCTCCGTTAACGCCCAAAAACGCGAAAAGTTCGCCTTTTTTAACCTTAAACGAAAGATTTTTTACGGCGTGAACCTCTCCGAAACTTTTATCGAGTTCGGTTATCTGAATAATATTTTCCATAAATTCTCCGCAAAACGAAATCAATCTATAACACTTGTTTTAATTATTATAAGACATCGCGCGCGCTTTGTCAACGGTATGTACGGTTCGTACATATTTTTTTTATCGCAAAGCATACTTTTTGTATGACGAAATTACCCGAAAAGCTTTTCAAAAAAATATTTTTATTGTCTGCGGCGTTGATTTTACGTCCCGTTTTTCAAAGTTCGCGGATTTTCGCGTCTGCGGAAATTTTAGAAGCTCCCGCCGTA
>CALDMH010000163.1 GCA_937915565.1 uncultured Clostridia bacterium | reverse complement strand
CGGGAAATGGCGAAAAAGACACCTTTTCGGTAATTAGTGATGGCGAGTGGAATCCCTGTCGTTAAAAGTTTGTTTTTATCTTGACAACGTTAAGATAATATATTATAATCTTAACAGTGTTAAGATTAGGAGGCTCTAAATGGAAAAAGTAAATCCATATCATCACGGTAATCTAAGAAACGAGCTCATAGAAAAAGCCATTGAGATTATCAATAATGAGGGCGAAAATGCTTTGTCTATTCGTAAGGTTGCAGGGGCTTGCGGAGTGTCGTATGCCGCGCCGTATGCACATTTTAAAAATAAGGAGCAACTATTGTTAGCCTGTCGGGAACACGTTTCCGAGAATTTTGCCGAATTTTTATCAAATTCGATAAAAAATAAAGATACGACTAATCCCGAAACGCTTAATATTCTCGGAAACGCCTATATAGATTTTTTCAAACAGCACCCCGCTTATTATAATTTCATTTATAACAGTAAGGAATCGTGCAAAATGATTTTAACGCTTGACGAAGTCGAAAATAATTATCCTCCGTTTGAAGTGTTCAGGAAAGTTTGTTTGTCGCTGACCGAAAGTCACGGCATAACGAAGGAGCAGGGGCTTGCAAAGTTAATAAAATGCTGGTCGGTTGTTCACGGCGCAACTGCTTTGATAATTTCTCCGAACGTTGAATTGGACGGCGATTGGAACAATTATTTAAGCGGGCTTTACAGATAGGTGTATTATGAAGAATTTTGCTCAAAAATTCCCTATAATCTTCTCGATTTTGCTTTTTGTTATTTCAATGCCGATTCTATGGGGCGCATTTTATCCGCTTTTGTATAAATTACCGTTCTATTTTGCAAGCGCGATAAAATATACGCTCACTTTATTAGCGGTAATCGCGGCCTGTTTTATAATTTATCGAAAAATACCGTTTACTTTGCAATGCAAAGAACTTTTTAAGAGTTTGTTCTCGTTCGGGCTCGTCGGTTTAATTTGCGCAGTTATGGCGTTTATTTTCAGTTATAGCGCGCCGGATACAACGCCGAGTGTTTCAATCGTTTTGGGTTTTACTCTTTACAATCTTGCAATAGCGTACAGCGAAGAGTTTTTGTTTTGCGGGGCAATTTTTACGCAAATGCTTGACAGTTGGAAAGATAAAAAAGGCTTTATTTGGGCGGCAATTATAGGTTCGTCGATAATTTTCGGATTAAGGCATTTACTTAATCTCGTAACCACACCGAACGTAATAATAACGACTATCGGACAAGTGCTTTTTACTTTTATGGCGGGGGTTTTTTTTTGCGCGGTTTATTTAAGGACTCACAATATATGGATATGCGTTATCATTCATTTTTTAGAGGATTTCTTCACGGGCTTTTGGGCTATCGTATCGACTTCCGCGGTGGCAGTGCAAGTAGTTGACGGAACGATAGCAAATATGTTTTTGCTTGTCAGCGTTCACCTGGTTTACGTTATTTTTGGCGTTTTGATGTTAAAAGAAAAAATGGGAATTTAAATCTTTGACAAAATATTATTCTCGGCCGGCATAAGATTTACGTTTCGCTGTTTGTGGGTAATACATTCGCTGTTTATGAGGAAGCTTTTTTACGAAAAATATGCTATAATGTTTTACGAGGTGAATCGAATGAATCAAATTAAAAATAGGAAAATTTATCGCCGCTCTGCGGAAGGAGAAAGGTTTGACGCAGGAAAAACTCGGAGAGAAGCTTGGCGTAACCAACAAAACCGTTTCGCGTTGGGAAAACGGGAACTATATGCCCGACGTTGAAATGCTGTCGTTACTCTCAAAAGAATTCGGAGTAACTATCAACGAACTTATAATCGGAGAACGGCTCGGAACGGAAGAATTTAGGAAAGCCGCAGACGATAATCTCGTTACTGCGCTAAATAACAGCACTTTTACGTTGAAAGAGAAAATTGCTTTTTTTAAGAAAAAGTGGTTGCACGAACATATCGTAACGATTGTTTTATGCGTCATAGCGTGGATTGGTATTATGGTATTGCTGACGTTAAAAACACGAGGCAATGACGTATTTCCGATTTTGGGCGCGGTTGGAGGTTTACCGTATTGTTTTACGTTGTGTTGTATAACCGAATGATGGCGTATGTGGAAAATCGCGCATATCAGAATTCCGACAATGGAATCCCTAAATATAAATACTTTATCAGATATGAGTTTTGATAAAATGAAATTTATTATATGCTCGGTCTACGGGGATAAGATAAGAGCGCAGAGGAGTAATACGAAATTGAAAATTTTTCGCTGTTACACCAAAAGCGACGTGAGCAGACGTTGATATGCGCAAAACAACTTAATAACGGAAGGAAGAGAAGATGGATTATTATATCATATTATTTGCTTTGTTCGTTCTCGTGATTATTCCAAGGATAACACGGCAAAGAAAAATTGCGGCAATAAGGCACGTTTTGAACAGAAAAAAACAAATAAAGGAGAATTTTAATATGAAAGAGCTTGCAAAACAGTTTATCGGAAAAGAATGTATCGTTTACACGGTCACTTCAAACGACGCAAATATTCAGGGCGTAATAAAAGAAATTGACGACGGCGGTATGATTATCGAGAAAAATTCGGGCGAAAAAGAAATAATCAATCTTGATTTCGTCACTCGTATAAGAGAATACCCGAGAAACAAAAACGGCAAGAAAAAAGGCATAGTTTGGGGCTAAAAAGCTATAATCGGCATAAAATCAATGGTTTTTCGGCAAATGCAACTGTCGGTTGACGTATTGAATGGCGACGGTTGGTGGCCAGCAACTAAAAAAAACGTTAAAATACGAACATAAAAATCGAACCGACAGGAGGTTGAATTATGATTTTTGCCGATAAACTTATATCGTTACGGAAAAAGGCGGGTTGGTCGCAAGAGGAATTGGCTTTTCAAATGGACGTAACGCGGCAATCCGTTTCAAAATGGGAGGGCGCGCAATCCGTTCCGGACCTCGATAAAATGATACGCCTTTCCAAACTATTCGGAGTAAGTTTGGACTATCTGCTTAAAGACGAAATCGAAGAGAGCGGAAATATCAACTCGGTTGACGACACGCCGCCGTTAAAGCGTGTGTCTATGGAGGAAGCGAACGCTTTTCTTTCCGTAAAATCAAAAACGGCTAAAACGGTAGCCTACGCCGTCTATTTATGTATATTATCGCCGATAGTTCTTTTAATTTTGAGCGCAATAAGCGAAATTTCGGCAGGGGCTTTGAACGAAAATATTGCGGTCGGCATAGGAATGATTGTTCTTATTGCGCTCGTTGCGATAGCCGTCGCAACGTTTATATCGAGCGGCAGTAAATCCGCCCCGTTTGCGTATTTGGAAAAGGAAAAGTTTGAAACCGAGTACGGCGTTAGCGGAATGGTCAAAGAACGCAAAGAGCAATATAAAGATTTGCATAAAAAGAGCAATATCGCTGGGGCTTGTTTGTGTATTGCGGCTGTAATTCCTATTTTCGTCGGAGTGATAGCCGACGCCGAAAACGACCTGTTTCTGATGGTTATGCTTTCCCTTTCGTTTATCATTGCGGGCATAGGAGTGGTTTGTTTTATAAAAACGGGCGTTGTATGGGCGAGTTATGAAACGCTTTTGCAAGAGGGCGAATATTCCAAGGAAAATAAGGAGAAAAAGTCTATTTCGTCGGCGATATACAGCGCGTATTGGGCGATTGCGACGGCCGCATATCTAGGATACAGTTTTTTATCAAACGATTGGTCGCGTAGTTGGGTGATTTGGGTTGTCGCATCGGTGATATTTTCCGCCGTCGTTGCAATTACCAATGCAATCGATAAAAAATAGAATCCATATCAACGTTTTATTCTCGGCTGGCATATTTCATAAAAAACGAAAAAACCGTGGATTTCTACTATTTGTTACGAAAAGTAACGGTAACGTTATAGGGTGTGTATGGCTTTTTTGTGATTTTTAGTTTATACTGAACGTATCAATCAAGCGGGAGGTCATAAGTATGACGTTAGGCGAAAAATTAAAAGAAGCGAGAAAACAAGCGGGGCTTTCGTAGGAGCAGTTATCCGAAAAACTCGGTATTTCTCGCAGTGCGGTTGCAAAATGGGAAACGGACAACGGAATACCCGACGTGGATAACCTTAAAGCAATAGCAAGACTTTTGAACGTAAGCATAGATTTTTTACTGGACGACGGCGAAAATATGGATAAATCGGTTATAAAAGAACCGATTAACTTGTCGGAATACGAAGGTAGCCGTAGGGCTAAAAAGGACAAGTGCGTTCGGGAAAAGTTTCCGACGGCAAAAATCAACCCCCTTTTGGCAAAAACGAAACTGACGAAAGGGCAGCGTATTTTCGACAATCTTCTCGGAATAATTGCGGACGCGCCGTTCGGTACGGCCGAGGTGTATAACGGAATCGTAGACGCCGATAAAAATTACTATTTAGCGGAACGGGGCGACAAGCAGTTTCTGGTGTTTGTTACCGACGAGTTTATTATTAGTCGCGAGCTGGCGAAAAAGCAAACTTCCGCTAAATTTGAAATCGGAAATATCAGGTTTACAAAATGCGCTTATGAAGTAAAGTAACCAATATCGTCACGTTTTGCGCAACAAAAGAAGAGCGGCATAAAAACAAAAAATGACAAGACAAAGCCGTTTCTTTATGATAAAATAAAAACACGATGATTGATATAGTTGTTGAATACGTAGAGAAAAATCTTCATAGCGATATAAATTACGAACGACTTGCGCGAAAAGCTTTGACGAATAAATATAATATGATGCGTATTTTTTCGGCTTTGACGGATTACACTCTTGCCGAATATATAAGGCTCAGAAGATTGTCGGAAGCCGGCAGACTAATATCGCAAAGCAACGAAACAATCACCGAAATCGCTTTCGATTGCGGTTACGACACCGTTGAAAGTTTTTCAAAAGCGTATAAAAAATTTCACGGACTAACGCCGAGCGAAACGAGAAAAACGAAGAAATACAAATACGTTCCCGTTTGGAACTGTGAACGAACGAGGACAAACGAGGTGCGGAAAATGAATTACGAAACGGTAATTTTTGAAAACGAAGTATTTATCGGTTACGGCGAAAGGTTTACGGGCAAAGCCGAAAACAGGGGCGAACAGGACGAGAGATTTTTCCGTTCAACAAGGATAAAGCAGGACGCGCTTCGCTCTTTAAGGGCGGAAAACGATATAGATTGGTGGGAAATTCTTGATAATTTTGACGATAACGGCTTCGATTGCGCTTGTGTGGTTATGCCGAAACCCGAAAATTTGCGATTGGAAAAATCCGATTATGAAAAACTCGCCGAAAAAATGAAAAACGAAAATTACGATAACGTGCTTTCGGCAGAAGAACTCGAAAAAACGCTGAAAACCTTTAAAAATTACCGTATAAGCGGAAAATACGCAAAATTCGTTTCCGAAAACAAGGAATTTCCTATGGACTTACTCGATAGTTTTACCAAATCGGTTTATGGCGGAATCGACGAGTACGGTTTTATTCGGGACGAGCGCAGGCCTGAACTGCTACGCGTGCATTGGTGCAGGCGCGAAAATATAAAGGAAAGGCATCTCGAACTTTATT